>NZ_JAHWZY010000081.1:0-6818 GCF_041380215.1 Streptomyces pimonensis
ATACACAAGTTTCCGGCTCGCCGAGCACCTGGACGCCGCCGGCATCGCCGCTTCGATCGGATCAGTCGGAGATGCCTACGACAATGCCCTGATGGAGAGCACGATCGGTCTGTTCAAGACCGAGCTGATCAAACCCCGGCGGCCCTGGAAGACGCTGTCCGAGGTCGAACTCGCCACCGCTGAATATGTTGACTGGTACAACCACCGCAGGCTCCACGGTGAGATAGGCCACGTCCCACCAGTCGAGTACGAAGCCACCTACTACACCGAACTCACGAAACCCCAGGTCACAAGGGGCCGTCGATAAATTAGTGGGTTGCTTGCGGTAGTTGGGCTCGTTGGTGTGGTATGAGGCACTTTGATGGATTGACGGGGTCGTTACGGGCGAAGCTTGAGGCGGTGACGCCGTATCTGAACGAGCGGCAGCGCCGGATCTTGTACGGCGCGGAGGCCCGGCAACTGGGGCACGGTGGGATTGCCGCGGTGGCGCGGGCCGCGGGGGTCTCGAAGGGCTGTGTCAGTCGGGGTCTGGCCGAACTCGACGCCGACGCGGAGTCGGACGGGCGGGTGCGACGGCCGGGAGCGGGCCGCCCGGCTCTGGCGGACAAGGACCCAGGCCTGGTGCCGACCCTGCTGGAGCTGGTCGAGGACAGCACGCAGGGCGATCCGATGAGGCCGCTGACGTGGACGACGAAGTCGTTGCGCCGCCTGGCGGACGAGCTCGCCGTCCAGGGCCGGAAGGTGGGCCGCGACACCATCGCGGCCCTGTTGAAGGCGGCCGGGTTCAGCCTGCGCGGCAACGCGCGGGTGCTGGCCGGCAGCCACCACCCGGACCGGGACGCGCAGTTCGAGCACCTCAACGCCACGGTGGCCGACTTCCTCCGCTCCGGCGACCCGGTGATCAGCGTGGACACCAAGAAGAAGGAGCAGATCGGACTCTTCGCCCGGCCCGGACGCGAGTGGGCCCCGCCGGGCGCCCCGGTCAAAGTCCTCGACCACGACTTCCCCTCCCACGCCACCGGCACCGCGATCCCGTACGGCATCTACGACCTGGCCCGCAACACCGGCTTCGTCGTGGTCGGCACCGATCACGACACCGCCGCATTCGCAGTGGCCAGCCTGCGCCGCTGGTGGACCGAGGAAGGCCGGGCCGCCTACCCGCACGCGAAACGCCTGCTGATCACCGCGGACGGCGGCGGCTCCAACAGCTCCCGCGCCAAGGCATGGAAGGCCAACCTCGCCGTTCTCGCCACCGAGACCGGCCTTCAGATCACCGTGTGCCACCTGCCTCCAGGCACTCAATGCCGTTGCTTGAGTAGGGCAAGCAGTTCGCGGTGACATTGGGAGCACGTGATCGTTGAGCCCGGCATGCATCCATGGGTGGGGATATCTGATCATGTGCGGCTGGGGGTGGTGACCCGCTGGGTGACCCCGGAGCTCGTCGGTGAGGTGCTGGAGAAATGCGGGGTTCGCGACAAGAAGTCCGGTGCCCTGCCAGCCGGGTTCATGGTCTACTTCACGCTCGCCCTGGCCCTGTTCCAGCAGGACTCCTACGACGACGTCGCCGAGCAACTCGTCGGCACAATACCTGAGTTGGCTGAGAGCATCCCCAACAAGTCCTCGTTCACGCGGGCGCGAAAGCGCCTGGGGCCACGGGTCTTGGAAACCCTGTTCCGGGAACTGGCCGGGCCGTTGGCTCCGATCGGTTTGAAGAGCGCCTTCTACCGCGAGATGCGGCTGGCTGCGGTGGACGGGTTCGTGCTGGATGTGCCGGACACGCCGGCCAACCGAGCTGTGTTCGGCGGCCCGGTCAAGAACGGCCAGCCCGCGGGGTTCCCGCAGGCGCGGGTGGTGACGCTGACCGAGTGCGGCACGCACGCACAGATCGACGCGTCGGTGGGCGGATTCAACGGCGGCGAGCCGGAGCTGGCGATCAAAATGGCCGACGCGGCGGCCGGGATGCTGGTCATCATGGACCGCGGCTTTCCCGGTGTGGCGCTGTGGAAGGCATACACCGAGGCAGGAGCTCATCTACTGATCCGGGCCCGTTCGAGCGTTGCGGCTCGCCCGGTCGAGCACCTGCCCGACGGCACCTACCTGGCGAGGATGAACCTGGCCGGGCAGAAGGGCGCGCATCCCGGCGGGGTGCTGGTCCGTGTGGTCGAGTACCGCGTCGACGGCGGCGAGGTGATCAGACTGCTGACCGATCTGGTGGACCCGATTGCTTATCCAGCGACGGAACTGGCGGGGCTCTACCACTCACGGTGGGAGGCGGAGTCGGCATTCCGGCAGATCAAGACCTTCCAGCGCGGGCCGGCCGAGGTCCTGCGCTCGGGTGCCCCGGATCTGGTGCGTCAGGAGGTCTGGGCGCATCTGGTCGTACACCACTGCCTCACGCAGGTCATCATCGCTCTGGCCGACGACAACGGGATCGATCCGGACCGGGTCTCCTTCGTCAAGGTCCTCAAGCACGCACGGCGCAGCGTGGTCCGCCAGTGCACGGACACGCCCGTGAAGGTCAAGGAGTTCTTGGCGGTGCTTGCGGCGAAGGTTCGCCGCAAGCTCGACAACGGAGCCAGGCGCCTGCGGGAGGCGGACCGACATCTGAAGCGTCCGGACTCGAAGTACTCCTCGAAGCTCTCCTACCGGATCAACACCCGTGACCGGCGGCCGACACGACGGATCACAGCCAAGGTCATCACGTTGCAGCCCGCGATAGTTCAGTAGTCAAGCAACGGCATTGTCCAGGCACTTCGAAGTGGAACCGGGTCGAGCACCGCCTGTTCTCCTTCATCTCCCTCAACTGGCGCGCCCACCCGCTGACCAGCTACGAAACCGTCCTGAATCTCATCTCGGCGACCACCACCCGCACCGGACTGAGGGTGACCGCCCGCCTGGACACCGGCAGCTATCCCACCGGAATCGAGATCAGCGAACAGCACGCCGCCGCCCTCACGATCCGCCCCGACGACTTCCACGGGGACTGGAACTACACGATCCCGCCCCAGCCCGGCATCCCCGACGTCCCCCTCCACCCGCCCGGCCCCAGATCCCACCCCCGCGCCGCGCATACCTTCGGCGCGACCCTGGCCACCCACCCCCTCTTGACTGGCCTCGAGCGCCACGACCTGGACGATCTCACCGCCGGCGTCCGCGACCGGTTGGACGCCCTGCCGCCCAAGGAGAGGCCCCGGCACCGCAAGATGACCACGGAGAACATCATCTGGGCCGCCGTCCTCGACCAGCGCGGCCTGTCCTGCTCGCTGATCTCCTACCTCTTCCGCATCGGGGAGAACCAGATGAGAGGCCTGATCAAGCAGGTCCGCCCGCACCTCGAGGACCTCGGCCACCACTCCGAACCCATCCCCGCCCGGCTGATCGACCCCAGCGACCTCGCCAACTACGTCATGCACGCGACAGCCGCAGCTCGCGAGAGCAAAACACCCCACTAATTCATCGATGGCCCCTGGAACGGTCCGCCACCGGGCCGACCTGCTCCGTTTCGCTCCTCTGCTTCTCCTCCTCGCCACGGTGCGCGTCCGCCGCCTCGGAACCGACCTCCGAAGTCCTGGAGCGCCGGCGTGCGTCGGTTGCCCAGACGATCAGCGCGCAGGTCGCGAATCCGGCCCCGAGGAGACTGGAGGTGGCCCAGCCGTGGGAGGTGAAGATGGAGGTGGTGGCGGCTGCGCCGAGGGCGGAGCCGAGGGAGTAGAAAACCATGTAGCCGCCGATGACGCTGCTGGTGCGCTCCGGATGCGCGGTGGTGAGCACGTGCTGGTTGCTCACGTGCACGACCTGGACCGCGAAGTCGAGCACCACAATGCCGATGACGAGCAGCCACAGGGACCAGGACAACTGCGCGGTCGCGGCCCAGGAGACGATGAGCAGAGCCAGCGCGAGGCCGCTGATCGGGGTCGCCCGTCCTGCGTCCGCCCACCGTCCCGCACGTGCCGCGCCCAGTGCGCCGGCGAGTCCGGCGATGCCGAACAGTCCGATCTGACTTTCGCTCAGATGCCATGGTGCGTTCGCCAGCGGCAGGGACAGGCCACTCCACAGGGTGCCGAACGATGCGAATAGGAAGAACGCGATGAGACCGCGCGTCAGGAAGAGACGCTGCCCGAACAGCCCGCGGAACGAGACGACGGCCTGTCGGTAGCCCGCAGGCTGGCGAGAGCTGTCTTCAGGCGGCAGCGCGCGCAGGACAAGGGCGGCGAGGGCGAGTGCGAGCACACCGAGCACGGCGTACATGCTTCGCCAGCCCCACGCCTGCGCGAGCATGCCTGTGACGAACCGCGCGCCCAGGATGCCCACCACCACGCCCGACGTCACGACACCGATGTTGCGTCCGCGCTCGGCGGGCGGCGAGACCGACGCGGCGTAGGCCACCGTGGTCTGCACCACGACCGCGAACATTCCGGCCAGCGCGAGTCCGGAGAAGGCCGTCCACGCGGCCGAAGCCGCAGCCGTCAGGAACAGTCCTGCCGCGGTGATGGCCATGTGCACCGCGATGAGCCGACGCCTGTTGGTGACCACGTCGCCGAGCGGCACCAGCAGCACCAGACCGGCCAGATAGCCGAACTGGCCAGTCGAGACGATCCACCCGGCGTGCTGTGCCAACACCCCGAGGCTGTCTCCCATGGACGGCAGCACTGTTTGCGCAGCGTAGATGCTCGCTACCGCGACACCGCACACGGTCGCGAGGAGTAACCGTCGCCAGACGTCCATCGCACTCCTAACGATATGAGTAGTAAAGTGAAACTAATTCGACCGTAGGGCATGATGGTTTCAATCCGCAACTCATCGGGAGGTGTCATGCCGCGCCCCTCCACGGGCACTTCGAGCCCTGCCTGGACCGATCCCGACTGTCCGGTAGCCCGCACGCTCGACCTCGTCGGTGACCGGTGGAGCCTCCTGGTCATCCGGGACGCGATGGATGGGGCACGGTCCTTCACCGAGTTCCAGCGACGGACCGGCATCGCCCGCAACATCCTCACCGACCGCCTGCGCAAGCTCACCGCCCACGGAGTCCTGACCCAGCAGACCGCACCCTCGGGCCGCCGCCTGCAGTACGTACTCACCGACGCCGGCCGCGACCTCTTCCCCGTCCTCCTCACTCTGCGCCAGTGGGGAGAGCGCCACGCCTTCGAACCCGGCGAGCCACACTCCACACTGGTCGACCAACATGGCGCCCGTGTGCCGGACATCAAGCCGACCGGCGCCGACGGTGCCCCCATCGATGCCGACACCACTCACGTGCAGAAGACCGGCGGCGAACGACACCAGTGAGGCGACGGCCGACGAGACGGTTAGCGTCTGTGCCCGGGCGCGCACAGCGACGCGGTGTGCCCGGCCGGTTCACGGGCGGCCCCCGTAGGCCAGACGACCTCCACGGCGATACCGCGGGCACGGGCGTACGCGACCATGTGGGCGGTGGCATCCTGCCCGCTGGACGGTGAACCGTCCCAGACGGCCAGCAGCCGGCTGCAGCTGCTGACCAGCCGTTCGTCCGCGCTCACACAGGCGTCCCGGTCCAGCGGGTCGAAGGGAAGCATCCGTATCTGCTCGGCCAGGGCCAGCAACTCCCGGTGCGCCCGCCGGTCGTGGAAGGGAGCGTCGGCGAAGGCATCTACCCGTTCCGGGAGCAGGACCACCAGGCGCCGCCCCACCTCGTGCACCACCCGCCCGAACACCAAGGGCAGTCTGGCGCCGGCACGTACCAGTGCCGTCGTGTCGGGCGGCAGGCCCTGCAGGCGTTCCCGTAGTTCGGCCTGCACCAGATCCCACGTGGTCGAAGTCAGGTCGGCATGTCCTACTGCCGTGATCATCCGATCTCTCGCTTTCTCACCATGTGGTGCGCTCCGCTCGTATCCGCCCTGTCCACGCCTGTTCAGCGGGCACGGTCCGCGCGCGTCAGCTCCGCTCGCAGCAGGTCCAGGCCCATCGGCCCCAGGTTCAGCGCGTGGTGGTGGAACCGCTTTAGGTCGAAGGCGGCGCCGTCGCGACGGCGGGCCTCCTCCCGCGCCTCCAGCCACACCTTCTCTCCCAGCTTGTAGGCGCGGGCCTGTCCCGGGCGTCCCAGATACCGGTCGATTTCGAACTCGACGAATCCTGGTGGGCCGAGCCCGCAGTGTTCCGTGAGAAACGCGCGGCCCAGTTGCGGCGTCCACCGCTCTCCCTCGTGGAACCCGGTGCCCGCGGGGATGGGGAGCCGCAGGTGCAGCCCGATGTCCAGGACGACCCGTGCGGCGCGCAGCAGTTGCCCGGTGGCCAGCATCCCCAGCCGGTGGGCCGGGTTGGCGAGGTATCCGAGTTCGTCCATCAGCCGCTCGGCGTACAGGCCCCACCCCTCGACGTGCCCTGGGTGCAGTTCGCACGACAGCCGCTGGAACCGATTGAACCCAGAGGTGTTGAGCGTCGTCACGCCCAGCTGCAGGTGGGGGCCCGGGACACCCTCGTGGAACATCGTGCTGGGCACGGTCCACGTCCGAATCGGCGCGCCTGGCTCGGGGCTGGTCCACCAGACCGTGCCGGGACGCGACAGGTCCTCGCTGGGCGCCAGATAGAAGGCGGGCCCGTCGGCAGGGCCGATCCGGCAGTCGATTCGTCGCAAAGGCGCGGGGATCGCGAAGTGCGTTCCATCGAGGTCGGTGATGGTGGCGTTAGCGAGTTCCTGGAGCCAGTCGCGGAACTGCGCCCTGTCCGTCATCTGGTAGCGCGGGTCCTCATCGAGCGCCGCGAGCACGGCCAGCACCGGTTCGCCGGGCGCGATCTGCGCCGCCGTCACCGTCATGTCCCGCTGTATCCGGCCGAGTTCCTCC
>NZ_JAHWZY010000082.1:0-5972 GCF_041380215.1 Streptomyces pimonensis
TGTGCTGGACGGGGTCGACGCCATCGGGGAGTTCCCGGGCAACCGAGGCTGGGACCTGGCGAACCTGTACGACCCCGACCCGGAGCACCTGGGCACCTCGTACGCCCGCGAAGGCGGCTTCCTGTACGACGCCGACCAGTTCGACCCGGCGTTCTTCGGTATTTCGCCGCGTGAGGCGCTGGCGATGGACCCGCAGCAGCGGCTGCTGCTGGAGACCTCCTGGGAGGCGTTCGAGCGGGCCGGGATCGACCCGAACTCGGTGCGGGGGCAGGACATCGGCGTCTTCACCGGCTCGAACGTGCAGGACTACACCACACTGCTGTCGGCGAGCGAGGAGAGTGTCGAGGGATTCATCGGCACGGGCAACGCGGCGAGCGTCGTGTCCGGCCGGGTCGCCTACGCGTTCGGGCTGGAGGGCCCGGCGGTGACGGTGGACACGGCGTGCTCGTCGTCGCTTGTGGCGCTGCACCTGGCGGTGCGGGCACTGCGGGCGGGGGACTGCTCGACGGCGCTGGCGGGTGGTGTGACGGTGATGTCGACGCCGGGTTCGTTCATCGAGTTCAGCCGCCAGCGCGGGCTGTCCACCGACGGCCGCTGTCGGCCGTTCTCGTCGGACGCGGACGGCACCGGCTGGGGCGAGGGCGTCGGCATGGTCGTACTGGAGCGGTTGTCCGACGCGCGGCGCAACGGTCACCGGGTGCTGGCGGTGGTACGCGGTTCCGCGATCAACCAGGATGGCGCGTCCAACGGCCTGACGGCGCCGAACGGGCCGTCGCAGCAGCGGGTGATCCGGCAGGCGCTGGCGGCCGCCGGGCTCGCTCCGTCCGACGTGGACGCGGTCGAGGCGCACGGCACCGGCACCAAGCTGGGCGACCCGATCGAGGCGCAGGCGCTGCTGGCCACCTACGGCCAGGAGCGGCCCGCCGACCGGCCGTTGTGGCTGGGCTCGCTGAAGTCCAACATCGGGCACACCCAGGGCGCGGCCGGTGTCGCGGGTGTCATCAAGATGGTCATGGCGATGCGGCACGGCGTGCTGCCGAAGACGCTGCACGTCGCCGGGCCCACCCCGCAGGTCGACTGGTCGACCGGTGACGTGGCGCTCCTCACCGAGGCCCGCGACTGGCCGGACACCGGCCGGCCGCGCCGCTTCGGCGTGTCGTCGTTCGGTTTCAGCGGCACCAACGCGCACGCCATCATCGAACAGGCACCGGACATCGAACCCACCGAAACCGCCGAACCCACCGAAACCGGCGAGTCCACCGGACCGGTCGCCGGACTGCCCCCGTCTCCGGTACCGCTACTGGTGTCGGCCAAGGACAACGACGCGCTGCGGGAGCAGGCCCAGCGGCTGCGGGCCCACCTGGTGGCGCACCCCGAGCTGGAACCGCGCGATGTCGCCGGCACCCTCGCGGTGGCGCGGTCGGTCTTCGACAGCCGGGCGATCGTCGTCGGCCAGGATCGCGACGGCCTGCTCGCGGGCCTGGCCGCGATCGCCGAGGGGCCGGCGGCGGTCGCCCGGGGCGTGGAGTCGGCCCGGGCGACGACGGGCACGGCCCGGCCCGCGGGCAAGGTGGCGTTCGTCTTCCCGGGGCAGGGTTCGCAGTGGCTCGGCATGGGCGCCGCGCTGGCGGAGTCGTCGCCGGTGTTCCGGGCCTCGCTGGAGGCGTGTGCCGAGGCGCTCGCCCCGTACGTGGACTGGTCGTTGTGGGACGTGTTGGCCGATGCCGACGCGATGGACCGGGTCGACGTGGTGCAGCCCGCGCTGTTCGCGGTGATGGTGTCGCTGGCCGCGCTGTGGCGCTCGTACGGTGTGGAGCCGGACGCCGTGGTGGGGCACAGCCAGGGCGAGATCGCCGCCGCTCATGTGGCGGGGGCGTTGTCGCTGGCCGACGCGGCCAAGGTGGTGGCGTTGCGGAGCCGGGCGATCGTGGAGTTGTCGGGCCGGGGCGGCATGGTGTCGTTGGCGGTGCCGGTCGACCAGGCTCGGGAGCGGATCGAACGCTGGGCGGGCCGGATCTCGGTCGCCGCGGTGAACGGTCCCGGTTCGGTGGTCGTGGCGGGTGACGCCGACGCGCTGGACGAACTGGTGGCGTCCTGCGACACCGACGCTGTACGGGCGCGGCGGGTCCCGGTGGACTACGCCTCGCACTCGCCGCACGTCGAGCGCATCCGCGAGACCTTGGCGACCGCGCTGGCCGGGGTGGAGCCGGCGGAGGCACGGGTGCCGATGCTGTCGACGGTGACCGGCGAGTGGCTGACCGGGACCGAGATGGGCGCCGAGTACTGGTACCGCAACCTGCGGCAGCCGGTGCGGTTCGAGGAGGCGACGCGTGGCCTGCTCGACCGGGGCGTCGGCGTGTTCGTCGAGTGCAGCCCGCACCCCGTACTGACCTTCGGGGTACGCGAGACACTGGAGGCGACCGGTGCCGAGGCCATCGTCGGGGGGACGCTGCGCCGCGACGACGGGGACCTGGACCGGTTTTTGCTGTCGGTCGCCGAAGCGTACGTGCAGGGCCTGCCCTTCGACTGGCGTCGGACGACGCCCGGGGCGCGGTACGTGGACCTGCCCACCTACGCCTTCCAGCGCCAGCGGTACTGGCCGAACATGGCCGAGGCTCCCGCGGCCGACGCCACCGACTCCGTCGACGCCCGGTTCTGGGCAGCCGTGGCGGACGGCGACCTCGGCGGACTGGCGGACGAACTGGGCGTGTCGCCCGACGACCCGATCGGCGCCGTATTGCCCCGCCTGTCGTCGTGGCGGCAGGCGCAGTCCGCCAACTCCGAGATCGACGGCTGGCGTTACCGCATCACCTGGCTGCCGGTGCCCGAGCCCACCGCCGTCCTCACGGGCACCTGGCTCGTGGTCAGCCGGGACGGCGCCGGCGAGGGATCCGTCGCCGACGCGTTGACCCGGTACGGCGCGCGGGTGCTGCCGGTCCGGACCGGCGGGGCGGAGGAGGACCGGGACGCGCTGACGGCCCGGCTCGTGGGGGTCGACGAGCCCGTGGCGGGCGTGCTGTCCCTGTTCGCGCTCGATCCCGGACTGCCGTCGGGCGGCGTGTACGCCACTCTCGCCCTCGTCCAGGCGCTCGGCGACGCCGGTGTCACCGCACCGCTGTGGTACGCGACGCGGGGCGGGGTCACGGTCGGACGCTCCGACACGCCCGTCCGTCCCGAGCAGGCGATGGTGTGGGGCCTCGCCCGGTGCGTCGGGCGGGAACAGCCCGAACGCTGGGGTGGCCTCGTCGACCTGCCCGACACCCTGGACGACCGCGCCGCCGCCCGCCTCGCGGGCATCCTCGCCGGCACCCGGGACGAGGACCAGGTCGCGCTGCGGACCGGCGGCGTGTACGCCCGCAGGCTGGTGCGGGCCCCCGCGGGCCGGATCGGCGACTGGGACCCCACCGGCACGGTACTGATCACCGGTGGCACCGGCGGGATCGGCGCGCACGTGGCCAGGTGGCTGGCCGCCAAGGGCGCGCAGCACCTGCTGCTGACCAGCAGGCGCGGACCGGACGCCGACGGCGCGGAGGAATTGCGCGCGGAACTGACCGAACTGGGCGCGCGGGTGACGATCGCCGCCTGCGACGTCGCCGACCGGGAAGCGCTGGCCAAGCTGCTGGCCTCGGTGCCGGAGGAGTATCCGCTCACCGCGATCATGCACACGGCGGGCATCCTGGACGACGGCGTGCTGACCGCGCTCACCCCGGACCGGCTCGCCGCCGTGCTGCGGCCGAAGGTCGACGCCGCCGTCAACCTGGACGAGCTGACCCGTGACCGGGAGCTGACGGCGTTCGTGATGTTCTCCTCGATCTCCGGCACGTTCGGCGCGCTGGCCCAGGGCAGTTACGCTGCCGCCAACGCCTACCTCGACGCGTTCGCCGAACGGCGCGTGGCGGCCGGCCTGCCCGCCACCTCGGTCGCCTGGGGGCCGTGGGGCGGCGGCGGCATGGTGGGCGAGCAGCTCGGCGAGATCCTGCGCAGCCGCGGCACGGCACCGTTCGAACCCGAGCTGGCCATCGCCGCACTGGATCGGGCCGTCCGTGAGGACGATCCGACCGTGCTGGTCGTCGCGGACATCGACTGGGACGTGTACGCGCCGTCGCTGCCGGCCACGCTGCTGCGGGAACTGCCCGTCGCCCGCCACGCCCCGGCACCCGTGGAGGCGGCGACACCGCAGGACCTGACGTCCAGGCTCGCCGCGCTGCCCGGACCGGAGCGCGAGCGCGTCGTCCTCGACCTGGTGCGGGAGCACGTGGCCGCCGTCCTCGGCTACGACAGCCCCAAAATGGTCGAGCCCGGCCGGGCCTTCAAGGAACTGGGCTTCGACTCGCTCACCGCGGTCGAGTTCCGCAACGTGTTCAACACGGCCACCGGACTGAGCCTGCCCTCGACCCTCGTCTTCGACCACCCCACCCCGGCCGCGCTCGCCACTCATGTGCTCGACCACATGCCGGGCATGGGCACACCGACCATCGACGCCGAACTGGACCGGCTGGAAGCCGCGCTGTCCGCCCTGACACCGGGCGACGACCAGCAGAGCGCCGCCGTCGGCGCCCGCCTCCGCGCACTGCTGTCCCGGTGGGACGAGGCGCACACCCGCACCGAACCCGCCGGCTCCGGACCGGACGCGCGCACCGCGTCGGCGGACGAACTGCTCGCCCTGCTCGACCAGCAGCTCGGCAACTCCTGAGCCGAACCGATGAACTCGCCTGAAAGGTCGCAACAGATGTCAAACGAGGAGAAGTACCTCGACTACCTCCGGCGAGCCACGGTGGACCTCCAGGAGGCGCGTGGCAAGCTGCGCGAGGTCGAGGAGCGCGAGGTCGAGCCCATCGCGATCATCGGCATGAGCTGCCGGTTCCCCGGTGGCGTACGGTCGCCGGAAGACCTGTGGGAGCTGCTCGCGGAGGGCCGGGACGCCATCTCCGCGTTCCCCACCAACCGCGGGTGGGACCTGGAGGCGCTGCACGACGACGACCCCGACCAGCAGGGGACCAGCTATACCCGCGAGGGCGGCTTCCTGTACGACGCCGACCAGTTCGACCCGGCGTTCTTCGGGATCTCCCCGCGCGAGGCCGCGGCGATGGACCCGCAGCAGCGGCTGCTGCTGGAGACGTCCTGGGAGGTCTTCGAGCGGGCGGGCATCGACCCGCACTCGGTACGGGGCAGCAGGACCGGCGTCTTCATCGGCACCAACGGCCAGGGATACCTGGCACGCCTGGCCACCGGCGCGCCGGACGGCTACGAGGGGTACTTCCTCACCGGCAACGCGGCCAGCGTCGTCTCCGGCCGCATCTCCTACGTGCTCGGCCTTGAGGGCCCCGCGCTGACCATCGACACCGCCTGCTCGTCGTCCCTGGTCGGCCTGCACCTGGCGGTGCACGCGCTGCGGCACAGCGAGTGCGGGCTGGCCGTCGCGGGCGGCGTCACCGTGATGTCGACGCCGGACACGTTCATCGAGTTCAGCCGCCAGCGCGGGCTGGCGGTGGACGGCCGCTGCAAGCCCTTCGCCGACGCCGCGGACGGTACCGGCTGGGGCGAGGGCGCGGGCCTGCTGCTCCTGGAGAGGCTGTCGGACGCGCGGCGCAACGGCCACCCGGTGCTGGCGGTGATACGCGGTTCGGCGGTGAACCAGGACGGCGCGTCGAACGGGTTGACCGCGCCGAACGGCCCGTCGCAGCAGCGGGTGATCCGCCAGGCCCTGACCGCCGCCGGGCTCGCCCCGACCGACGTGGACGCGGTGGAGGCGCACGGCACGGGGACGACGCTGGGTGACCCCATCGAGGCGCAGGCCCTGCTCGCCACCTACGGGCAGAACAGGCCCGCCGACCGGCCGTTGTGGCTCGGGGCACTGAAGTCGAACATCGGTCACACCCAGGCCGCCGCCGGTGTCGCGGGCGTGATCAAGATGGTCCTGGCGATGCGGCACGGCAAGCTGCCGAAGACCCTGCACGTGGACAGGCCGTCGA
>NZ_JAHWZY010000083.1:2500-5219 GCF_041380215.1 Streptomyces pimonensis
AAACGTCAGCGGCTCGTTGGAGAGACACCCAAGTAGCACGGGGCCCGAGAAATCCCGTGTGAATCTGGCGGGACCACCCGCTAAGCCTAAATATTCCCTGGTGACCGATAGCGGATAGTACCGTGAGGGAATGGTGAAAAGTACCGCGGGAGCGGAGTGAAATAGTACCTGAAACCGTGTGCCTACAAGCCGTGGGAGCGTCGGAACGAGGCTTGCCTTGTTCTCGTGACTGCGTGCCTTTTGAAGAATGAGCCTGCGAGTTTGCGGTGTGTTGCGAGGTTAACCCGGGTGGGGAAGCCGTAGCGAAAGCGAGTCCGAACAGGGCGTTTCAGTAGCACGCTCAAGACCCGAAGCGGAGTGATCTAGCCATGGGCAGGTTGAAGCGGAGGTAAGACTTCGTGGAGGACCGAACCCACCAGGGTTGAAAACCTGGGGGATGACCTGTGGTTAGGGGTGAAAGGCCAATCAAACTCCGTGATAGCTGGTTCTCCCCGAAATGCATTTAGGTGCAGCGTCGTGTGTTTCTTGCCGGAGGTAGAGCACTGGATAGGCGATGGGCCCTACCGGGTTACTGACCTTAGCCAAACTCCGAATGCCGGTAAGTGAGAGCGCGGCAGTGAGACTGTGGGGGATAAGCTCCATGGTCGAGAGGGAAACAGCCCAGAGCATCGACTAAGGCCCCTAAGCGTACGCTAAGTGGGAAAGGATGTGGAGTCGCAGAGACAACCAGGAGGTTGGCTTAGAAGCAGCCACCCTTGAAAGAGTGCGTAATAGCTCACTGGTCTAGTGATTCCGCGCCGACAATGTAGCGGGGCTCAAGCGTACCGCCGAAGTCGTGTCATTCACGCATATAGCCTTAACGGGTGTGTGGATGGGTAGGGGAGCGTCGTGTGCCGGGTGAAGCAGCGCCGGAAGGCAGTTGTGGACGGTTCACGAGTGAGAATGCAGGCATGAGTAGCGATTCACACGTGGGAAACGTGTGCGCCGATTGACTAAGGGTTCCTGGGTCAAGCTGATCTGCCCAGGGTAAGTCGGGACCTAAGGCGAGGCCGACAGGCGTAGTCGATGGATAACCGGTTGATATTCCGGTACCCGCTGTGAAGCGTCAAACATTGAATCCAGTGATGCTAAGCCCGTGAAGCCGTCGGCTGAGTCTTCGGACGAGGTCGGAGTGGTGGAGCCGGTGGCCCGAGCTGGTAGTAGGTGAGTGATGGGGTGACGCAGGAAGGTAGTCCATCCCGGGCGGTGGTTGTCCCGGGGTAAGGGTGTAGGCCGGACGGTAGGTAAATCCGCCGTTCATTGAGGCTGAGACCTGATGCCGAGCCGATTGTGGTGAAGTGGATGATCCTATGCTGTCGAGAAAAGCCTCTAGCGAGTTTCATGGCGGCCCGTACCCTAAACCGACTCAGGTGGTCAGGTAGAGAATACCGAGGCGTTCGGGTGAACTATGGTTAAGGAACTCGGCAAAATGCCCCCGTAACTTCGGGAGAAGGGGGGCCATGTCCGGTGATGAGCTTTGCGCTCTGAGCTGGGGGTGGCCGCAGAGACCAGCGAGAAGCGACTGTTTACTAAAAACACAGGTCCGTGCGAAGCCGTAAGGCGATGTATACGGACTGACGCCTGCCCGGTGCTGGAACGTTAAGGGGACCGGTTAGTCACTCTTCGGGGTGGCGAAGCTGAGAACTTAAGCGCCAGTAAACGGCGGTGGTAACTATAACCATCCTAAGGTAGCGAAATTCCTTGTCGGGTAAGTTCCGACCTGCACGAATGGCGTAACGACTTCTCGACTGTCTCAACCATAGGCCCGGTGAAATTGCACTACGAGTAAAGATGCTCGTTTCGCGCAGCAGGACGGAAAGACCCCGGGACCTTTACTACAGTTTGATATTGGTGTTCGGTTCGGCTTGTGTAGGATAGCTGGGAGACTGTGAAGCCTGGACGCCAGTTCGGGTGGAGTCGTCGTTGAAATACCAGTCTGGTCGTGCTGGATGTCTAACCTGGGTCCGTGATCCGGATCAGGGACAGTGTCTGATGGGTAGTTTAACTGGGGCGGTTGCCTCCTAAAGAGTAACGGAGGCGCCCAAAGGTTCCCTCAGCCTGGTTGGCAATCAGGTGTTGAGTGTAAGTGCACAAGGGAGCTTGACTGTGAGACCGACGGGTCGAGCAGGGACGAAAGTCGGGACTAGTGATCCGGCGGTGGCTTGTGGAAGCGCCGTCGCTCAACGGATAAAAGGTACCCCGGGGATAACAGGCTGATCTTCCCCAAGAGTCCATATCGACGGGATGGTTTGGCACCTCGATGTCGGCTCGTCGCATCCTGGGGCTGGAGTCGGTCCCAAGGGTTGGGCTGTTCGCCCATTAAAGCGGTACGCGAGCTGGGTTTAGAACGTCGTGAGACAGTTCGGTCCCTATCCGCTGTGCGCGTAGGAGTCTTGAGAAGGGCTGTCCCTAGTACGAGAGGACCGGGACGGACGAACCTCTGGTGTGCCAGTTGTTCTGCCAAGGGCATGGCTGGTTGGCTACGTTCGGGAGGGATAACCGCTGAAAGCATCTAAGCGGGAAGCCTGCTTCGAGATGAGGACTCCCACCTCCATGAGAGGGTAAGGCTCCCAGTAGACGACTGGGTTGATAGGCCGGATATGGAAGCACGGTAACGTGTGGAGTTGACCGGTACTAATAGGCCGAGGGCTTGTCCTCAGTTGCTCGCGTCCACTGTGTT
>NZ_JAHWZY010000084.1:0-4936 GCF_041380215.1 Streptomyces pimonensis
CGATCAGGGGTGCCCCGGGTGTACGCGGGCGAGTAGCTCGGCCAGGGTCTCGCGCTGAGCCGAGGTCATGCGCGGGAAGGTCGCCTCGAAGTCTGTTTGATCCTTTCGGCGGGCGTGCTTGGCCTTGAACAGCAGGACCAGTTCGGGCGCCAGATACGGGATGCCATCCTGGGTGTGATGGACGATGTCGCTGTAGGGAAGCCGGATCCTCTCATCGCGTCGGCAGATCCAGGTGTCGCCGTCGTGCGGTTCGCGGAACACGTCGAGCAGGTAGCTTCCGGTGGCCGGATCGCGGAGTCATGTCTGGTGCACGGCGGCCAGCACCTCCGATGTGGCGTCCTTCCAGATCCGGCCGCTGCCTACAGCGTCGAAGACGTATCCGGGGAAGCGGTGGCGGACCTCGGGAAAGCTCGCGGCCGGAATCGCGATCTCGATGTCTCCATGAGCGCGCGTCTACGTGCCGCGGAACAAGTCCAGCGCCCAGCCCGCGGCCACGTACCAGGGCGCGCTGATTCCGGCCAACCGCTGCGCGACATCACTCGGGGTCCAGCATGATGACCACCTGGCGGGGAGGGCTTCGATCTCGTCGGGTGACAGCTCGATGCCGCCGCTGGGAAGTTTCTCGCTCACCGAGGGAATCTATCAGCGGACTCGAAGGGTCCCTGGCCGTAGTCGATGAAGGCGATGAACGAGGCCTGGAGTTGTACGCCGCTGGCGATCACAGCTGGTCACCAACGGGCTAGGTTCCTCAGGGAACCGGCGACAGTTGAATACGCGAGCCCACCAGTACCGAGGGCCCGTACCTGCTGCTGCACCCGGTGCGACGCAGGGCTCCGCGCCTCGCGGACCACCGGACCGGCGAACTGCGCTTGCCCACCCCCTCTCTGTCAGCCTTGGGTGAGACATCCGGCTTTGCCGGGTTAGCCTGAGAGGGCACCGACAGGAGAACCACCCCCTCATGACCAGCAAGAATCCCGGGTCCGATCCCGCTCCCCGGCCGAAGCGTCGCTCCTTCAGCCCGGAGTACAAGCTGCGGATCGTCGCCGAGTACGACGCGGCCCCGAAAAACGAGAAGGGTGCGATCCTGCGCCGGGAGCGCCTCTACCACTCCCATGTCAAGGAATGGCGGGCCGCCCGGGACGCCGGCGCCCTGGAGAACCTGGTCGACCGCCGGACCAGCCCCGCGAGGGAGAAGAAGTCGGCCGCGGAGGCGGAGAACGAGAAGCTGCGGCGCCGGGTGGAGCGGCTGGAGAAGGAGCTGGCCCAGAACAAGGCGGCTCTGGAGGTCATGGGAAAAGCTTCCGCGCTCTTGGAAATGATCTCCGGGGGCGCGGACTGAAGTCTGCCGCCGCTCCGGTCGTGGACGACGCCTTCCATGGTGTGGAGACCGAGCTCGGTGTCGTGGCCGCGTGCCGGCTGACCGGCCGCTCCCGAGCCACCCACTACCGCCGGCTGCGGCCTCAGGCCGCGCCCCGGCCCCGCACGGTGGGTGTGCAGCCGTCCGCGCTGAGCAGCGTCGAGCGCCGGGCGGTGCTGGATCTGATGAACAGCGCCGCCTACGCGGAACTGCCGCCCGCGCAGATCTGGGCCCGTGAGCTGGACGCGGGCCGCTACCACTGCTCGGTCTCCACGATGTACCGGATCCTGCGGGAACAGGGGCAGAGCGGCGAACGCCGCCGCCAGGCCACCCACCCTCCCCGGACAGTGCCGGAACTGGTCGCCACCGGACCGTCGCAGGTCTTCTCCTGGGACATCACCAAGGTCGCCGGACCGGTCAAGGGCGTCTGGTACCACGCCTACGTCATCATCGACATCTTCAGCCGGTACATCGCCGGCCACACCGTCGAGCGGGCCGAGTCCGCCCAGCGGGCGGAGGAACTGATCCGCGAGACCATCGCCCGCAACGGCATCGTGCCCGAGACCGTGCACGCCGACCGCGGCACGTCCATGACCCCCAAGAAGGTGTCCCAGCTCCTGATCGACCTGGGCGTCACCCGGTCGCACTCGAGACCGAAGGTCTCCAACGACAACCCTTACAGCGAAGCCCAGTTCAAGACCACGAAGTACATGGCGGACTTCCCCGAAAGGTTCGATTCACTAGCGCATGCCCGGGAGTGGTTCGAGACGTTCATCGCCTACTACAACCACGAGCACCGCCACTCCGGCATCGCCTGGCACACCCCCGCCAGCGTCCATTTCGGCACCGCCGAAGAGGTCCGCGACCAGCGGGCCGCCACCCTTGCCCAGGCATACGCACACCACCCGGAACGCTTCGGACGCCGCCCCCGGCCACCCGAGATACCCCGGACCGCCTGGATCAACGACCCCACCAAGCGCCGAGAACCAGCACCACAAACCTCATAGCGTCACCACTGTCTCACTGGACTTGAAATCTTCCGACCCGGTTTCCTCCGGTGGGTGACGAGCAACCGGGCGGTCCGCTGGGCGACGTCACGCCCGAGGTCTTCCTCCGCCAAGGACAGCGCCATGTCGATGCCGGGAGCACCACCTCCCGCGGTCGGGATGCGCCCGTCCTTCACCACCTTGTCCCGGCAGTCCACCGTGATGTCCGGGAAGCGTCGGGCGAGTTCGTCGGAGTACTCCCAGTGCGTGGCCGCTCTGCGGCCGCTGAGGAGACCTGTCCCCGCGATCAGGAAGGTGCCCGTGCCCACGGACGCGATCCGCTGAGCCCGGTCTGCCACGTCGTGCAGCGCGCGGTACGCCTCCGGCGCGGACTCCGGGATCCCGTTCGTGTCCGGCACCATCAATGTGCCGGCTTCGTCGGCGTCCGCGACACCGCGGTCCGGCATCACCACCAGACCACTCGACGTGCGGACCGTAGCGCCGTCGCATGTGGCTGTCCGCATGTGGTGCTGGAAGCCTTCCGGTGCCGTCGCATTCACGCAGGTGAAGACATCCGCAGAACCTGAGAACCCGAGGCTCTTGGCCCCTTCGGAGAGAAAGATCAATACGGAATGACGCTGCGTGTCGTCACAGGCGCCGTCCACGTGGTTCAAGAGCCTGTCCTCTCGGATGACGTGTGGGGCCTCGACTGTTACGGGGGTGCCCACCGTGCGACAGAGGCACCGCCCTCCGCGCTGACGAGAGTGGTCGGCGCTGAGGCGAGGCCCGGTGCCGGCCACCACGGCGGACACCGGGCCTCATCGTCAGGCCGCTGCGGCGGCCGGGACAACTACCGCCGAGTGGGGCCGGAGGGCCGACAGCGGACCTCCACTGTTCGAACAGGCCCCCTCCGGCTCGGCGAGCAGATCCAGAAGGGCCGTGCGGGCCCGGGCCACACGGGAGCGAATTGTCCCAACAGGACAGTTGGTGACATCAGCCGCCTCCGCATACGGCAAGCCCAGCCATTGGGTGAGGATGAACGCCTCACGGCGCTCGTCCGGCAACGAGGCCAGCAGATCGAGAAGTGCGACGCCCTCCTCGAACCCCGGGACATCGACCGGCTGGGTCTCTTCAGCGGCCCGCTGCCAGTCATGGCGATCGGACAAGCGGGGCCGCGCGGCAGCACGCCGAAAGTCGTCGATCACTGCTCGACGCGCAATCGACAGCAGCCAGGCACGAGCCGAGGAGCGCCCCTCGAACCGGTGCAGGCTGCCCAGCGCCCGGATGAACGTCTCCTGGGCCAGGTCGTCCGCCGATTGAGGGTCCGCACTCAAGTGGGCGACGTAGCGCAACACGTCGCGGTGCAGGGCACGGATGAAACGCTCGACAGCCTCCGCATCGCCGCTTCGGGCAGCGAGCGCCCAGCCTGTGATCAGTTCATCGACTTCTTCGGTCTTGTCGTGCTTCTTACGTTTCTTGTGTGGCCCGCGTAATGCGGGCAGGGCAGGAGCAAGCACCTGGTGTCCTTCGCGAGTCATGCGTGGAACGGCGGCACGCGGACACGCCGGTCCAGCAACAAGGGGACTGCGGCCGCGCGCGGGCACGACCGCGACCCGAGGCTGGGTGTCGACGACACCGGAAGCAGCCTCGGGAAACCTGCTGTTCTAAACGACAGCGGCCGTGGAAGGCGGTCCCCGAGTAGTGATCGCGTGAACGAGACGAAGAGGGTGCGGTACCCAGCGCGAACGGCTTCGCCGCACGAGACGGCGCGGACGACGGGGTAGCGCGGGCAGGCTGAGCGTCAGCCGCAGCGGTGCGGCCAGCCACCCCGCCACCGCGCGAAGCAGGCGGTATGCGACACGCTCGCCGTACCCCAGCCACAAGCCGCACAGCACAGCGGCCAACAGGTGGGCCACGGACATGCCGAACGACGGCACACCGTTTGCCAGCCAGTGCCCCGGGCCTGCCTCAGAACCCGGCCCCGAGTGACTCGCGTGGCTCATCCCCATGGAGTGCATGTGCATGAGATGGGCGCCCATACCGCTCATGTCCATGGAGCCCACGTCGTGCCCCATGGAGTCCATGCCGCCGTCGGCCGCGCTTGGGGTGGTCGGCCGTACCGCCGACTGCGCAAGCGAGAATCCCCAGTGGAGTACCGTCTGGGCCACGACCACGAGCGACACGATCAACGCCGGCCCGCGTTCACGACCGGCCAGCGCCCAGCCCACGCCACCCGTCACCACTGCCCCGGCCATCAGCGCCCACCGAGGCACCGAGCAATCGGACATCATGGTGTGCCCCAGAGCGGCGAGCAGCACGCACACAGCCGCGAACACTGCGGCTCGTACCGTACGCGCACACCACCCGGCATCCATGACAGGCTTCATCCTTGCATCCGTGGACCGGCCGTTACGGTTCGGTACGTAACTGACCAGGCTACCTGTGAAGACGCCATATCCGGCACACGATCCCGGAACCTAGGGACCAACGGGCCAACCGGCGGCGCAAAGGCAGAGAGGGTGGCAGGCCCGCCGACTTCGACCGCGACTGCTACCGACGCCGCAACGAAGTCGAGGGGTGTGTCAATTTTAAC
>NZ_JAHWZY010000085.1:0-4878 GCF_041380215.1 Streptomyces pimonensis
GGCTCCCCGGGACGGACGCGCGTCAGTCTCGGGGCGTGGATCTCGCCGGAGCGCAGTGCGAGTTGCGGTTCGCCGGTCGCGGCGGCGCTGGGCAGGATGTGTGCCGAGGCGGGCGACGCGTCGGTGTCGATGAGGACGAACCGGTCGGGGTGTTCGGCCTGTGCCGCGCGGACGAGGCCCCACACCGGCGCGCCGGCCAGACCGGGGACGTCCTCGTCGGGGTCCGCGGCCACCGCGCCGGTGGTGACGAGGGCCAGCCGTGCCGAGCAGAACCGGTCGTCGGCAAGCCACTTCTGCAGCAGCGCCAGGGCCCAGTACGTGGTCTCGGCGGGGTCCGTGGCCGGGGGGACGGGGGCGAGGACGAGGTCGGGCACCTCGTCCTCGCTCAGTGCGGCCAGGTCGGGGTAGGTGCGAACCGGGGTGGAGGTCTCCGTCTGGCCGAGCCCGTTGCCCAGGACCGCCCAGCGGGCGGAGACGGAGGCGGCGGGACGTACGCGCGTCCAGTCGACCCGGAACAACGAGTCCGGCCGGTCGGCGGCCAGCCCGTCCGTCGACAGGGTGCGCAGCGTCAGTGCCTCGACCGAGGCGACGGGGGCGCCCGTGCCGTCGGCCAGGTCGAGGGCGACGCCCGAGGCGCCCGCCGGGGACAGCCGTGCCCGCAGCGCGGACGCGCCGCCGCGGTGCAGTCGTATCCCGCGCCAGGAGTACGGCAGGTGCAACTGCTCCGCGTCGGTGACGAAGTCGCCCAGTCCAACGGCGTGCAGCGCGGAGTCGAGCAGCGCGGGGTGTAGGCCGAAGGCGCCCGCGGTGTCCCGGTCGGGCAGTTCCACCTCGGCGAACACCTCGTCGCCCCGGCGCCATGCCGCGCGCAGACCGCGGAAGGCGGGTCCGTAGCCGAGTCCCGAGGCGGCGAGGTCGTCATAGCGTCCCTCGATGCCGATGCGTTCGGCTCCCTGGGGCGGCCAGGAACCTGTACCGGGGGCCGGGGCCGGCTCGTCCGCCGTGAGGGTGCCGACGGCGTGTCGTGTCCACGGCTGGTCGTCGGGCGCGTCGTCGGCCCGCGAGTAGACGCCCAGCGTGCGGCGCCCCGACGCGTCCGGCGCCCCGACGGACACCTGGAGCCACACCGCGCCGTCCTCCGGCAGGACCAGCGGTGCCGCCAGTGTCAGCTCCTCGACGTGGTCGAGCCCGACCTGGTCACCGGCCCGGATCGCCAGTTCCACGAAGGCGGAGCCCGGTACGAGGACCACGCCGCCGACGGTGTGGTCGGCCAGCCAGGGGTGGGTGGACAGGGAGAGCCTGCCGGTGAGCAGAGCGCCCTCCTCGGCGGCCAGGGTGACCGCGGCGCCCAGCAGCGGGTGGTCGGCGGCCCGCAGGCCCGCCGAGGTCACGTCCGTCACGTACGCGCCGGCGTCCAGCCAGAACCTGCTGCGCTGGAACGGGTAGGTGGGCAGGTCGATCCGCCGCGCGCCGCGTCCCGCGAAGGCCGCCCGCCAGTCGAGGGCGACGCCCCGCACGTGCAGGGCCGCGACGGCCGAGGTGAAGGTGGCGCCCTCGCCCCGGTTCGCGCGCGAGGTGGGCACCAGCAGCGCGCCCTCGTCGACGCAGTCGCGTCCCATCGCGGTCAGCACCGCGTCGGGACCCAGTTCCAGGAAGTGCGTGACGCCCTGGTCGCGCAGACACCGCACGCCGTCGAGGAACCGTACCGCCCGGCGGGCGTGGCGGACCCAGTGCTCCGGGTCGCGGGCCTGTTCCGGGGAGAGCACGGTGCCGGTCAGGGTGGACACGATCGGGATCGTGGGCGTCCCGTAGGTGAGGGTGCGGGCGACGGTGCGGAAGTCGTCCAGTACGGCGTCCACGTGTGGTGAGTGGAAGGCGTGGCTGACCCGCAGGTACCGGGTCTTCCCGCCGCGTTCGCGCCAGGCGCCGTCGATGGCGGCGACCGCGTCGGCGTCGCCCGCGATCACCGTGGATTCGGGGCCGTTGACCGCTGCGATGTCCACCGCGCCGCCGTGCTCGGCGATCAGCCGGCGGACGGTGTCCTCGTCGGCGCGCAGCGACAGCATGGCGCCGCCCTCGGGCAGCGCGCCCATCAGTGCGCCGCGGGCGGCGACCAGCGCGCACGCGTCGGCGAGGGAGAACACGCCCGACACGTGGGCCGCGGCCAGTTCGCCGATGGAGTGGCCGGCGAGGAACTGCGGGGCGAGGCCCCAGGCCGTGACGAGGCGGAACAGCGCCACCTCGATCGCGAACAGCGCGGGCTGCGTGTAGGTGGTCAGGTCGAGCAGGGCGGCGGTCCGGGTGCCGGGCTCGGCGAAGAGCACGTCCCGCAGCGGTCGGTCCAGGTGCGGGTCCAGGGCGGCGCAGACCTCGTCCAGCGCGTGCGCGAACACGGGGAACTCCCGGTAAAGTTCGCGGCCCATGCCGGCCCGCTGGCTGCCCTGTCCACTGAACAGGAAGGCGAGCTTGCCGCGGGTGCCCACCGTGCCGCGGACCAGGTTCGGCGCCTGGTCGCCGGCGGCCAGGGCACGCAGGCCGCGCAGCAGTTCGGCGCGGTCCGTGCCGACGACGGCGGCCCGGTGTTCCAGGGCGGTCCTGCTCACGGCTAGGGAGTAGCCGACGTCCACCGCCGGTACGTCCTGGCCGTCCAGGTGGGACAGAAGGTCGGCGGCGCGCTCGCGCAGCGCGCCGGGGTCGTTGCCGGACAGCACCCACGGCACCGCGTCGGTCAGGACGGGGGCGGCGGTTTCCAGGGGGCCGCCCTGCCCGTCGGCGTTTGCGCCCTGCCCGTCGGCGTTTGCGCCCTGCCCGTCGGCGTTTGCGCCCTGCCCGTCGGCGTTTGCGCCCTGCCCGTCGGCGCTTCCGCCCTGCCCGTCGGCGTTTGCGCCCCGCTCGTCGGCGGGGCCGTCCGGCTCCTCGGCGGGGTCGGTGTTCTCGGGCGGGGCCTGTTCGAGGACGACGTGGGCGTTGGTGCCGCTGATGCCGAACGACGACACCGCCGCCCTGCGCGGCTGTCCCGTCTCCGGCCACGGCCGCGCCCCGGTCAGCAGTTCCACGGCGCCCGCCGACCAGTCGACGTGCCGGGAGGGTTCGCCGACGTGCAGGGTCGGCGGCAGCACGCCGTGCCGCATCGCCATGACCATCTTGATGACGCCCGCGACACCGGCCGCGCCCTGGGTGTGGCCGATGTTGGACTTCACCGAGCCGAGCCACAGCGGCTCCCGGGTGCGCTCCTGGCCGTAGGTGGCCAGCAGCGCCTGGGCCTCGATCGGGTCGCCCAGCGTGGTGCCCGTGCCGTGCGCCTCGACGGCGTCGACCTGGGACGCGGTCAGTCCGGCGCTGTCCAGGGCCTGCCGGATCACCCGCTGCTGCGACGGCCCGTTGGGCGCGGTGAGGCCGTTGGACGCGCCGTCCTGGTTGACCGCCGAGCCGCGGACAATCCCCAGCACGGGGTGGCCGTTGCGGCGGGCGTCGGACAGCTTCTCCAGCAGCAGCATGCCGACGCCCTCGCCCCAGCCGGTGCCGTCGGCGCTGTCGGAGAACGACTTGCAGCGGCCGTCCGCGGCGAGGCCGCGCTGCTTGCTGAAGCCGATGAACGTGTTCGGGGTCGCCATGACGGTGACCCCGCCCGCGAGGGCGAGCCCGCACTCGCCCGACCGGAGCGCCTGGGCCGCCAGGTGCAGCGTGACCAGGGAGGACGAGCAGGCGGTGTCCACCGTGACGGCGGGCCCCTCCAGCGCGAACGTGTACGACACGCGGCCGGAGGCGACGCTCGCGAAGCCGCCGGTGCCGAGCAGGCCTTCCAGTTCCTCCGGCACCGACCGCAGCCGCGAGGTGTAGTCGTGGTACATCACGCCCGCGAACACGCCCGTGCGGCTGCCGCGCAGCGTCGACGCGTCGATGCCGGCCCGCTCGAACGCCTCCCAGGACGTCTCCAGCAGCAGCCGCTGCTGCGGGTCCATCGCCAGCGCCTCGCGGGGCGAGATGCCGAACACGCCGGGGTCGAACTCGGCGGCGTCGTGTAGGAACCCGCCCTCGGTGCGGAACACGCGGTCGGGGTCTTCGGGGTCGGACAGCGCGACCTCGCCCCATCCCCGGTCGTCGGGGAACGGCGTCACGCCGTCGCGGCCGTTCGCGACCAGCGCCCACAGGTCCTCGGGGGAGCGCACACCGCCGGGGTAGCGGCAGCTCATGCCGATGATCGCGATCGGCTCCTGCTCGCCCTCCTCGACCTCGCGCAGCCGCCGGCGTGTCTCACGCAGGTCGGCGGTGACCCGCTTCAGGAAGTACCGGAGCTTGTCCTCGTTGTCCATGCCGTCTCTACTCCAGGGAAGGTCGAGCTCGTCGAGCAAGTGGGGTGGGCGGGCGGGTCAGGAGATGCCGAATTCCTTGCCGAGCATTTCGAACACCTCGTCGTCGGTGGCGTCGTCGAGGTTCTCGGTCGTCCGCGTGGTGGCGTCGGCACGGCTGTCGCGCCACAGGGCCAGCAAGGCCGCCAACCGGGTGCCGACCCGGTCGTCCTCGTCGTCGCCGGGCTCGATCGCGGCGAGGCTCGCCTCGATGCGGCTCAGTTCGGCGAGCAGGGGAGCCACCCCGCCGGGCTCGTCGACGACGAGCGCCTGCGTGAGGTGGCCGACCATGTCGAGCGGGGTCGGGTAGTCGAATATCAGCGTGGCGGGCAGGCGCAGTCCGGTGGCGGTGTTCAGCCGGTTGCGCAGGTCGATGGCGGTCAAGGAGTCGAAGCCCAGTTCGGTGAACGCACGCCGTTCGTCGACCGCCTCGGGGCCGGGCAGCGCCAGCACGGCCGCGATGTGCGTGCACACCAGGTCGACCAGGGCGGGCGTCCGCTCGGTCTTCGGCAACGCGGCCAGCCTCTCC
>NZ_JAHWZY010000086.1:0-4333 GCF_041380215.1 Streptomyces pimonensis
TTCCCCGGCGATGCCGCGGAGCTGCTGTTCGCCGGCGCCGGCGTCCTGGGCGTCGAACAGGCGCGCCGCATGGTGCGGGGGCAGGGCGAGGGTGATGGCGTAGCCGTACGTCGTCGGTGGTGCCGGGCGCGGCGGATCTGGTTCTTCACGTGCCGCTCGACGGTGCGTTGCGTCGGGTGCACGAGGGCCGGTGGGCGGTGAGCCGCCGGACGACGCTCCGGGGACGGCCGCGGCGCCCAGGGCGGAGGGCCCGGGCGCGCACAGTGCGGCCAGGCCGGCGGATACCAGCGCGGTCTCGCCGCCCGCTTGGCACGCGTGCACGGCGGCGTCGCGCGCAAAGTCGCCCGGATGGCCTCCGTAACGTGCTGTGACCTCGCCAGTATGTTTGTGTCACAGGGTGATGCCCGGTATTCGGTCCGGGCCTGTCTCCCTGGGAGATGCGCATGCACGCAGCCATACTCGCTCCTGCCCTGGCACTCGCGCTGGCCCTGCCTACCGCGGCGGTGACGGCAGCGGACGAGAAGTACCCGGGCGGTCTGGACGTCGTCGGTCTCACGGTCGACCAGCAGCTCGTCAGCTTCTCCGAGAACGCGCCGTCCTCACCCCGTTCCCTCGGCCAGATCCGCGGCCTGGAAAAGGACAGCAAGCTGGTGGGGATCGACTACCGCGTCCAGAACGGAAAGCTGTACGGCGTCGGCGACAAGGGTGGCATCTACACCATCAGCCGCTCAGCGAAAGCCACCAAAGTCTCCCAGCTGACGGTGGCACTGGAGGGCGAGTACTTCGGCGTCGACTTCAACCCGGCCGCCAACCGGTTGCGTGTCATCAGCGACACGGGCCAGAACCTGCGGCACAACATCGACGACCCCGCCGCCCCACGGGTCACCACCGTCGACGGCAGGCTGACCAACCCGGCAACCCCGCCCGCCACCACACCCATCCCCGCGCTGGGCATGACCGGCGCCGCCTACACCAACAACGACCTCAACCCCGCGACCACGACGACGCTGTTCGACATCGACACGGTCAACGACCGCGTCTCACTGCAGTCCCCGGCCAACGCCGGCACCCTCGCCCCCACCGGCAGCCTCGGCGTCAACGCAGGCCCCAACGCGGGCTTCGACATCTACTACAACCCCAAGGCCGGAACGAACCAGGGCTTCGCCGCCCTGAAGGTAAGCGGCACCTACCGCTTCTACCGCGTCAACATCCTCAACGGCAGGGCCGAGCGCCTCGGCACCCTCCCCACCGGCCGACAGGTCTTCGACATCGCCCTCCCCCTCAACCAGAACCACACCGGCCCCCGCGGCGGCATGAACACCGGCGGCGGAGCCCTGGCCACCACAGCCAAGTAACACCGAACGCGGCCTGCTGATCGGCCTGAGCGCGAACCCGGCCGGGACGCTGCACCACCCCGGCCAGGTCGCGCAAGCCTGCACGCGGGAGGACCTGGCGGACCTGGTGGCTAACGTTCCTACTGAGCCAGGCACTTCGCCAGTGTGAGCCGGTCTGAACCGCCCCGGACGGCCGCCGCGGCGCCAGCGCCTCCTGGACGGGCGAGGGCGGCTTCAGGTACTCGGTGGGCACGGCGTCGTACGAGACGCCGTCCACGGGCCGCACTTGGTCCGGAGCGCGCACCCAGGCCCGGTACTCGGCAGGCTCCACCGAGTCCCCAGGACTACGGCGGCAAGTGCGCGCTTGATGCTGTTCATGCCCGGTGAACGGTCTTCAGACTGGCGGGGGCACGCCCGGCCTGCAGACATCGCTCTGCGCGAACCTTGACGAGGTCTATCGGTACGGAAGGGGCGGGGCGAGTCTGTCCGGTTAACGTCCCGGCTTCGGCCCTGGCGACCGCTCAGGCCAAGGCGGCAGCAGCGGTTCGATCCGCGCCCATAAGTCGTCGTCCACGATCCACGGCCGAGTCGTCACACGACACGAACGGCCGGATCATCACATCGGTCACGCCTGACCAGGGCACTTCAGCAAGATCCTGTTACGGGCTCTGAGATCGAGCGGCCCCGCGGGCTCAGACCTCGTCGCCGTCGATGGTGTGGCGGACGGCCGCGCCGTTGGGGTAATGGCCCGTAAGGAAGTCGACGGTGTTCAGGGGCAGGCCGCCCTGACCGCCGACGACGTCTCCGTCGGCTCGGCGGGGGACGATCTCGTGTCGGGCCGACCATAGGGCCCCGGTCGAGTTCGGCGGGATGATCAGGTTGTGCCTGTGGGTTTCCTCGGTGAAGGTGCTGACCTCGTATCGCTTGGTGTAGCCGAGTTCGGTGGTGACGCTGGTCTCTACCGACGCACTGAACCCCTTGAGCGCGATCCCGGCGGAGGCACCGACCGTGATGGCGGTCCTCTTCGTGAACTCTTCCCCTGTGGTTTTGGTGACGCCGGTGGTGACCGCGTACTCCCCGGTCGACTCGGTGTTACCGGTGGGGTTGTGGCTCCAGATGTGCTTCTTCCAGCTGGTGCGGCGCTCGAGGGTGTAGAAGGGGGAATTGGCCACCTGCCAGGCCAGTGTCTTTCCGGGGTCCTGAATGACTGTGCACGGCACTGTCACCACCCGGTCGACCACCTGGTCGGTCTCTGCGGGGATCTGCTCGTGCGAGACCAGCTCGGGGGAGGGCGCGGGGTCGCTGGTGACGACGGCGGCGGGCAGGTCCAGCACGTACACGGCGTCCGTGGGCTGGTCGTAGTGGTCCACTGCCAGCAGCAGGCCGGCCCCGAGGATCAGCCGCTGGGTCGTGTCTGCCGGGTAGGGGCCGGGCTGGATGCTGTAGGTGGCGACGTTGGCGCTGGCCCCGGACCGCTTGTCCCACCAGATGAGGTCTCCGATCTGTCCCTGGCGCACATAGGCCCGGCCTGCGTGCTCTTGCCGGATGCAGCCGTACCACCGGGCCTCGGGCTTGTCCCACTCGCGGTGCCACACGTCCCCCAGGCACACGTAGCCCTCCGGCGGCACGGGCCGCCACACCGAGCCGTTCAGCTCTGCGCCCGAGCCCTGGTCCTTCCAGATGAGCCTGAAGTCGACCGGCGGCTTGACCATCTCCGCACCGGGATCCGCGTTGCGCGCCAGGATCGTGGCGCGCTTGCCGGTGATGTCCTGGTGGTCGCCGACGTGCCCCAGTGAGCCGAGGACCCGCCAGCCTGTCCCGTGCATCTCCTCGGTGAGCAGCGGGTCGAAGAATGCCCCGTGCAGCGTCGCCCCGGACCCCCGGTCATCCCACAGACGCACGAATTGATCGGTGACCGCGATCTCCAGCGCCCCGTACTTCACACTCTTCATTCCCATGCCCAACCTTCCAGAATCTGCTCTAGCCGACCGGCAACAGCCCGTGAAGTCGGCACAAGGATCCCCCGGGCCCAGGGTCACCGTGCAGCCACCGGATGCTCCACCACCCGACGCCCCTTGCAGCATCGACGCCCAACACCCACCCCACACCTATCCCTGCGCAATCCACCCGTGTGAGTGAACACGCCCACCCGGCTCGGACAGGTGCCTCCAACAACCCGGATCTCCAGTGCTGGTGACAGAAAGACTGCCGAATGAGCACTTGTGACAAGTCGATTGCCTGACAGCCAGCTGCCCCTAACCCGGTCCTGTCCGCATCTGGGGCCGTAGATGGCCACGCCCCAGCCGCCCCGGCGTACCGCGCGCCGACCGATCGCCCCGCGAGCCGGCCGCCCCGCTCGCATCGGCCGACGTGTCAGGCGGTGCCGGGCGAGAGGGATGGACGTCGGCGCCGTCGCGGCGGCCCGCACAGTTCGACGCGCGGCAGGACTCGCGCCACGAGGACCTGGCCGACGACGTTCGCGGTCGCGCGGAGCATGCGGAGTGGGAACCCGGACACTGGCGCAGTGGTCCAGGCCAAGCTGCGCGAAGCCGCCCGGATCGCTGCCCGCGGGACGAGCTCCAGGCGCTGCGCGAGCTGGGCACGCTGGCGTAGCCCCCATCAAAGCGGCAGTCGACGCGCGGGTTGCAGCGGGACCGAACCCAAGAATCCGCGAAACCCACGCACTTTACTCCAGTGTGACTTCGCGATCTTGTCGCGGACCCGGCTGGGAACGGGTACGGCCACCGCGTGATCATCAAGGGTTGTGTGGACTCATGACGATCGTGCGGTGGCCGCAGGTCACAGCATAGACGGCGCCCGATGGCGGGCGATGTTCGAGCAGGCCATGGACCGGATCGCGGGCCGGTTCAGCCGGGTTGAACCGCGGAGGACGGCCCGTGCCTATCTGCTCGGGCTGCTCTCGCGTACCGAGCGGAAGAACTGCTGGCAGCTGGCCGAACAGGCCGGTCTGGCCCAGCCGGGCCCGATGCAGCGGCTGC
>NZ_JAHWZY010000087.1:0-4219 GCF_041380215.1 Streptomyces pimonensis
CGTCGTCCGCGAACTGCAGACACTCCTCGCCACCTGGACCGGCGCCTGCCCCGCCTGCCACCGCGACATACCCACACCCATACGAACCTGACCAAGCCCTACTCGTCGCTGGTAACCGATGGCATGTGGGTATGGCGCGCGGACTTTGCGCACTATCTGGAGGCGTATCACGTGCCGTTGCCCGCAAACTTCGTTGCCCGGGTTCGCGGGATTCGCTACCAGATGCCGGATCTGGTCGGTGCGGACTTCGCACCGGTCCTCGACGAGATCGTCCTCCGGTTCGGGTGGACGGATGTCGAGCCGTGGGACGCAGAGCCGCTCCTGCGCCCGAAGCCACGGGTCGTTTCGACCCGTGCCGAATTCGTGGCAAGGGTCCGGCAGGAATGGCCTGCCGGACCCTTGGGGAAGGCGCCACGTAAGCCGCGCAGGGGCAGGGAGCACGGTTTTTAGCCCTCGTCGCTATACGCGATGGGTCTGATCAGGCGGCGAGTAGTTTGTGCAGGCGCTCGGCCGGGGTTTCCCAGCCGAGCGTCTTGCGTGGGCGGTTGTTAAGTGGGTCTTCGAAGTTGAGCGGTGCGCTGGTTCGGCTTGCTGACTCGCCGTCACGCTCCCTGTCGGGTCGGGCTGCTGGGCCCTGGACGCAAGGTGCCCGTGGCCCTGCGTGATCATTTCTGTTCGCTACGCAGAACGATCATGCAGGAGCCACGGGCTTGCTCAACGATACGACGTTGCTGCTCGGCCTCGACGGGGTGTCCGTCGTCCGGGTCGAGCGGCTGGCCGACGGGACACGCCGGGTCCACCTGGCCACGGCCGATGACAGGGCCCGGGCGTGCCCGGCCTGCGGGGTGTTCGCCACCAGGGTGAAGGGCTCGGCGGTGACCCGGCCCCGCGGTCTGCCGTACGGCGAGAGCGGGCTGGAGTTCCGCTGGCACAAACGCCGCTGGTGGTGCCGGGAGCCCGGCTGCCCGCGCCGGTCCTTCACCGAGCAGATCCCGCAGCTACCGGCCGGTGCACGGATCACCATGCGACTGCGCGGTGCCGCTGGGCGGCGAATACGCGACGCCGCCTCCACCGTCATCCAGGCCGCCCGTGACCTGCACCTGTCCTGGCCCACCGTGATGGACGCCTTCCGCACCGCCGCACATGAGGTCACCCAGGCGCCGCTGCCCGAGGTGAAGGTGCTGGGCATCGACGAGACCCGGCGCGGACGGCCGCGCTGGGAACACAACCCCGCCACGGGCAAGTGGATGCTGACGCGCGATCGGTGGCACACGGGGTTCGTCGACGCGCTCGGCACCGGCGTCCTGCTCGGCCAGGCCGAGGGCCGCACCGTCGCCGATGTGCTCGCCTGGCTCGCCACCACCCCGCTGACCTGGAGAAAAAGCATCAAGTACGTGACCATCGACATGTCGGCCGCCTACCGCGCCGCCGTCCGCACCGCTCGTCCGCAGGCCACCGTCGTGGTCGACCACTTCCACGTCGTCCAGCTCGCCAACAAGATGCTGTCCACGGTCAGGCGCCGCACCACCGCCGAGATGCGCGGCCGACGCGGACGCGCCAGTGACCCGGAATGGAAAGCCAGACGGCGCCTGCTGCGCAACTGCGAGGACCTCACCGACGAGCAGTTCGCCACGATGTGGAACACGCTGCTGGGCGAGGGGACGATCGGCCAGACCCTGCTGACAGCATGGATTGCCAAGGAGAACCTGCGAAACCTCCTCGCCCTGGCGAGAACCGGCGCCGACCGCCACCAAGTCAGCCACGCCCGCTGGAAGTTCCTCACGTGGTGCGGACTCCGACATCCCCGAGGTGCGGCAGCTCGCCGTCACCGTCGACCGCTGGTGGGCCGAGATCGCCGCATTCATCGACACCGGACACAGCAACGCCAAGAGCGAAGGCATCAACCGCGTGATCAAGCTCGTCGCCCGCAACGCGTTCGGCCTTCGCAATGCCGACAACCAACGTCTACGGACACGCTGCGTCACCACCGGGTGTGTTCAGCGAGTGGCCCTGTCTCACATTCGGTGGTGACGGGGGGCATGACGGCGACGGACAGGTCATCGATCACAAACTCGCAGGCCTACGCTCCCGCAGTCGGCCCTCTCTGGGATCGACCGATCGACTTGGCGTCTGGTCGTGAGAGTTCGCCGGGACACCGGACCGGCGCCCCGGCGTGATGCCGTTCACCTCGAAGCACCGAGACCAGAGCGCCACTCTTACCCTCCGCAAGGAAAGGGTGCTCGACGTGCACGATCCGTTACCACCGGATGTGCAACAGGGCCGATCACCGTACAGACCCCCTTCCCCACCGGCCGACAGGTCTTCGACATCGCCCTCCCTCTCGACCAGAACCACACCGGCCCCCGCGGCGGCATGAACACCGGCGGCGGAGCCCTGGCCACCACAGCCAAGTAACACCGAACGCGGCCTGCTGATCGGCCTGAGCGCGAACCCGGTCGGGACGCTGCACCACCCCGGCCATGTCGCGCAAGCCTGCGCGCGGGAGGACCTGGCGGACCTGGTCGCTGCCGACACCCCGCTCGGACCGGAGCGAGCCGCAGCGGGCGGCCGGTATCGAGCATCTCCAGACGGGTACTGGCGGGGTCATGACCTTGTCGTTGGAGTTACTGCCCGAGTCTGGACTGCGTGAGGTGATCGGCTTCCTGGTCCGTCTGATCGAGTCGGCCGGCGCCGTGGTCATTTTCGTGGGGGCGGTGTGGGCGTTCGGGCAGTTCGTGGCTTCAGGGCTGCGTGGTGGGGGGCAGGTGGCCGGGTTCAACCGGATCCGGTTGCGGCTGGGCCGCTTCCTGGTGCTGGGACTGGAGTTCCAGCTGGCCGGTGATGTACTGCGTACGGCGGTGGCGCCGAGCTTCACGGAGATCGGCCAGCTGGCGGCCATCGCGGCCATCCGTACGGCGCTGAATTACTTCCTGGGCCGGGAGATCGCACAGGAGCGCGTCGAGCTGAAGAATGTCGAAGGCCCTCCGGGACAGACCGCGCCGCAGTCGAAGCAGGGTGAAGGGACGCGGATGTGAACGGATGGCTGGAGCCGGCCGCCGTCCTGATCACCGCGGGTGGAGTCGTCTCCGCTGTGGCGGCGTACCGGATGGCGGGCAGCGTCGGTTCCGCTGTGGCGGTGCTGGTCGACTTCCTGGTCGCCGCCGGTCTGATCCGTCTCGCCGCAGACCTGTCCTGGGACGGCATCTGGGTGACGGCCGCCGTCATCGCGCTGCGCAAGCTCATCAGCGCGGGGCTGGCCGCACCCCGGCGAGGCGGCGGGGTACCGATGCGTGGTGCGCCGGGTTCGGAGGGCCGGAGGTGAGCGGGGGTGCGGGCTGGCTCGTCTCGCTGGCCGGGACTGCGCTCGTCGTGGCCGGCCTGCGGGATGTGTTCCACACTCTCTGGCATCCCACCGGGCGAGGTGAGGTGAGCCGGTGGGTGACAGCAGGTCTGTGGCGGCTGGCCGACCGGACCGGCAGGCGTGTCGCCGCGGTGACCGGCCCTGTGGCCCTGATGCTGGTGGCCGCTCTGTGGACGACAGCGATCGTCCTGGGCTGGGCACTGATCTACTGGCCACACCTGCCGAGCGGATTCTCCTACGGCAGCAGCCTGGATCCGGCGGAACGAGCCGGGTTTCTCGACGCGCTGTACCTGTCTGTGGTGACGGTGACCACTCTCGGCTTCGGTGACATTGTCCCAACCGACGGGTGGCTACGCCTCGCCACGCCCCTCGAAGGGCTCCTCGGCTTCGCCCTGCTCACGGCCGTCGTCTCCTGGAACTCCCAGGTATATCCCGCGCTCACCCGGCGCAGGACCCTCGCCCTGCGTCTGGCGTCGCTGCGGCGTGCCCAACATCCCGCCGACCGGTTCGATCCGGTCACGACGGCGAGCCTGCTGACGAGCCTGTCCGCAGACGTCATCCAGGTCCGGATCGATCTCACGCAGCACGCCGAGACCTACTACTTCTACGACGGCGAGGACGACACGTCCCTGGCTTCGGTGGCCGGCTACGCCGCCGGCCTGGCCGTGAGGGGCCAGGCGTCTTCCCGTGCCGAGGTCCGCACGGCCGCCGCGATGCTCGGTCGCGCCCTCGAAGACCTCGCGACGGTACTGAACCGACAGTTCCTCCACTTGGAGAACGACGATCCGGTGACCGTGCTGCGCGGCTACGCGGCCGACCACAGCAAAGGCAGCCGGTCGGCCGGGGGAGGGTCTGTAC
>NZ_JAHWZY010000088.1:0-4122 GCF_041380215.1 Streptomyces pimonensis
GTTACGTCGGCAAGCCGGTTCTGCAACTGCTCGGACGCGAGGTGGAACCGATGCGGCTGTGCGGACACTTGTTGCTGTGGACTTCCTATTGCATGAACGGGTCCGGTCTGGCGATCGGACTGCGTTCGCCGAAATCTTTGACGAGCATGCGCGTGTCGTCTATGCCCACGCGATCAGGACGACGGGTGACTGGGCCCTCGCTGAGGACGTCATGTCCCTTACCTTTCTGGAGGCCTGGCGGCTGCGCGACAAGCTACGCGAGGAAGTCAGAAGCGTCCGGGCGTGGCTGTTGGGCATCGCGACCAACGTGATGCGCAACATTGCCCGGGCGGCACGTCGGCACCGGGACGCGATGTCCCGTCTACCACCGCCGGAAGCGTTGCCCGACTTCTCGGACGCGATCGTTGGTCAGATGGCCGATGCTGAGCGGCTGGCTGCAGCAGGCCGAGCACTGAAACGTCTGAAGAGGACTGAGCGCGAGGTCTTCACTCTGGTCGTCTGGTCCGATCTGGGGTATGCCGCGACTGCTGAGGCGTTAGGGATCCCGGTAGGCACCGTACGTTCCCGGCTCTCTCGGGCAAGAGAGAAGCTGCGCCGGCTCGTCGAGGAGGAGCTTGCACCGAAGGCGCATGGTGTGGAACCGCGAACCTACAGCGGACACATATCGCAGAGAGAGGGGACCTCGGTCCGCCCGTCCCACAGGAGGAATGGACGATGAGCTTGGAACAGCACGAGCAGTCCGAGCGTGAGCAGGCGAGCCGGATGCTGCCCCCGACTCCCTATCCAGAGCCGCCAGCCGGACACATGGATGCCCGTCGTGAACACTTCCTGACCGAGATTGACCGGCAGACGCGATCTTGCTCTCCCCGTTGGGCGCCGCGGCCGAGAGGGCGCTGGGGGCTGTCGGTGGGCGCGGCATTGGCCGCCGGTGCGGTCGTCGTCATTCTCACCCTCAACTCCGGCTCGTCTGATGCTCCGCTGAACACGCCACCGGCTTCGGTGGCGTCGGTCGAACTGCTGGAGAGAGCGGCACTGGCCGCCGCTACGATGCCGCAGACGAAGGCCCGCACCGGCCAGTACTCGTATGTCAAGACGGTCGGCCACACATCGGCTCTTTCCGAGACCAAGTCGGGCGATATGCAACTGCTCCGCGAGAGCGAGGTCATGGAGCAGTGGACTTCGGTCGACGGCAGTGAGCGGACTCTGCAGCGCAAGGACGGCAGTGACAGCCTGGTGCCAGAAACGCCCAGTGAAGGCAGTCTCAACGCACCGACCTACGACTTCCTGGCGGCCTTGCCGACGGACCCCGACGCCCTGCTGAAGCTGATCCGCGACGATGCTCAGAAGAACCACGGAGCCGGTTCCGACTCCACGACGGGCCCGGACCAGGAAGCCTTTGTAACAATCGGCGACCTGCTGCGCAGCGGGGTGACCCCGCCCGACACCGCTGCCTCCCTCTACCGGGCGGCCGCACTTATTCCTGGAGTCGACATCGTCCTCGACGTCGTCGACGCGGCAGGCCGGAAGGGGATCGCCGTCGCCCGAACCCACGAAGGCGAACGCACAGAGTGGATCTTCGATGAGAGCACGGCCCGACTGCTAGGAGAGCGCACAGTCCTTGTGGAGGACAACGCATGGGGCAAAGCCGGGACTGTCGTCACCTCCGTAGCCATCACCAACAGCGGCATCGTCGACGACGCAGGGCAGGTTCCTTAGAGTCCACGAGACGCAACGCAGCGCAGTACACCGATAACAGCAGGCATGCAAGGTCGTACCTTCGGACGAGTGTGATCGAGAATTCGACATCCTCGATCACGCTTGCACTCAGGTCACGCAGCATCCTGTGAGATTCCTGTGACGCATCAACACGCAACCATCACAGGAGTAACAGCATGCGCCGTGCACGCTTCTTCGTCCCGGTCAGCGCCGCCCTCTGCGCCTTAGCCACGAGCGCGACGACCGCAACGGCCGCACCCGAGCCCACGGCCATACCGGAGGTCGGTCTCGCCACGCCGGCCGAGGAAGCGGCGTTGCAGCAGCAGCTCGCCGAGACCAAGCCGGTGATCGCCACCTACAACGGCAGAGAGATAAACCTGGCCGACGGCTGGCAAGGGGCACAGGCCTGTTCCGAAGTGCCGAGCGGTGAGGTCTACTGCTTTGACACTGCCGAGGAAGCGGATCAGGCCCTGGCTGACATAGCCCCCGCAGTAACGAGAGGTACCAACAGCAACGTGGTGTCAGCGAAGCGGAAGATTTCAAGTCCAATGAGACGGTCGTGATGCTATGAGGTTTGTGCTGCGGGTTCTCTGCGCTTGGCCGGGTCGTTGATCCACGCCCGCTGGGGTATCCGGGGTGGTCGGGGGCGGCGGCCGAAGCGTTCGGGGTGGCGGGCGTATGCCTCGGCGAGGGTGACGGCCCGCTGGTCGCGGACCTCCTCGGCGGTGCCGAAGTGCACGCTGGCAGGCGTGTGCCAGCCGATGCCCGAATGCCGGTGCTCGTGGTTGTAGTACGCGATGAACGCCTCGAACCACTCGCGGGCATGCGCCAGCGAGTCGAACCGCTCGGGGTAGTCGGACATGTACTTCGTGGTCTTGAACTGGGCCTCGCTGTAGGGGTTGTCGTTGGAAACCTTCGGCCTCGAGTGCGACCTCGTCACCCCGAGGTCGATCAGCAGCTGGGAGACCTTCTTGGAGGTCATCGAGGTGCCGCGGTCTGCGTGCACGGTCTCGGGAACGATGCCGTTGCGGACGATGGTCTCGCGGATCAACTCCTCGGCCCGTTCGGCCGATTCGGCCCGCTCGACGGTGTGGCCGACGATGTAACGGCTGAAGATGTCGATGATGACGTAGGCGTGGTACCAGACGCCCTTGCCCGGCCCGGCCGCCTTGGTGATGTCCCAGGTGAACACCTGCGACGGGGCGGTGGCCACCAGCTCGGGCACCGTCTTCGGCGGGTGGGTGGCCTGGCGGCGGCGTTCGCCGGACTGCCCCTTCTCGCGCAGGATCCGGTACATCGTGGAGACGGAGCAGTGGTAGCGCCCGGCGTCCAGCTCGCGGGCCCAGATCTGTGCGGGCGCCAGCTCGGCGTACTCGTCGCTGTTCATCAACTCCAGGACCGCAGAGTGAACCGCCCCGGCTCGAATAGAGACTCGATTTCATGAAAGGATCGAGTCATGGCACGACCTTCCCGTTACCCGCTTGAGCTCCGCCGCCGTGCGGTGCGCATGGTCGCTGAGGTGCGCGACGATCACCCGAACGAGACGGCCGCTCTGCAGACGGTGGCCGACAAGCTCGGCATCGGCTCCCGCGAGACGCTCCGAAACTGGGTGAAGCAGCACGAGATCGACGCGGGGGCGCGTCCAGGGACGACGACGGACGAGTCCGCCCAGCTCAAGGCGTTGAAGAAGGAAAACGCCGAACTCAAGCGGGCCAACGAGATCCTCAAGGCCGCGGCAAGTTTCTTCGCGGCCGAGCTCGACCGGCCACACACACGCTCGTAGCGTTCATCGACGAGCACCGGGACCGCTTCGGCGGCGTCGAGCCGATCTGCAGAACCCTCACCGGGCACGACTGCAAGATCGCCCCTTCCACGTACTACGCCTACAAGAAACGCCTCGAAACTCCCTCCGCCCGTTCTGTGCGCGACGAGAAACTCAAAGTGCGCATCCAAGAGGTCTACACGTCCAACTACCGCGTCTACGGGGCCCGGAAGGTCTGGCGCGAGCTGAACCGGCAGGGACATGCGGTGGCCCGCTGCACCGTCGAGCGCCTCATGCGCGAACTCGGCATCACCGGCGCCGTCCGCGGCAAGAAGGTGATCACCACACTTCCCGGCGGACAAGTCGAACGGGCTCCCGACCGCCTGGAGCGCGACTTCGTCGCCAAGGCTCCGAACCGCTGCTGGGTCGCGGACTTCACCCACGTGAAGACCTGGGCCGGTGTCGTCTACGTCGCCTTCGTCGTGGACACCTTCTCCCGCCGGATCGTCGGCTGGTCCGCGGCCACCGTGAAGGCGACGGTCTTCGTCCTGGACGCTGTGGAGATGGCGATCTGGCAGCGCGACCGCGACCAACACCCCGTTCAACCAGGCGAGTTGATCCATCACTCGGACGCCGGGTCGCAA
>NZ_JAHWZY010000089.1:0-3535 GCF_041380215.1 Streptomyces pimonensis
CCTCGGCCGGGACAGCGTCTCCGACGCGGTCTTCCTGCCCGCGTTGCGGGGCGACCGGCCGGAGGAGACGGCCCTCGTCACCACGGTCGCCGCGCTGCACGCCCGGGGCGTGACGGTGAACTGGGAGGCGTTCTTCGCGGGACGGGGCGCGCGGCGGGTGGGCCTGCCGACGTACGCGTTCCAGCGTGAGCGGTACTGGCTGGACGCTCCGACCACCGCCGAGGGCGGCGGACGGATGTCGCCGGTGGAGGCGCGGTTCTGGGAGGTCGTGGAGGAGGGCGACGCCGCTGACCTCGCCGGCACGTTGGGTGTGTCGTCGGACGATCCGCTGAGCGCGGTGCTGCCCAAGCTGTCCGCGTGGCGCAGGGAACAGCGGGACCGGTCCACGGTGGACGACTGGCGGTACCAGGTCGTCTGGCGGCCGGTGCCGGTGGGGCCCCGCTCGTTGAAGGGGGCTTGGCTGGTGGTGGCGCCGGCCGGTGAGGGCCGTGCCGAGTGGACGCGTGCGGCGCTGCTCCGCGCCGGTGCGGAAACGCACGTATTGGGCGTGGATCCGGAGACGGCCGACTGGACGGAGCGGCTGACCGGGCTGCCCGAACTGCGCGGCGTGGTCTCGCTGCTGGGCCTCGCCGATGCGAGTACGGGTGCCGCTGCCACCGTCGGGTTGTTGCGGGCGCTCGGTGACGTGGGCGTGCGGGCGCCGTTGTGGTGTGTGACGGCGGGTGCGGTGTCGGCGGTCGCGGAGGACGCGGTCGCCGGGTTCGGGCAGTCGACGCTGTGGGGTCTGGGCCGGGTGGCCGCGCTGGAACACCCCGAGCGCTGGGGCGGTCTGGTCGACCTGCCCGAGACGCAGGACGACACGACCGGTGACCTGCTGGCTTCGGTGCTCGCCGGAACGTCCGGTGAGGACCAGATCGCCCTGCGCGGCGACCAGGTCCTGGCCCGCAGGCTGACGCCCGCCCCCCTGAACGACGCCTACACGGAGGGTTGGTCGCCGCGGGGAACGGTGTTGGTGACCGGTGGTACCGGTGCGCTGGGCGGTCACGTGGCGCGCTGGGCGGCGGCGCACGGGGCTGATCACGTGGTGCTGGTGAGCCGCCGTGGCCGGGCCGCGCAGGGAGCGGAGGAGCTGGAGACCGAACTGGCCGGACTCGGGGCGCGGGCGACGTTCGCCGCTTGTGACATGGCCGACCGGGACGCGGTGGCCGCGTTGCTGGAGAGTGTTCCGTCGTTGACCGCGGTGGTGCACGCGGCGGGCATCGAGCGGTCGGCCGCTCTCACCGACCTCGGACCGGATGAGCTGGCGGAGGTGCTGGCGGTCAAGGCGGACGGGGCCAGACACCTGCACGACCTGCTGGCCGGGACACCGTTGGACGCGTTCGTGCTGTTCTCCTCCATCGCGGGTGTGTGGGGCAGCGGAGGGCAGGGCGCGTACGCGGCCGCGAACGCCTACCTGGACGCGCTGGCCGAGCATCGCAGGGCGGCGGGACTGCCCGCGACAGCGGTCGCGTGGGGCCCCTGGGCCGGCGGCGGCATGGTCGACGACGAGGCGGAACGGCAACTCGCCCGGCGCGGACTCGTGGCGCTGCCGCCCGACCTCGCGGTGGGCGCCCTCGCCGACGCGGTCGGCGTCGGCCCGGCGTGCACCGTGGTGGCGAACGTCGACTGGGAGCCGTTCGCGACCACCTTCACGATGCGCCGACCAAGCCCGCTCCTCGGCGAGCTGCCCGAACTCCGTACGGTCGCCGAGGACGCCCCGGCCGAGCAGGGCACGTCCCCGCTCGCGCGGCGCCTGGCGGGCCTGGACGCGGCCGAGCAGGAGCGGCAACTGACCGAGCTGGTGCGCTACGAGGCGGCCACCGTCCTCGGCCACGTCTCTGGTGACGCCTTCTCCGCGACCCGCGCCTTCAAGGACCTGGGCTTCGACTCGCTGACCGCGATGGAGCTACGCGCCCGGCTCGGCGAAGTGACCGGTGTGGCCCTGCCCACGACCGTGGTCTTCGACTACCCGAACGCGGCCACCCTGGCGGCACACCTGCGGGTCGTGCTGTCCGGTGAGGGCGCCGCCCCCACCCCTTCCACCCCGGGCGCGGTGCCCGATGCGACCGACGACCAGATCGCGATCGTGGCGATGGCGTGCCGGTACCCCGGCGGTGTGACGAGTCCGGAGGACCTGTGGGACGCCCTGCTGGCCGGCCGGGACGCGGTGACCGCGTTCCCGACCGACCGTGGATGGGACCTGGAGGCGCTGTACGACCCCGCCGGCACCGCCCCCGGCACCTCCTATACCCGCATGGGCGCCTTCCTCGAACACGCGGCGGAGTTCGACTCGGACTTCTTCGGGATCTCGCCGCGTGAGGCACTCGCGATGGACCCCCAGCAGCGACTGCTCCTCGAAACCTCCTGGGAGACGTTCGAACGGGCCGGGATCGACCCTGAATCGCTCCGCGGCGAGCACGTCGGCGTGTTCGTGGGGTCGAACATGCAGGACTACGGCGTACTGCTGGGCTCGACCGCCGAGGACGTGAGCGGGTACGCGGCGACCGGCAGCGCGGCGAGCGTGGTCTCCGGCCGGTTGTCCTACACCTTCGGCCTCGAGGGCCCTGCCGTCACCGTGGACACCGCGTGCTCCTCGTCCCTGGTCGCCCTGCACCTGGCGGTACAGGCGCTGCGCTCGGGCGAGTGCTCCACGGCGCTGGTTGGCGGTGTGACGGTGATGTCGACGCCGGGTTCGTTCGTCGAGTTCAGCCGCCAGCGCGGGCTGGCGGTGGACGGGCGCTGCAAGGCGTTCTCCGACAGCGCGGACGGCACCGGCTGGGGCGAGGGCGTCGGCATGCTGCTGGTGGAGCGGCTGTCGGACGCGCAGCGCAACGGGCATCCGGTGCTGGCGGTGGTGCGGGGCTCGGCGGTGAACCAGGACGGTGCGTCGAACGGGTTGACCGCGCCGAACGGCCCGTCGCAGCAGCGGGTCATCCGGCAGGCGCTCGCCAGTGCGGGTCTGGCCCCGTCCGAGGTGGACGCGGTGGAGGCGCACGGTACGGGGACGACGCTGGGTGACCCGATCGAGGCCCAGGCGCTGCTGGCGACCTACGGGCAGGGTCGTACCGGTGAGCCTCTGCTGTTGGGTTCGGTGAAGTCCAACATCGGGCACACGCAGGCCGCCGCCGGTGTCGCGGGCGTGATCAAAATGGTGATGGCGATGCGGCACGGCGTACTGCCGAAGACCCTGCATGTCACCGAGCCGTCCTCGCACGTGGACTGGTCGGCAGGGTCTGTGGAACTGCTCACCGACCACCGCCAGTGGCCCATGGTGGACCGACCACGGCGCGCGGGTGTCTCGTCGTTCGGGTTCAGCGGCACCAACGCGCATGCCCTCATCGAGCAGGCCCCCGTGGCGGAGCGGGAGGAGACCTCCGAGCCGGTACGCGAGGGGCTGGTGCCGTGGATGCTGTCGGCACGCGATGAGGGCGCCCTGCGCGGCCAGGCCGAGCGTCTGATGTCGGTCGTGGACGAGTACACCCCCGTCGATATCGGC
>NZ_JAHWZY010000009.1:0-231913 GCF_041380215.1 Streptomyces pimonensis
GGGACCGCCCCGTGCGCGCTCCCGCACGGGGCGGCCCGGTTCGTGTGCGCCCGACTGGCGTGGTGGAGCGGTCGCACGGAGATGCCGATCAGGGTGCTGACGATGTTCTCTGCCCACACCACAGCCGTATCCGCTGTGAGCCGGGGAACCGAGGGCCCGGGTTGCTTCGGGAGGGCCGGTGAGTGACACCCTGCGCCCGGTTCCCCCGGCCGCCGAGGTGCGGCGGGGGCAGTCGCTGTCCACCCACGCGGGAGGGGGCGAGACTGCTGCTCCGACGGCGGCTCCGAATCCGGTCGAGCAGCGGGACGCGTTCCTCGACAACGCGGAGCACCCCGCGATCGGGCCGGTGGCGGCAGGGCACGCGTGGGAGCCGCTGCGCGAGGGCGGCCGGGACGTCACCGCGCTGTGCACGCTCGTCCGCGCCTTCCGCATGCCGGCGTTCCTCGTCATCGCCGGCTCCTTCTCGCGCACCTTCGACGCGGACCCCGGGACGAGGTGGCCGCCTGTGCGGCCGTCGTCGGGGGAACTGCCCGGTCACGATGAGCGGGGCGTCATCGAGGCGGCCGAGAAGGTCCTCGACGGGCACGCTGTGGGCACAAGCTCCGGAGATCGACGGCCGGAGCGGGCGCGCGAACGCCTGCCGCCCCCGGTCCGGCTCGCCCGGATGTCCTCCCCCGGCCCCTTCGCGCCTGTGCGGACGGCTGCCCGAACCCATGGCCGGGTGACGGATCACCCACAGGCCGCTCTCAGGGGCGCGGGGCAGGCTCCGTGGCATGCCTGCCGCTTGTGGGACCCGCCGGAGCGCGGTGCGTGTGCTGATCGTCGACGACGAGCCCGAGCTCACCGAGCTGCTGTCATGGGCCGTCACCGAGACGGGCTGGCAGCCCTTTCGGGCGAACGACGGACAAAGTGCCCTGACGCTCGCCCGCAGCTGCGCCCCGCACGCCGTCGTCCTGGACTGGATGCTGCCCGACCTGGACGGCGTGCACGTACTGCGGCGCCTGCGGTACGAGAACGCGCATCTGCCCGTGCTCATGCTCACCGCCCGCGACAAGCTGGAACACCGCATCGACGGGCTGTCGGCGGGCGCGGACGACTACGTGACCAAGCCCTTCTCGCTGGAGGAGGTCATGCTGCGGCTGCGCGGCCTGCTGCGCCGCGCCGGCGCCGAACAGGAGGGGGCGGACGAGCCCGTACGCGTGCTGGGCGATCTGGTACTGGCCGAGAAGACCCGCCGGGTGCAGCGTGACGGGACGCCGATCGCACTCACCGCGAAGGAGTTCGACCTGCTCGGCTTCCTGATGAAGCATCCGCGCCAGGTGCTCAGCAAGGCACAGATCCTCGACGAGGTCTGGGACGGCTCGTTCGACAACGAGGGAAACCTGGTCGAGGTCTACATCTACGGTCTGCGCGCGAAGATCGACAAAGGGCGAGCGCCGATGATCCACACGGTGCGCGGCGCCGGCTACGTCATCAGAGCAGCGGTCGACGGCACATGACGCCCAGCCAGGGACAGGACACGATGTCCCCGCGGAGAAGGGCACCGAACCCCCTGCGGGGCCGCTCGCTGCGGATCCGGCTGGTGCTGCTCACCTCCACGGTCCTGTGCGCGGTGTGCGCGGCGATGGCGCTCACCACGGTCCTGGTCCAGCGCGCCCACCTGCTGGACGACCTGGACCAGCGCGTCCGTGACGCCGTCGAGCGGACCCAGGGAGGAGTCCGCTCCCGCGCGGGGAGCGCCACGGACCTGAGCTTCCTCAGCGAGCGGGGACAGCCTGCCGGCACTGTTGCGGCCCGCCTCGCCGACGGGCGGGTCACCGCCGCCGAGGTGGTGGCCGCGGACGGCCGCCGCACGGCCCTCAGCGCCGCCCAGCGCGCGGCGCTGAGCGGGATCACCGCGGACGGCACGCCACACACCCGCACCGTCCCCGGCCTCGGCGCCTACCGCGTCGCCGCCGTCAGCGGCGACGGCGCCCCCGTACTGGCCGGGCTGCCCATGGACGACGTACAGGACACGGTCCACGAACTGGTCGTGACCGAGGCGGTGATCGCCACCGTCGGCCTCGCGGTCGCGGGCTGTCTGTGCGCGGTACTCATACGCCACCAGCTGCGCCCGCTCGGCCGGGTGGCCGCCACCGCCGTCGAGGTCGCGTGTGCGTCGCTGGACCGGGGGGAGGTCACCGGTCTCCCCCGCGTCCCCGCCAGGGACACCGACCCCGCCACCGAAACCGGCCAGGTGGGAGCCGCGCTCAACCATCTGATCGACCGCGTGGAGTCCGCGCTGGCAGGGCGCCGGCGCAGCGAGGACCGCGTGCGCCGCTTCCTCGCCGACGCCAGCCACGAACTGCGCACCCCGCTCGCGTCCATCGCCGGATACGCCGAGCTGATGGTCCGGGGCACGGCGAGGATCGAGCCCCGGCTGGCGTGGCGCCGGGTCTCCGCCCAGTCGGCCCGCATGACCGGGCTCGTCGAGGACCTGTTGCTGCTCGCCCGCCTCGACGAGGGACGGCCGCTGCTGGAGGAGGAGCTCGACCTCGCGACCCTGGTGGCGGAGGCGGTGTGGGACGCGCGGGCGGCGGGCGACGACCATGACTGGCAGCTCGCGCTGCGCCTCGACGAACCGGCCACGGTGACCGGTGATCCGGACCGGCTGACCCAGGTCCTGGCCAATCTGCTGGCCAACGCCCGCGTTCACACACCGTCCGGCACGCGGATCACCGTCGTCGTGGAGGCCACGCGCGCGTGCTGCGTGATCCGCGTACGGGACGACGGCCCGGGCATCCCGCCCGACCTGCTCCCGTCCGTCTTCGAACGCTTCACCCGCGCGGACACCTCCCGCTCCCGCACCCCCGGCGAGAGCGGCGGCTCGGGCCTGGGCCTGGCCATCGCCGCGGCGATCACTCAGGCGCACGGCGGACACATCGGCGTCGAAAGCGAGCCAGGACGCACGGAGATCACGGTCACGCTGCCGTACGCCGCCGGCGACCGGTCCACACCGCCCGCGGCACACACGACACCGATGCCGGCCTGAGCGACCCGCGAACGCGTCGAGCCGACGGACCGCGCTCCACACCCGCACCGCACCCTGGCCCGGCCCGCACCGCGCCGGGCCGCCGCCCCGCGCGTCCCGTCACTCCACCGCCGCCGCCCCGGTGGCCTGGAGTCGTCTTCCCTTCCGCGTGCGTCCGCCGGCCCTTCGTACGGCCTCGCGGCGCCGGGCTCCGGCGCCCTGCGCCACGAATCCTCAGCACATTCAAAGACACGCAGGTCGGCCATACCGCGCATGGCGATGTGCGCGCCGTCTTCGGCTGCCGCACGGAAGCCGGTTCAGCTCAGCCTCAGTTCGGTCGCCCAGGGTTGCCGTCAGGTGGCCGACCACGGGTGGTGGGCCTGACGAAGGGAGTCAGCGAAGATGACCGAGCTCGACACCGGCGGGAGCGCGGCGCGGGAGCCTGAGCAGGGGAACGGCCGTCGCGCCCACGCGAGCCGCCGCACCTTCATGCGCAAGGTCTTCTTCGCTTCGGGCGCCACCGCCGTCGCCACGACGGGCGGTGCCGGTGCCTGGGCCGCACTCGCCGAGGACACCACCGGAACGGCCGGCACCTCGGCCTCCGCCACCCCGAGCGGTCCCCCCGTCGGAGGCCCCGGCGGCGGGGCCGGAGGCCCGGGCAACCAGACGATCACCGAGGACTTCTTCGGTCTGACCACCGACGGGAAGCGCGTCGACGACCTGTTCACGATCCACTCCGCCAAGGTCGCCACCGCCCCCGTCGTCGCCGCGGCGAACGCCTTCCTCTCCGGTCTCAGCGACGAGCAGAAGACCTCGACCCAGTTCACCGTCCACTCCACCGAGTGGCGTCTGTGGAGCAACGTCGACGCCTACGACCGTCAGGGCGTCTCCCTCGCCGATCTGAGCGACGACCAGAAGGCTCTCGGAACCGCCCTGCTGAAGGCGGCACTGAGCGCCGACGGCCTGGAGACGACGGAGAGGATCCGCAGGATCAACCAGGCGGCAGGCGAGGCGATCGACAACACGGACGCCTTCAACGAGGACGCCTTCTACTGGACGGTGATGGGCACCCCCTCCGGGACCGAGCCCTGGGGCTTCCAGTTCGACGGCCACCACCTGGTCATCAACTACTTCGTCCTGGGCGACCAGGTAGTGATGAGCCCCTGCTTCTGGGGCTCGGAGCCGACCTCGATGGACATCGACGGCGAGACCGTCACGGTCTGCCACGAGGAGGTCGTGGCGAGCCTGGCCTTCGTCAACTCCCTCACACCGGCCCAGCAGAAGGTCGCCATCGCCTCCTCGACCAAGTCGAACGAGTCCATGAAGGCGGGAGCGTTCTCCGACAACACGGTCCAGGCGTACGAGGGCCTGCGCTGCGACACTCTCACCGCCGTGCAGAGGAAGAAACTCCTCGGCATCGTCGAGGCCTTCGTGGGCCGTGCCAAGGCCGACGCCGCGCGGGTGAGGATGGCCGAAGTCGGCAGGCACCTCGCCGACACCTACGTCACCTGGGCCGGAGGCATCGAGGACGACTCGGCCTTCTACGTCCGTGTGCACAGCCCCGTCGTGTGGGTCGAGGTCGACTGCCAGGGCCCCGGTCCCCTCGCCGGCGCCTACGGGGCCTCTCAGGGCGACGGCCCGACCCAGAGGCACGTCCACTCCGTCATCCGCACCCCCAACGGCAACGACTACGGAAAAGAGCTCCTCAGGCAGCACTACCTGACCTCGCCCCACCACCGCTGAGGCGCACGGCCGCTTTCCCTTCCGGCGGAGGGCCGCGCCCACTCGGGCGCGGCCCGGCGCACGTTCGGGGCCGACCCGCCGCGGGAACGGCAAGCCGAGGGCTCGTACATGCGAGAGCCGCGGTGTACGCGGCGCATCCGCAACTCAGTGGCGTCCGGCGGCGCCGGGAGCGGTGAAGCCGTCCTGTGGGCGGAGAAGTCGTGCCCTGCGCGTGCCCGGTACTCGCACTCCCCGGAGGCGCGAACAGGCGCCGAACGGCCGACGACACACAAGCCCCAGGTCGCCGACCCTGGGCTTCGCAAGGAGCGGGTGACGAGAACCGAACTCGCGCTCTCAGCCCGGGAAGCGACGGCGCTTGGGCGGTCGCGTAGCCGTCGGCCTGCGTGGATTCGATGTGCTGCGTTGGGCGTGGGTGTCCTGGGGCACCGCTGTTGACTCGACCGGGCAGCCCAACGCCTGGTCGCTCGGCCTCCCCTCCCACGAGAATCCAGACAGCCGAGCAGATCCCGGACGACGACTACGCGAGCAGATCCGGGCCGCGGTTACCGGCCCGACCGGCACCGGCTCGGCCCGCACTCAGGTCGACGTCCACGTTGAGCAAGCCGATCTCGTCCACCTCAAGATCGGCCTCGTCGCCCCGGACGGATCGCTGACCCTTCTCAAGGGCTCCGGATCACCCGGGGAGGGCGGTGTGATCAAGAAGGTGTACACCGTCGACACCAGCGGCATGTGGAAGCTCCGCGTCGACGACGTCATGCCGGGCAGCACCGGCACCGTCCACGACTTCGTCCTCAGGTTCTGGCCTTCCCGATACCCCTGGGGGCGTAGCGCGAGGTACGCCCCCAGGGGTCGGTCACGTGCCCGAGGTCGCCGGTCGGGTCAGACCGCGAACCACACCTTCTCGATGCGGTCCTCGCCGACCTCGTACAGGGCGACCGCGGTCCGGACGTCACCGCCCATGAACCCGGTGACGACCTCCTGGTCGATCACGAGCCGGCCGTGGACCACCCGGGAGACGAGTTCTGCGTGCAGGTCCGGACTGCTGTCGAAGAGGGTGGCGTACCGCTCCCGGAACGCCGGGCCCGAGCGGTCCGTCATCACCTCGCCGGACGGGAAAGCGTGCACGGGGACGTCCTCGACGTAGTAATCCAGGAACGCCTTCAGGTCACGCGCGTTGTAGGCGGCCAGCTGGCCGTCGACGATCTCCTCCGGAGACATGGGGCACCTTTCTTTCGTCAGCCCGTCGGCACCGGGGCGGTGTGGCTGAAGCGGTTGCGGATGACGAGCAGCGCGCCGGCCAGCGCGATGCCTCCGGCGATGTGCAGCAGGTCGAGGAAGAGCATGCCTCGGGACAGCTCCAGCAACAGGCCCACGGCCTGCTCGCCGACGCCGAACACCACACCCAGGTAGAAAATCATGCTTGCCCGAATCTGGCCGAGCCGGTCTTTGGGTGCGGGCTCCAGGATCCGCGCGTTGGTGAAGTGGATCCAGTAGGCGTTGACGAAGGTCAGGACGATGTACAGGGCCATGTGCACGCCGTACGCGGAGCGGCCGGCCACGGCGCTGACCGCTCCGCACACCGTGAGGACCGCGGCGAAGACGAAGGCCCACCGTTGTGCCGCGGCGGGGCGGCGCAGCAGGGGCGCGGTCAGCCAGAACGCCAGCCCGTAGAAGAACCAGGCGCTGGAGAACGCGATCCCGCTGGGCACGAGGTCCTGGCCCTCGGCGAGCACACTCGCGTACACCATCATGCCGGCCAGGCTGACCAGGAACCCGATCTGGAGCAGGTTCCAGGGCCAGAGCTGGGGCAGCCAGTAGCTCTTCACGGCCCCGGCGAGACGGCCCGCGATGTCGTCCCAGCCCAGCTCGTACCCGCCGGCCCCCGGCGCCGGGCGCTCCAGGCGCGGCGCGAGGAGGACGAGCACCGCCATCGAGGCGACGACGTCGAAGACCAGCGCCACCGTCAGCGAGTGCGAGGTCCACACCGGGACGGACGCGCAGATCACCGAGGCGAACACCATCGCTCCCTGCGGCGAGGTCACCATCTGCAGCACCGCGCCCTGCGCGCTGGAGCCGGAGGCATCGGCCAGCAGCCGGTACGCGAGCACCGAGCAGGCGCCGACCAGCGCGAACCGCAGCGCCGTCCAGACCAGCACGAAGTCCGGGCCCGCGGCGTCCAGCACGGTCATCAGCAGGAACACCGCGGCCAGGGCCAGCTGCAACCACTGGAGGAAGGCGAACTTGCGGTGGATCAGCCCGCGGTCGGCCCAGTAGCCGATCAGCAGGGCGCCCACCACACCGAGCACTTGGCGCTCCATGCCCAGCAGTCCCACCAGTCCGTCGGACCCGGTCTGCGCCGCGAAGCCCGGCACGAGCAGCAGCCACAGGACGGTGGAGCCGAGCGAACTCAGCAGGATCGTCGAGAACGTAGCCTTCATCCGGTCACCGGCCCAGCGCGGCGACACCGCGGTCGAGGAGCAGGGGCAGCGGTACCCGCAGACCGAACGCCTCCTGGACAGCTGCGGCCAGTCGGACCGCGGTCAGGGAGTCGACCGGCGCGTCCCGGTCCGGATGGACATGGGAGAGGAGTTCGTCGAGCCGGGCCCGGTCCGCGTCCGTCAGGTCCGCGAGGGCACTCGGCACGGCCGCGGCGGGGCGGTCGTAGCCGTCCGGCCCGGTGCCCGCCGGGCGGGGCAGGGCGGCGAGCAGCCCGGGGATGCGGGACTCGGCTGCTTCGTCCCCCGTCATCGCGTCCAGCACCGCCTCGTACACCTGGGCGACGGTCCGCACCGCACGCCGTCCGAGCACGCCGGCGGCGGCATTGAGGTTCACCTTCAGCCGCTGTGTGAACAAGTCCGCGTTGAAGGTCACCAGCAGGGCGAAGTCCGTGTGCTCGAACCAGGCGAGGTCGCCGATCACCTCGCCGCCGTCGGCGCCCAGCTGGTCGGCGTAGGCGCTGAAGTTGACGAAGTTGAACGCCGTCTCCACCAGCCGGCGGCCGCCGAGGTCCCGCTGGATGGAGGCGTGGGCGTAGCGGCGGTGCGGCAGGTGCTCGTGCCCGATCCGGTTCACCTCCGCGACCAGCTCCGGGAGTGGGCCGCCGGCCGTCCTCACCCGCAGCGGCACGATGTTCAGGAAGAGGCCCACCATGCGGTCGGCATCCATGTGCTCGGGCCGGCCGTGGCCGAAGACACCGGTGGTAACGTCGTCGGCCCCGGTGATCAGAGACAGGGCGCGGAAGTGCGAGGCCAGGCAGACGTCCTTGAGGGAGACGCCGTGCCGGGCGGCGAGAGCGCCCAGGCGCGCGGTCCGCTCCTCGTCCAGCAGGAGCTCCGCCTCCGCCCAGCGGGCGCCCGGCTCGGGGAGCCGCGGCAGCTTGGTGTAGGCGGCGTCGGCGAGGAGCCCTGTCCAGTAGGTCCGGGCGGCCCCGTCCTGCTGGGCGCGCGCCTCCAGCCGCACATAGGCGCGGTAGGGGAGCGGCGCGGGTTCCTCGGCGACGGGCTCCTCGCCCGCCAGGGCCCGGCGGTAGTTCTCCAGCAGCCGGGCCATCAGACCGGAGAAGCTCCAGCCGTCGATGATCGCGTGGTGGAAGCTGACGGAGAAGTGGAAGGAGTCGTCCGACTCGCGGTGGACGAAGAAGCGCATCAGCGTGGGCGCGCTCCAGACGAACCCCGTGCTCTTCTCCGCCTCGAACCAGGTGTCGATCGCCGCGGCGCGGGCGTCCGCGCCGAGGTGCGCGAGGTCGTACACGGTCAGGTTCACCTGCCCGTGTCCGTGCACGAGCTGCAGCGGCTCGCTGTACCCGGACAGCACGAAGGAGGTCCGGAGGAGTTCGTGCGCTCCGACCATGTCGGCCAGCAGGGCGGTGAGGACCTCCTCGCGGAAGGGGAGGTCGATGCGGTAGCGGATCAGATCGTGGAAGGCGGCCTGCGCGGGCTCGACCTCCGTGTGGTAGATCATCCCGAGCTGTAGCCGCGTGGCCGGGTAGGCGTCGACCACCCCGGCCGGTACGGCGGCCCGGTCCTCGGCGGTCAGCAGGTCGAACGGTTCCCCGGCGTCCGTGCCGGCGGCCCCCTCCCGGCCCGAGGGAACAGATCCGATCAGGCCCTCGTCGGCCAGGGCGCGAATCGTCTGGACCCGGAACAGGTCGTGGAGGGCAACCTTGAAGCCGGCCCGGCGTAGCGCGCCCACCAGCCGGATGCCCTGCAGGGAGTCGCCCCCCAGGCCGTGGTAGGCGTCGTCGATGCCGACCCGGGGCATGCCGAGCACGTCCTGCCACACCGCGGCCACGGCGGCTTCGGCGGCGTCGCGAGGCGGGGTGTGGGCGTGGGACGCGGAGGCCAGGTGCTGCTCGGGGTCGGGCAGGGCCCGGCGGTCCGTCTTTCCGTTGAGCGTCAGCGGCCACCGTTCCACCTCGATGAGGAAGCCGGGGACCATATAGCCGGGCAGCCGGCCGGCCAGGTGGCTCCGCAGTTCGGCGGGATCCGGGCGCGCGCCGGCCTGGGGTACGTAGTAGCCGGCCAGCGCCTTGCCGCCGGAGTTCCGGGTGAACGCCACGACCAGGGAGGAGTCGACGGCGGGGTGCGAGGACAGGGCTGCCTCGATGTCGCCGGTCTCGATGCGGTAGCCCTGGATCTTGACCTGCGCGTCGCCGCGGCCGAGGTACTCGACCTCGCCGCCGGGCAGCCTCCTGGCCAGGTCGCCGGAGCGGTACGCCCGCACCCGCCCGTGCCCCAGGTCCAGTTCGACGAACCGCCGGGCGTTCTCCTCGGGGCGGCCGAGGTAACCGCGACTGACGCCGGCGCCGGTCACGGTCAGTTCGCCGACGGTGCCGACCGGCACCGGCCGGCCGAGACCGTCCAGCAGGTAGAGGCCGAGGTCGGGGATCGGCACGCCGATGAGGCTGCCGGGCGCCGCGCAGTCCGCCGCGGTCACCGGCCGGTAGGTGACGTGCACCGTCGTCTCGGTGATGCCGTACATGTTGACCAGTCGGGGCCGCTCGTCGCCGAAGTGGGCGAACCAGTCGGCGAGCGAGGCAAAGTCCAGGGCCTCACCGCCGAAGACGACATGGCGCAGTTGGACGTCGTCGCGGCCGGCCCGCGCCATGAGTGCCTGCTTGACCTGGGTGAACGCCGAGGGGGTCTGATTGAGGACGGTTACGCCCTCGTCGACCACGAGCCGGGCGAAGTCGTCCACCGAGCGGCTGACCCAGTAGGGGACGACGACCAGGCGGCCGCCGTACAGGAGGGCGCCCCACAACTCCCACACGGAGAAGTCGAAGGCGAAGGAGTGGAACAGGGACCAGGTGTCGGTGGCGTCGAAGTCGAACCAGTGCTCGGTCGCGCCGAAGAGCCTCAGCACGTTGCCGTGGGTGACCAGAACGCCCTTGGGACGGCCGGTGGATCCGGAGGTGTAGATCACGTACGCGGGGGAGTCGGGCCTCAGGTCGTGGCCCGGCCCCGTGTCCGCGCCGTCACCGGCGAGCGCATCGAGCTCCGCCGCGGTGCCGGTCAGGGTGGCGCGGCCGGGGAACAACGCGCAGACCCCGGGCGTGCCGACGACCAGCTGGACGTCGGCGTCCTCGACGGTCGTACGGATCCGGTCCTGCGGGTAGCCGGGGTCGACGGGGACGTACACGGCGCCCGCCTTGAGGGTCGCCAGGACGCAGACGACCATCTCCAGGTCGCGGTCGAGGGCCAGGGCGACCAGGTCGCCCGCGGCCACCCCGCGGCCGGCGAACTCCAGGGCCAGCGCGTTGGCGCGTCGGTCCAGTTCGCGGTAGGTCAGGCTGCGGCCGTCGCAGGAGACCGCGGTGCGGTCGGCGTGCTTGGCGGCCATGGCCTCGAAACGGTCCACCAGGTTGCGCATGCCGCCGAGTTCGGGCCGCGCCTCGCGCGCCGGGGCGGGCAGCAGCTCGGCCCGCTCGGCGGCGGACAGCAGCTCGGCCGCCGCCCAGGGCCCGCCGCCGTCCTCTGCGATCGCCCGGAAGCACCGCTGGTAGTAATCGGCGTACCGCGCGACCTGTCCGGCGTCGAACTGGTCCGGGTCGTAGGCGATGCGGTGCTCCCAGCTGCCCTCGTACACGTTGGTGCCGACGTACACCACCATCGGGGCGTCCGTCTGCTCGAAGTAGTCCGCCGCCGTCACGGCGGGCGCGCCGGCGGCGGCTTCCCGGCTGTGCACGTGGAAGTTGGTGAAGTTGAACAGCACGTCGAACACGGGGCCGCCGTGCAGCTTCTGGATGGCGGGCAGCGGGAACCAACGGTACGGCTGGATGCGCTGTTCGGCCTCGAAGCAGCCCCTGGCGAGGTCGCGCCAGCTCTGCCCGGCGTCCAGGCGCAGGCGGAACGGCAGGGTGTTGAGGAACATGCCGAGGGCCTGCTCGGCGTCGTCCACCTCGGGCCGGCCGTTGGCCACCAGGCCGGTGGTGATGTCGTCCTGGTTGGTGACCAGCGCCTGGACACGCAGGTGCGCGGCGAGGAAGACGCTCTTGAGCGGTACGGACCACTCGGTGGCCCGTGCGCGCAGGGTCTCGAGCAGCGTGTCGTCCAGAGGGCGGGCGAGGACGCGCACCTCGGTGCTCGTCCGCCGGCCGCGGGTGCCGGTGCCGAGCCGCGGGACCTCCGCCGGCTGGGCGCCGTCGAGCTCGGCGGCCCAGAACGCGCTCTGGGCCGGGTCCTGCGCGGCGGCACCCTCCAGTTCGGCGTACCGGCCCTGCAGGGCCGGCAGGGCGGTCCGTCTCACGGCCCGGCCGGCGAGCCGGTCGCCGTAGTCGGCGACCCATTCCTCGACCAGGGAGGCGACGCTCCAGCCGTCGAGGACGGCGTGGTGGAAGCTCAGGCCGAGGACGACCCGGCCGGCACCGGTCAGGAAGATCCGCGTGCGGTAGGCGGGGCCGGGCCCGGAGGGACTCACGGGCCGACCCTTCTCGGCCTCGGCCCAAGCGGTCACGGAGTCGAGGGGGACGGCCTCGCCGCGCAGGTCGACGATGTCGAGCGGCAGCTCCGGGGCGTCCTCGACCACCATGCGGGGGCCGTCGGCGGCTTCCAGGTCGAAGTGGGCGCGCAGGACCGCGTGGCGTGCCGCGAGCCCTTCCCAGGCGGCGCGGAGCGCGCTCTCGTCGACGGCCGGGACGTCCACGTGGTAGCGGAAGATGTCGTGGTAGACGGGGGTTTCCGGCATGAGGCTGCTGTGGTAGATCATCCCCTGCTGCAGGGCCGTGGCCGGCCAGGAACGGGGAGTCCCTTCCACGGGGCCGTCGGGTGCGTGGGATCCCGCCGTCCGGGCCGCTTCGGCGGGGCGCAGCACGGCCGCGAGGTCGCGCAGCCGGTGGTGGGCGAAGACCTCGCTGACGGACACTTCGTGGCCGGCTCGCCGTAGCGCCGCCACGACGCGGATGGCGAGGATGGAGTCGCCGCCGAGGGCGAAGAAGCTGTCGTGGGCGCTGACCCGGGTCACGCCGAGCGTGTCCGTCCACACCGTCGCGAGCAGCCGTTCGAGGTCGGTGGCCGGTTCGGTGAACTCCTGCTCCCCGGACCGGGGGACGGGTGCGGGCAGGGCGGAGACGTCGCGCTTGCCGTTGTGGTTGGTGGGGATGGAGGGGACGGTGACGACGAAGCCGGGCACCATGTACGAGGGGAGTTCCGCTTCGAGGGCCGTGCGGAGCGCCGCCTCGTCGAACCCGGGACCGGCCACCACGTAGGCGCACAGGGCCTTCTCGCCCCGGTCCCCGGTCACGGCCGCGACGGCGCACTCGGTGACGCCCGGGGCCGCGGCCGCCAGGTGCTCGATCTCGCCGAGCTCGATCCGGTAACCCCGGATCTTCACCTGGGTGTCGAGACGGCCGAGGTACTCGATGACGCCGCTGGGCAGCCACCGGGCGAGGTCGCCGGTGCGGTAGATGCGGCCGGAGCCCTCAGGGCCCTCGACGAAGCGGTCCGCCGTCAGCTCGGGGGCGTGCAGGTAGCCGCGGGCCAGACCGACCCCCGCGATGCACAGCTCACCGGGGGTGCCCAGGGGGGCCGGTCTGCCGTCCCGGGTGAGGACGAGGAGGCGGATGTTGTCGATCGGCCGGCCGATCGGTACGGAGCGCGTGGAGTCGACGGCGTCGCAGTCGTACCAGCTGACGTCGACGGCGGCCTCCGTGGGGCCGTAGAGGTTGACCAGCAGGGTGTCCGGCACCTCGGCGTGGAACAGTTCCACGTGGGAGACGGCGAGCGCCTCGCCGCTGGCGAAGACCCGACGCAGCGAGCCGAGGCGGTCACCGGTTCCGGCGGCCTTGGTGTACGTCAGGAACGCGTGCAGCATGCTCGGGACGAAGTGCAGGGTGGTGGCGCGGCTCTCGGCGATCCGGTCCGCGATGCGCGCCGGGTCGCGCTCGGCGCCGTTGGGCAGCGTGGCGACGGCGGCTCCCGCCAGCGACCACCAGAAGATCTCCCACACCGACACGTCGAAGGTGAACGGTGTCTTGTGGAGGATGACGTCGTCGGCGCCGAGGGGGTAGCCGCGCTGCATCCACCACAAGCGGTTGACGATGGCGCGGTGCTCCACGACCACGCCCTTGGGGCGGCCGGTGGACCCGGAGGTGTAGATGACGTAACAGGCGTCCTCGGGACCGGTGACCGGCTCCAGGTCGCTGTCGTCGGCCGCCCGGTTCGCCGGGTCGGCGACGTCCAGCACGGGGCGGTCGCCGAGGACCGCGGCGGTCCTGGCGGTGGCGAGGACGAGCGCGGTGCCGCTGTGGTCGAGGAGGTAGCGGATCCGGCTGTCCGGAAGCGTAGGGTCGATCGGCAGGTAGGCTCCTCCGGCCTTGAGCACGGCGTAGATCGCGGTGAGCATCTCCGCGGAGCGGGGCACGCACACGCCGACGATGCTTCCGGCGCCCACACCGCGCTCGCGCAGCGTCCTGGCAAGCCGGTTGGCATCGGCGTTGAGCCGGGCGTAGGTGGTGCCGTCGCCGTCGGTCACGGCGATCCGGTCGCCGTGGAGGCGGGCGCCCTCCTCCAGGAAGGAATGCAGCAGCTGGTCCCGGGGGAACTCGGCGTCGGTCTTGTTGAAGCCGTCGAGCAGGGACAGTTCGGCCGCGGAGGGCGCCCGCAGGTCGTCCGTCGTGGTGTCCGGGGCCGTGGTGATCGTCTCCAGCAGGACCCGGTAGGCCGAGAGCAGCCGGTCCGCGGTCTCGTCGGTGAACAGCACGGGGTCGAAACGCAGTTCCACGCGGGGTTCGGGACCGGTGCGCAGAGTGAAGAGCAGGGGAGCGCTCGCGCGGTCGGCGTCGTCGGGGCCGAGGTCGCCGTCGACTGACACCATGAAGTCGGTGGGACGGCTGTCGTGCTGCTCCAGAAGGTGGTGGACGGGCACGTCGAGGTGGCCCGCGACCTCGAGGTAGGACGCGCGTACGGCTCCCAGCACCGCCTTGGCGGGGAGGCCGGCGCCGAAGTGCGCGGCGAGCGGCACGGCCCGGTCGTAGGGAGCCGGCGCGCCGGGTGGCACCGGCAGGAGGACCACGGTGTCGTCCCGGTCGGTGCTCCGCGCCGCCAGTGCGGCCAGGGCGGTGGCGGCGACGGTGCGGACCAGGACCGGGTCACCGGAGGTGAGGCGGCCCAGGGCGGCCGTGACGGCCGTGGCGAGCGGGGCCGTGGTCGTGCGCGGCGCACCGGCGGCGGGGCGCAGGTGGTCGCGGAGGAGGAGGACGGGCTCGGTCCATCCCCGGATGCGGGTGGTCCAGTACTCCTGCTGCGCGGGGTGGTCGAGGAGTACTTGCCGTGCCTGGAGAGAGCTGATCATGGAAGTCCTTCTAGAAGGTGAAGTCGGCCTGGGCGGAGGGAGCCGGGATGTGGGGCTGTTCCGCCCGGCCGGACAGGAGGGTGTGCGGCGCACGGTCGAGGTCGTCGACCAGTTCGGCCACACGGTGGAGCAGGTACTGGGCGGAGGCCGTGCTGAAGAGCGCGGTGCTGTACTCGAGTTCCAGCACGGTCCCGTCGGGCCGCTGGTGCACTTGGAGGTTCAGGTCGAACCGGCAGGCGCCCGCGTGCAGGAGGTGGACCTCGGCCCGGACGCGTCCCCGCGCGAAGCGGTGGAACCCGATGTTCTGGAGGGCGAAGAACGCCTCGATGACGGGCAGCCGGGAGGGGGCGCGCTCGGGCCGGAGGTCGGCCACCACCCGGTCGAAGGGGTACGACTGGTGGTCCAGGGCCTCCTGGTAGCGCGCGTGCACCACTCGGAGCAAATCGGTGAGGGTGGCTCCTTCCGGCACCGTCAGCCGCAGGGCGGCCGTGTTGACGAACATGCCGACCAGCGTTTCGACGTCGGGGTGTGTCCGTCCGCTCATCGGGGTGCCGACGACGACGTCCCGCTGCCCGGAGAGCCTCATCAATGCGGCCGTGTATGCGGTGAGGAGGACGGCGTAGGCAGTGGTGGAGGTGCGGGCGGCTACCCGATCGACTGCCTCGGCGCGTTCCTGATCGAGGCGCAGCCGGTGCACCGCGCCCACCTCGGCGCGGACTGCCGGGCGGGGGTGGTCGGTGGGCAGGTCCAGGAGGGGTGGGTCGGCCAGCATCTCCAGCCAGTACCGCTCGTCCGGTGCGAAGGCGCCCTGCTCCAGCCGGGCCGCGTACCAGCGGGAGGCGTCGGCGTATCCCCGCTTGGGCTCGGGGAGGGCCGTTCCGGCGAGCAGCTCGGTCAGCTCCTCGGCGAGGATGCGCAGTGAGACGCCGTCGAAGACGATGTGGTGGACGTCGAGGTAGAGCCGGTGGCTGGAGGCGGACACCGGGACCAGCAGGGCGCGCAGCAGCGGTGCCGTCCGCAGGTCGAAGGGGCGCACGAAGGTGGCGAGAACGGACTCGTCGTCGGGGTGCGTGGTTGTGTCGGAGACCGTGAAGTCCAGGGACACCGCCGGTAGCACGTCCTGGCACGGCCCGTCGGGAGTGCTGAGGAGACGGGTGCGCAGCGCGTCGTGGCGGCGGACCAGCTCGGTGACCGCGGCGCGGATGCCGGCCGGGGTGACGGGGCCGTCCAGGTCAAGGCGCAGCGGGATGTGGTAGGCGGGCGACTCGGGCGCCACCTGGGCGTGGGTGTGCATGCCGTGCTGCTGCGGGTGCAGAGGCGCGGGCACGCCGGCGGGCCCGCGTTCGATCGGTCCTCCGGCCGGTGCGGCGCTGGCGGATCCGGCGGCGTGCTTGCGGACGGCCTCGGCCATCGCGGCCAGGGTGCGGTGGACGAACACCTCGCGGTACGGCATCCGTATGCCGTTGCGGACGGCCAGGCGGCCGACCAGCGCGCCGACGGCGAGGGAGTTGCCGCCCAGGGCGAAGAAGTCGTCCTCGGCGGTGAAGGGGCGGCCGTTCAGGTGGAGCACGTCGTCCCAGAGCTCGGCGAGCGGATGCAACGCCTCCGGGAGGGCGGGGGCGGGCCTGCCCCGGACGGCGGCGTCCGGACGTGCCGGCGGCAAGGCGGCCTTGTCCACCTTGCCGTTGGCGTTCAGCGGCAGCCGGTCCATGGCGACGAAGCGGTCGGGGCACAGGTAGGCGGGCAGGCGGGCGGCGAGCTGCTGCGCGATGCCTGCCACGGTCGTGGCCTCCTGCGCGACGACATGGGCGACGAGGTGCTTCCCGGCGTCGTCCGAGGCGACGGTGACACAGGCGTCCCGCACGCCGGGGCAGGACAGCAGGACCGACTCGACCTCCTTGACCTCGACCCGGTGGCCGCGGATCTTGACCTGGTCGTCCACGCGCCCGTGGAAGTGGAGCAGTCCCTGCGCGTCGGTGCTGACCAGGTCGCCGGTGCGGTAGTACCGCTCGCCTTCCAGGGTGATGAAGCGTTCCGCGGTGAGCTCCGGGTTGCCGAGGTAGCCACGCGCCAGACCAGTTCCGCCGGTGAGGAGTTCGCCCTGCTCGCCGGGGGCCGCCGGGGCGCCGGAAGAGCCGAGGACGAGCACGGTGGTGCCGGCGACGGGCTTGCCGATGGGAAACGGACCGGGCTCGTCCGGGCGGATCTCGTGGGTGGTGGTGAACGTGGTGTTCTCGGTGGGCCCGTACCCGTTGATGACGCGCAGGGCGGGGTGTGCCGCGCGCGCCGCGTTCACATGGCGCGCCGACAGCACGTCACCGCCGACCACCACCGTGCCGAGCCCGGCGAACACGTCGGGGTCGGTATCGACGGTCTGGTGGAAGAGGGGGGCCGTCATCCACATGACGGAGACGGCCTGCTCCCGGATCGCTTCCTTCAGCTCCTGGGCGACCAGCAGAGTCTCGGCGGGGACGACACAGAGGGTGGCCCCGTTGAGGAGGCAGCCCCAGATTTCGAAGGTGGCCGCGTCGAACTCCAGGGCGCCGGTGAGCAACAGCCGGTCCTGCGGGGTGAAACGGTAGAAGTCGCTGTCCCGGACGAGCCGGACGATGCCTGCCTGCTCGATCATCACCCCCTTGGGGCGGCCGGTGGAGCCGGAGGTGAACATCACGTAGGCCAGGGGCGACCGGTCGTCGGCGAGGGGGGCGGGGGCGACCTGCTCCGAGCCCGCGTCGTGGTCCGCTGCGAGCAACTCCCGGACGGAGACCAGCGGAAGGCCGTCCGGGAGCCCGGGAGCCAGGACTGCTTCGGTGTCCGGCGCGCACACGAGGAGGGCGGCGCCGGAGTCCTGGAGCATCATGCGCAGCCGTTCCCCCGGGAACTCCGGGTTGACGGGCAGATAGGCGCCGCCCGCGAGGACCACGGCGAGCATGCACACCACCGCGTCCGCGGAGCGGGGGAACGCCGTTGCCACGAGGGTCTCGCGCTCCACGCCGCGGGCTCTCAGGGCCATGGCCATCCGGCTTGCCCGGCGGTGTAGTTCGGCGTAGGTGAGCCGGACGTCGCCGTCGATGACGGCGACGGACTCCGGGGTACGGGCGACCTGTGCGCCGAAGAGGTCTTCGAGTAAGGGGTGTCGGCCGTGTGGCGGGTGTCCTGTGGTCACAGAAAGACCCTTTCCGATCAGATGCCTCAGGCAGGTGAAAGGGAGGATTATTTGCTTATGCGCATGCTTGTGCCCCGCGCGTGCCGAACGGGTCCGTCGGCGACGCGGACGGACCGGGCAGCGCGAGCGGCCCTGCGTCAGGAAGTGGAAAATGAAATGACGGGAGAGGCCTTTATGGGCCTGATATCACCCATGCAGATCGTTTATGGGCGACAGAAATGAACGCATGGTGAAGAGTGAATTCCTGAAAGGCAATCGTATGGCGTCATGCCGTGCAGTCCCCCTCTGCAATGCGAATTCCTGGGTCAAGCTAGCAGTCGCGCGCCCGGTCGACTGTGATCGTTGCCATAGGCGGACGGCTCGTGTGGCGTGATCCATTCGGTCTGCGGCCTACCGGCGAGGCGACCGGTCCTGCCGGTCGCGGCCCGGGGCCGGAGCGGCCCCGGACGTGGCTCGGTCACTCGTTCGTCTGTGATGAATTCCGTTTCGAATAGCTGAATGGGCAGTTCATCAGCTCCTATAGCGGGTGAAGGGCGAGGCGTCTCCGCTCCGCCGGCCCGTACTGCTGGACCCGCCGGACATCCACTCGGCGTGCGGCGAAGCCCCGCCCGGCCGGTCGGCCCTCACCGCCGAGCAGCCCGTCAAATGGCCGGTTCTAGAGGGTGTCTCGCATGATGGTTTTGCGAGCTTTTTGCAGCGGGTCGGTTGCGTCCTGGGAATTGGTGTACGGGTTCCCACCCGATCCGGGCGTTTGGCTTGGCGTCGGAGTGAGGATCCGGATATGAGAACGGCCACCGGCTGATCTTCGAGATGTCGAAGTGTCGAAGGAGATCAGCACGATGACCGCACCCGACAGTGTGCCCCTGCACGCCCTCGCCGAGGAGAATCTCGCCGCGGTGGGTCCCGATCTGCCGCGCGCGATGATCAGAACGTTCGCCGGCGTCCTCATGTCCGCGGAGGCCGATGCCCTCTGCAACGCCGAGTACGGGCAGGCCAGCGATGAGAGGGTCAACCACCGCAACGGCTATCGCCCGCGCGAGTGAGACACCCGGGCCGGGACCGTCGAGCTCGCCGTTCCCAGGCTGAGGCAGGGCAGCTGCTTCCCGCCGGCTTCACCGGCCGAGCTAACAGGTGGGAATACCCCCGTCGGCTGCTCTTGTCGACCGTGGTCGACCTCTGGATCTGGCACGGCTGTGGCACGCGCCGAACAGACGGCCCGGAGTTTCGCCGACTCTTCCGTTGCCGGGTGATCAGCCACCGTATCGGCTGCGCAAGTCCTTGTTGGTCCGAGACATCAGCCCGATCACGCCTTGCGGCGACGCCTCTGCCAGCGGACGCTCCGCCTGGAGTCGTAGGCAGTCAGCCCGGTCCCCTTCTCGACGATGGCCGAAAGGGCGAATACCGTGCCACGCACGACCGCAGCGTTGTCCCCCGCATACCAGTAAGGCACGGTAATGCTCACCTCGTCACCGAAGACGGACAGGTCGATGCCCGTGTCCGAGTGGCTCAGGTCCCGCGACTCCTGCTCGTGCTCCGTGATGTTCACTTCACCCAGCAGGGCCCGGGCCTGCGGGACTATTCGGCCCCAGGCTCCGAGGAGCCGGGCAGGAATCGGCTCGCTGTCGTCGGCTGTGTCCTCCATCGCCTCCAGGACCTCATCCCAGGACTGCCCGTCGCGCCGGCGCAGGAAGTCGATGTCGTAGCTCACCGCGCGATCGTAGGCACTCGAACACTGCGAGGGCAGGGCTGAGGCCACTTGCCCCGCCAACTCCGGTGGCGCCATCAGCTCGGGAAGCGACGGCGCTTGGGCGGGCCGTATGGCTCTGACGTGCGCAGATGGCTCTTGCTTGAGGGGGCGTGCGCGTCGGACCGCACCGCTGTTGACCGTGCTTGTCCGCTCTTACGGGCACGCTATGGGCACGGAGCGCGACGCCCGGTGGGAAGAGTGCCTGCTCGGACGGGCATGGTGTTGAGCTGGGGGTCGGTCGGACGTCCAGTCGGGAACGCCTTCGCGCGTGCACAGAGCTTGGAGGAAGCTCGTTGTACGCTGCAAGGCCCATGAGCGCGGCTTCTTCCGAACGGCCGGTGCTCGCCCTTGGTTCATTTGCCGGCTTCGGGTCCGTACCACTGGAGCGCCTGGCCGGTGACGGCGGCGATGCACTCGAAGTCCCGGTCGCGGTGCAGCAGAGTGAGCCCCTGCAACTCGGCTGTGGCGGCCACCACCAGGTCGACGGCCCCGGCGCTGCGGTGCTGTCCGCGCTGGGTCAGGACGTCCTGGACCCGCCAGGCGCGGTCGTAGGCGCGGTCGTCGACCGGCACCCAGCCGAAGAGCAGGCGTATGTCCTCGATGCCTTGTGCGCGGTCGGCGGCGGAACGTGCGCTGTAGAAGAATTCCAGCTCGGTGATGGGGCAGGTGGCGATGAGCCCGGCTGCTGCTGCCTGGTCCCATCCGTACTGCTCGGCGTCGCCGCGCAGGAGGCGGGCGAGTGCGCTGGTGTCGATCAGGTATTGCGCGGCGTTCACCGGCGGTAATTCCCCTTGTCCTCGAAGAGGTCGAGGTCGAAGGCGCCCTCGGCCGCCGAGGCCCGCAGGCGGGTGAGGGCCAGGGCCCGCCGACGGTTCTCCAGCACCTCGCGCAGTGCGGTGTTCACCGTCTCCTTCTTGGTGCTGGTGCCGAGGGCCTTGGCCACGTCGGCGACCAGCTGATCGTCGAGGTCGATCACTGTCCGACTCATGGTGCACCTCCGTAGATATCATTGACGCCATCGACTATATCCCGATTGGGGAGAGAGGGGCGGTGACCGGGGACTCGAAGTGCGACCACCGGATCAGCTGCGATCGTCGCCTCACCTGCTGTGCGCGGTACGCACTTCGGACAGGCTGAGGTTGATCGCCTGCCTGAAGTCCGCGAGGCGGGTGGTCGCGCTGCTCAGCTCATCTGCAAGGCGGTCGTACTCTGCCATTTCTGTGGTGGTAAGAGCGCCCTCATCGTCCTCGGTCTCCGAGATGCGTTGTCCCGCTGAGCAGTACGCGCTCCAGGCGGTACCGCAAGCTCGGGTGTCCCGCGCGGTCACGGATCTCGGCTTCGACGAGGTCGTTCCGCCGAACTCCTATGACGAGGAAAGCGGCGCTAGTGGCTCGGCCAGCATCCTTGGCCAGGTAATCGACCCGCTGCTCGTCGGCCAGCAGACCACCTCCAAGACATGATCTTGGAGGTGGTCGTGGGACGTCGACCGAGTGTGTTCGTCCGGCCGGTCAGCATGGAGGAGGGCCGCAGGCTACAGCAGATCAGCCGGGCCGGCGCGCGCCCGCGCCGTGCGCGGGCCTTGGACCAGTAGAGAAAGTTGTAACTCAGTGAGGCTCAGGCGTCGGTTGGCCTAGCCGGTGACTGGGCTGCCGTAATGCTGCGCGCCTGTTCTGCGGCACGTTGGAGTGCTCGGGCCACCTGTTCGGCGTCGTCAGCACTCAGCAGGATCTCCTGTGTCCACAGGATCGAGAGCCTGACCGTTCCGTCGTGGAGGTGCACGGCTACGTCGACCTCTGTGCCGTCTCCGGCTGCGTCCCTGACGTTGTCAAGGCTCGGGTCGCTCACGAATGCGCTCATGTTCCGATGTTCCACAACGGGGCGTCGTGCCGGTTCGGTCGGTCGCTGATGAGGAGCTGGTGTAGCTCGCCGCGCTGAGTGCCGTTGAGGCTGAGGACCTCGGTGAGGTGGCGGAACGTCGTGTGAGTGACTCCGCGGGCGTGGGTATCCGACTCGAACTCGAACTCGTCGACCTGGCGGAGTACCGTATCGGCGTCGAGTGGCGTCGGCGGCTGGTCCTTCAACCACAGGGCCTTGTTGTGCTCGTAGTCGGTCTCCGAGAAGCCGCACACCTCGCGACTGTGGACCTCGACCTCGTCCAGGGCCGTCGTCGCCATGATGGCTCGGGCAAGGGTGTTGTGACCCAGCGCCTCGTCCAGGTCGACTTCGTGGACAAGCGGGCCTTCGCGCGCCGGCCAGTCGTCCGAGAAGGCCGCGCTGATCTATCAGCACTCCGACGAGGAGCGGCAGCGCGACGTGGCGGCCGGGCTCGACGGCATGGTCCGTGCCGAGCGTGCGAAGAACCACACCGGCGACAAGCCGCACCACAGCGAGATGACCGCCGACGGGTAGCGCGTCCCTGTGGTGCGGTTGTGGTGTGCAGCCCGCTCACTGGTCCAGACAACAAAGAACCCCCGGGTCGATGACCTGGGGGTTTCGCATGGAGCGGGTGACGAGAATCGAACTCGCGCTCTCAGCTTGGGAAGCTGATGTTCTACCATTAAACTACACCCGCGTAATCCGGAGGCCCCGCGTTGAGCGGTGCCCGGATGCCCCGTCACTCTACCCCATGTCAGGCCCCCGGTGTTCGAGCCCGGGGGCCTGACGGTGTTTCAGGGGGTGGATGCGGCTGCGGGGGGCAGAAGTTGGGGCGTACGGTGAAGGTCCGGGGTGCCGCCTGGAGGGGCGTTCCTTTGATCCCGTAATGTGGCTTTTGTTGTCAGGGTAGTTCGCCAGACGCGGCCTCTTGGGGAAGGGACTCTTGGACTTGATGGAGCGCACCGTCGTCCGCTGTGCCGATGGGCACGTGTTCACCGCCGCCTCGTTTCCGATGCAGCAGGCCGAGCGACTCGGTCCCGGCCGGCTTCTGCGGTGTCCGCGCTGCGCGCGGCTCCGCAGTGTCGTGCCGGTGGTGCTCGAGAAGCGGTAGCGCGCGGTAACCGCGCGGTAGCAGGGGTAACAGCGAGGGCGCGTGGGGTGGCCGATTGCGGCCGGTCCGCGCGCCTTGCGTATTCTCGGGGCGTGCTTCTCTCAGACAAGGACATCCGGGCCGAGATCGACGCCGGACGGGTGCGCATCGATCCCTACGACGACGCCATGGTGCAGCCGTCCAGCATCGACGTACGCCTCGACCGCTACTTCCGGGTGTTCGAGAACCACCGGTACCCCCACATCGACCCCTCCGTCGAGCAGGCGGATCTGACCCGGCTCGTGGAGCCGGAGGGGGACGAACCGTTCATCCTGCACCCCGGCGAGTTCGTGCTGGCCAGTACGTACGAGGTCATCACGCTTCCCGACGATCTCGCCTCGCGGCTGGAGGGGAAGAGCTCGCTCGGGCGGCTCGGGCTGGTCACCCACTCCACCGCCGGGTTCATCGACCCCGGGTTCTCCGGGCATGTGACCCTCGAGCTCAGCAACCTCGCGACGCTCCCGATCAAGCTGTGGCCCGGCATGAAGATCGGGCAGCTGTGCATGTTCCGGCTCAGTTCGCCGGCCGAGCACCCGTACGGGAGCGAGCGGTACGGGTCGCGTTATCAGGGGCAGCGGGGGCCGACGGCCTCGCGGTCCTACCTCAGCTTCCACCGGACGGAGGTGTGAGCGGCATGCGCGAGAACCTCAGCTACGAGCAGTTCGGCGTCGCCGTCCGTGAGCTCGCCCAGACGATCGCCGACGACGGGTACGAGCCCGACGTCGTGCTGAGCATCGCGCGCGGCGGCGTCTTCGTCGCCGGCGGACTCGCCTACGCCCTCGACTGCAAGAACATCCACCTGGTGAACGTCGAGTTCTACACCGGGGTCGGGACCACGCTCGAGATGCCCGTCATGCTCGCGCCCGTGCCCAACGCCATCGACTTCACCGACAAGAAGGTGCTGATCGCGGACGACGTCGCCGACACCGGCAAGACGCTCAAGCTCGTGCGCGACTTCTGCCTCGACGCCGTCGCCGAGGTGCGCAGCGCCGTGATCTACGAGAAGACGCAGTCGCTGGTGAAGTGCGAGTACGTCTGGAAGCGCACCGACGAGTGGATCAACTTCCCGTGGAGTGTCCAGCCGCCGGTCGTCAAGCGGTCCGGGCAGGTTCTCGACGCCTGAGAGGGGCGAGAAGGACAAGAAGAAGGGGGCTCCCGGCCGGGAGCCCCCTTCTTCGTCTTCGTCGCAGCCGGGGTCAGAACGTGCCCAGCTTCACGATCGACAGCAGGGCGGCCAGCTGGATCGCCGAGGCACCCAGGGCCTTCGGCCAGGGGAGGTCGTGGGAGCGGCTGACCATGACCGTGAGGAGGGCGCCGGCCGCCACCCAGGTGGCCCAGCCGAGAAGCTGGACGAAGACCGCGTCGCCGCCGGCGAACATGGCGAAGACCAGGCGGGGGGCGTCCGTGAGGGACATGATCAGCATGGAGAGGCCGACCGTGGGCTGCCAGGCGCCGTCGCCGCCGAGCTGGCGGGCCAGGGTGTGGGTGACCACGCCGAGGATGAAGGCGCTGAGCACCATCGCGACGGCCGTCGTCAGGACGATCGGTACCGCGTTCGACAGCGTGGCGTTGATCGCGTCCTCGCGCGCGGTGTCGAAGCCGAAGACGGCGAGCAGGCCGTAGAGGAAGGTGACGATGAGGGCGGGGACCCACATCGTGTAGTCGCGCATCCGCAGGAACGTCGGGGCGGGGGACAGGACGACGCCCTTGAGCAGGTCCTTCCAGCCCAGGCGGGGGCCGACCGGGCCGGGCTGCGGGGTCGTGCCGGCGCGGTAGGTGTCGCCCTGGTGGTAGGGGTCCTCGTTGATCGAGAAGGCCTGGGTGTGGCCCGGGTTGTTGGCGGCGTACGGGTCGTGCGGGGCGCCGTGCGGGTGCGCGCCGTCGCCGAAGTACTCCGGCTCCCCGTGGCCTCCGTGAGCGCCGGGTCCGCCCGGGCCGCGGTTCGCGTGCGGCCAGGGGCCGGCGCCGGTGCCGCCGTACGACGGCTGCTGCGGGTACGGCTGCGGCGCCTGCGGGTAGCCGTACGACGGCCCCTGCGGCGTCTGCTGCCCGTGCGGGGGGTGTTGCGGTCGCGCGTGAGGAGCGCCGTTGTTGTTCCGGCCGCGTCCGATCCTGAATCCAGCCACGTCACCGAACGTACCTGGTCCCGGGCGGTGACGTGCCGGACCCCGGTGTTCGGGCCCGGCTTTGCGGCCGAGCTGTGACATCCCCTAAGGGGTCGTCAGCCGGGGCGTCCGTCTCGCGTAGGGCGCCGTGACGGCCCGGTCCTGCGGAGGACGGAGGCCCGCGCCGGTCGGGGGAGCCGCCGGCGCCCCGCGCGCCGGTTCCGCCGCGCCCACCGGCGGCGAGCGCCGCATCACCGGCCTCGCGGCCGGGGGGCGGACGAACGCGGGGACCGCTTCGCCGCACCTCGTCCGGCGTACGGTGGGGTCCCGTTGCGACGGCCGCCCGCCGCAAGCCCGGCATCGGCCGCCGCACCGGACTCCCCGCGGCCCCGTCCTCCGCCCCGCCCGGCGCCCGGGCCCCCGCGGGCTGAGCCGAAGTGGTGGGGCGCGCGTGGACACGCCGAAGGGGCCGCCCTTCCGGGCGGCCCCTTCGGCGGAGTGTCGTGTTACTCCACCGGCTCCGGCTGCGGAGCGCTCTCGTTCTCCTCGTCGCCCGCCGGGCCGGCCGGGGTCTTGACGGACTCCAGCAGGAGCTGGGCGACGTCGACGACCTGGACGGACTCCTTGGCCTTGCCGTCGTTCTTCTTGCCGTTGACCGAGTCGGTCAGCATGACCAGGCAGAACGGGCAGGCCGTGGAGACGATGTCCGGGTCGAGGGAGAGGGCCTCGTCGACGCGCTCGTTGTTGATGCGCTTGCCGATCCGCTCCTCCATCCACATCCGGGCGCCGCCGGCGCCGCAGCAGAAGCCCCGCTCCTTGTGGCGGTGCATCTCCTCGTTGCGCAGGCCCGGGACCTTGCCGATGATCTCGCGCGGGGGCGTGTAGATCTTGTTGTGGCGGCCCAGGTAGCACGGGTCGTGGTAGGTGATGATGCCCTCGACCGGGGTGACCGGGATCAGCTTGCCCTCGTCCACCAGGTGCTGGAGCAGCTGGGTGTGGTGGATGACCTCGTAGTCGCCGCCGAGCTGCGGGTACTCGTTGCCGAGGGTGTTGAGGCAGTGCGGGCAGGTGGCGACGATCCTCTTCGCCGACCTGGGCTTCTTCGACTCCGCGGTGACGTTGCCCTCGTCGTCCGTCTCCTCGCCGAAGGCCATGTTCAGCGCGGAGACGTTCTCCATGCCGAGTTCCTGGAAGAGGGGCTCGTTGCCCAGGCGCCGTGCGGAGTCACCGGTGCACTTCTCGTCGCCGCCCATGATCGCGAACTTGACGCCCGCGATGTGCAGCAGCTCGGCGAAGGCCTTCGTGGTCTTCTTGGCGCGGTCCTCCAGGGCGCCGGCGCAGCCGACCCAGTACAGGTACTCGACCTCGGACAGGTCCTCGATGTCCTTGCCGACGACCGGGACCTCGAAGTCGACCTCCTTGGTCCACTCCAGGCGCTGCTTCTTGGCCAGGCCCCAGGGGTTGCCCTTCTTCTCCAGGTTCTTGAGCATCGTGCCCGCCTCGGACGGGAACGCGGACTCGATCATCACCTGGTAGCGGCGCATGTCGACGATGTGGTCGACGTGCTCGATGTCGACGGGGCACTGCTCGACGCAGGCGCCGCAGGTGGTGCAGGACCACAGGACGTCCGGGTCGATGACGCCGTTCTCCTCGGCGGTGCCGACCAGCGGGCGCTCGGCCTCCGCGAGGGCGGCCGCGGGCACGCCCGCCAGCTGCTCCTCGGACGCCTGCTCCTCGCCCTCCGCCGTCTTTCCGCCGCCGGCCAGCAGGTAGGGGGCCTTGGCGTGCGCGTGGTCGCGCAGGGACATGATCAGCAGCTTGGGGGAGAGCGGCTTGCCGGTGTTCCAGGCGGGGCACTGCGACTGGCAGCGGCCGCACTCGGTGCAGGTGGAGAAGTCCAGCAGGCCCTTCCAGGAGAACTGCTCGACCTGGGAGACGCCGAAGACGTCGTCGTCACCGGGGTCGGTGAAGTCGATCGCCTTGCCGCCGGAGGTCATGGGCTGGAGGGCGCCCAGGGCGGTCCCGCCGGTGGCCTCGCGCTTGAACCAGATGTTGGGGAAGGCGAGGAAGCGGTGCCAGGCCACACCCATGTTGGTGTTCAGGCTGACCGTGATCATCCAGATCATGGTCGTGCTCAGCTTGATCATCGCGAACAGGTAGACCAGGTTCTGCAGCGTCGCGACGGACAGGCCCTCGAAGGCCAGGACCAGCGGGTACGAGGCGAAGTACGCGGCCTCGTAGCCGTCCACGTGGTGCAGCGCGCCCTCCAGGCCGCGCAGCACGTAGATCGCCAGGCCGATGGTGAGGATGACGTACTCGACGAAGTACGCCTGGCCCATCTTGGAGCCCGTGAACCGCGACTTGCGGCCCGGCCGCGAGGGCAGGCTCAGCAGCCGGATGACGATCAGCGCGAGGATGCCGAGGGTCGTCATCGCGCTGATGAACTCGATGTACAGCTCGTACGGCAGGAAGCCGCCCAGCACCGGCAGCACCCAGTCGGCCTCGAAGAGCTGGCCGTAGGCGGTGACGATGGTCGGCGGCAGCGTCAGGAAGCCGACGGCGACGAACCAGTGGGCGATGCCGACGACACCCCACCGGTTCATGCGGGTGTGGCCGAGGAACTCCCGTACCAGGGTCACACTGCGCTGGTAGGGGTTGTCGGTCCGGGCGCCCGCCGGGACCGGCTGACCCAGCTTGAAGTACCGGACGAACTGGCCGATCGCGCGTGCGAGCAGCGCGACGCCGACCACGGTCAGGACCAGCGACACGATGATCGCGGCGAGTTGCATGGGGGCTCCTCGGGCCTGCGAGGGGTTTGACGAGGGATTCTCGGGACTCCGACGGGGGATCCACTACGGATTCCCCGAGATTACTAAGCGGTAACTTATGCAGTCCGTTCGAGATTACCCCCATCTCCGGTCGCACTGTAGCCGGGCGCGGGGTGATCTGAATCGCTCAGGGTCGCCTATGGCGGCGCCTTCCGGGGCCTCCCGGGTGGCGTCCGGGATCGGATCGTGTTATTCACGCTAAATCAGTCCATATACCCCTAACTTATATCCGTGCTCTACGGGATCGCCGCCGCCGCCACCGCCCTGCTGCTCTCCGCCCTGCTCACGGAAGCGCTGCGGGTCCCCGCCCTGCGCCTGGGAATCCTGGACCGCAGACGCCGTCTGGCGGTGCCGCTGTCCGGGGGGACGGCCGTCGTGCTCGCGACCGGGCTGGTGGCGGGGCTCGGCGACCGTGCGGGACTCGCGCCGCTCGGCACCGGGATCGGGCGGCTGCTGACCGCCGGGGCCTGGATCGGCGTGCTCGGGCTGGCCGCCGACGTGTGGCGGCTGCGGTGGTGGATCCCGCTCACCGCTACGGCCGTGGCGGCGGCGCTCGTCGTGCCGTACGCGGAGACCGGGGTGGTGCGGGGAGTGCTCGCCGTGGGGTGGATCGTGGCGGTCACCGCCGCGTTCCGGGGGCTCGACCACGCGGACGGACTGGCCGGCACCGTGGGGGCGGTGACCGCGTTCGGGGTGGCGGCCTGCGCGGCGGCCGAGCTGATGGACGGGATCGCGGTGCTGACGGGCGTGCTGGCCGCCGCGCTCGCCGGGTTCCTGCTGCACAACTGGCATCCCGCACGGGCCGGCCTCGGCTCGGGCGGCTCGCTGTTCGCGGGGTTCGTGGTGGCCTCGGCGGCGGTGTTCGTGCGGGCCGGACAGGGAACGGCGGCCGGCGCCGGGGTGTTGTTCGCCCTGACGGCCGTGGCGTGCGCCGACGCCGTACTGGTGGTCCTCGCGCGACGGCTCTCCCGGTGGCCGCTGACCCGCGGCCGGCCGGACCACCTCGGACACCGGCTGCGGCGGCTCGGACTCGCCCCCCGCGCGGTGACCGTGCTGCTCGGCGGCGGGGCGCTGGGCGGGGTGCTCGTAGGGGTGGCCGTCCACACCGGACGGGTGTCCGGGGGTGCGGTGGTGTGGGTGGCGGCGGTGGTCATGGTGGTCGTCCTCGCGCTCGTCCGCCTTCCCCTCACCCCTGTTTTCCGCCCTCGTCAACGATCTTCCGAGGCTTCGTCCCAGGTCACAAGGCAGTTGCGTGTAAGGAGCGGATAAGACTTGAGTCTGCTCGACTCAGCTCTGTTGACCCCGCGCCGGGTGTCATGCATGCTTGAGTCTGTTCCACTCAAGTCAGCTGGAGGAATCGAAATGGCACGTGCGGTCGGCATCGACCTGGGCACGACTAACTCCGTCGTCAGCGTTCTGGAGGGCGGCGAGCCCACCGTCATCACCAACGCCGAGGGCGCCAGGACCACGCCGTCCGTCGTCGCCTTCGCCAAGAACGGTGAGGTGCTGGTCGGCGAGGTGGCCAAGCGTCAGGCGGTCACCAACGTCGACAGGACCATCCGGTCGGTCAAGCGCCACATGGGCACCGACTGGAAGATCAACCTGGACGGCAAGGACTTCAACCCGCAGCAGATCAGCGCCTTCGTGCTGCAGAAGCTGAAGCGTGACGCCGAGGCGTACCTGGGCGAGAAGGTCACGGACGCGGTCATCACCGTCCCGGCGTACTTCAACGACGCCGAGCGTCAGGCCACCAAGGAGGCCGGCGAGATCGCCGGCCTGAACGTGCTGCGCATCGTCAACGAGCCGACGGCCGCCGCCCTGGCGTACGGCCTCGACAAGGACGAGCAGGTCATCCTGGTCTTCGACCTCGGTGGCGGCACGTTCGACGTCTCCCTGCTGGAGATCGGCGACGGTGTCGTCGAGGTGAAGGCCACCAACGGTGACAACAACCTCGGTGGTGACGACTGGGACCAGCGCGTCGTCGACTACCTGGTCAAGCAGTTCCAGTCCGGGCACGGCGTGGACCTGGCCAAGGACAAGATGGCGCTGCAGCGTCTGCGCGAGGCCGCCGAGAAGGCGAAGATCGAGCTGTCCTCGTCCACCGAGACCACGATCAACCTCCCCTACATCACCGCCTCCGCCGAGGGCCCCCTGCACCTCGACGAGAAGCTGACCCGCGCCCAGTTCCAGCAGCTGACCGCGGACCTGCTCGAGCGCTGCAAGACGCCGTTCCACAACGTCGTCAAGGACGCCGGCATCCAGCTGTCCGAGATCGACCACGTGGTCCTCGTCGGCGGTTCCACCCGCATGCCCGCCGTCGCCGAGCTCGTCAAGGAGCTGACCGGCGGCAAGGAGGCCAACAAGGGTGTGAACCCGGACGAGGTCGTCTCGATCGGCGCCGCCCTCCAGGCCGGTGTGCTCAAGGGCGAGGTCAAGGACGTCCTGCTGCTCGACGTCACCCCGCTGTCCCTCGGCATCGAGACCAAGGGCGGCATCATGACCAAGCTGATCGAGCGCAACACCACGATCCCGACGAAGCGCTCCGAGATCTTCACCACGGCCGAGGACAACCAGCCGTCCGTGCAGATCCAGGTCTACCAGGGCGAGCGCGAGATCGCGGCGTACAACAAGAAGCTCGGCATGTTCGAGCTGACCGGTCTGCCCCCGGCGCCGCGCGGCGTCCCGCAGATCGAGGTCTCCTTCGACATCGACGCCAACGGCATCATGCACGTGACCGCGAAGGACCTGGGCACGGGCAAGGAGCAGAAGATGACCGTCACCGGCGGCTCCTCGCTGCCGAAGGACGAGGTCGACCGGATGCGCCAGGAGGCCGAGAAGTACGCGGAGGAGGACCACGCCCGCCGCGAGGCCGCCGAGTCCCGCAACCAGGGCGAGCAGCTCGTCTACCAGACCGAGAAGTTCCTCAGCGACAACGCGGACAAGGTCCCCGGTGACGTCAGGACCGAGGTCGAGACCGCCGTCGCCGAGCTGAAGGAGAAGCTCAAGGGCGAGGACACCGCCGAGATCCGCACCGCCACGGAGAAGGTCGCGGCCGTCTCCCAGAAGCTGGGCCAGGCCATGTACGCCGACGCCCAGGGCGCCCAGGCGGCCGGCGGCGCGTCCGCGGGCCCCGGTGAGGCCAAGGCCGACGACGACGTCGTCGACGCGGAGATCGTCGACGAGGACCGCAAGGACGGTGCGGCGTGACCGAGGAGACCCCGGGCTTCGACGAGCAGTCGCAGCAGCCCGACGTCCCCTCCGAGGAAGCCGAGCCGAAGGCCGCCGCCCAGCCCTCCGAGGAGGAGGGGGCGGCCCCGGCCGGGGACACGGGCCAGGAAACGGCACTGGTGGCCCAGCTGGACCAGGCGCGCACGGCGCTCAACGAGCGCACGGCGGACCTCCAGCGCCTCCAGGCCGAGTTCCAGAACTACCGGCGCCGGGTCGAACGTGACCGGATCGCGGTGAAGGAGGTCGCCGTGGCGAACCTCCTGAGCGAGCTGCTCCCGGTGCTCGACGACGTCGGCCGCGCGCGGGAACACGGCGAGCTGGTCGGCGGCTTCAAGTCCGTCGGCGAATCGCTGGAGACCATCGTGGCCAAGCTGGGCCTCCAGCAGTTCGGCAAGGAGGGCGAGCCCTTCGACCCGACGATCCACGAGGCGCTGATGCACAGCTACGCGCCGGACGTCACCGAGACGACGTGCGTGGCGATCCTGCAGCCGGGGTACCGCATCGGCGAGCGCACCATCCGCCCCGCGCGGGTGGCCGTCGCCGAACCGCAGCCCGGCGCGCAGACGGTCAAGCCGGCCGAGGAGAGCACCGAGGCGCAGGCCGACTCGGAGAACAAGGAGAGCGGTGGCCCGGACGAGGGCTGACGTGGGAACAGACGCAGGGAAGGAGGGACGTCGGGGATGAGCACCAAGGACTTCATCGAGAAGGACTTCTACAAGGTCCTCGGCGTCCCCAAGGACGCCACCGAGGCCGAGATCAAGAAGGCGTACCGGAAGCTCGCCCGCGAGTTCCATCCGGACGCCAACAAGGGCAACGTCAGGGCGGAGGAGCGGTTCAAGGAGATCTCCGAGGCGAACGACGTCCTCGGCGACCCCAAGAAGCGCAAGGAGTACGACGAGGCGCGCGCGCTCTTCGGCAACGGCGGTTTCCGCCCGGGGCCGGGCGCGGGCGGCGGCTCCTTCAACTTCGACCTGGGCGACCTCTTCGGAGGCCAGGCCGGCGGCCAGCAGGCGGGCGGCTTCGGCGGCGGCCTGGGTGACGTCTTCGGGGGCCTGTTCAACCGCGGCGGAGCGGGGGCCACGCGTACCCAGCCGCGGCGCGGCCAGGACATCGAGTCCGAGGTGACGCTCAGCTTCACCGAGGCGATCGAGGGTGCGACGGTTCCGCTGCGGATGTCGTCGCAGGCGCCCTGCAAGGCCTGTTCGGGCACCGGCGACAAGAACGGCACACCGCGTGTGTGCCCGACCTGCGTCGGCACCGGCCAGGTGGCGCGGGGCTCCGGGGGCGGCTTCTCGCTCACCGACCCCTGCCCCGACTGCAAGGGCCGCGGTCTGATCGCGGAGGAGCCCTGCGAGATCTGCAAGGGCAGCGGCCGGGCCAAGTCCTCGCGGACCATGCAGGTGCGCATCCCCGCGGGCGTCAGCGACGGCCAGCGGATCCGGCTGCGCGGCAAGGGAGCGCCGGGCGAGCGCGGCGGTCCCGCCGGCGACCTGTACGTCGTCGTGCACGTCGGCGCCCACCCGGTGTTCGGCCGCAAGGGCGACAACCTCACCGTCACGGTCCCGGTGACGTATCCCGAGGCCGCCCTCGGCGGCGAGATCCGGGTCCCGACACTGGGGGGTCCGCCGGTCACGCTGAAGCTGCCGCCGGGCACGCCCAACGGGCGCACCATGCGGGCCCGGGGCAAGGGCGCGGTCCGCAAGGACGGCAGCCGCGGTGATCTGCTGGTCACCGTGGAGGTGAGTGTTCCCAAGGACGTGTCGGGGAAGGCTCGTGACGCGCTCGAGGCGTATCGCGAGGCGACCGCGGACGACGATCCGCGGGCGGAGCTGTTCCAGGCCGCGAAGGGAGCTTGATCTGCATGGACGGCCGTCGACGCAATCCGTATGAACTGACCCAGGACACCCCGGTCTACGTCATTTCGGTGGCGGCCCAGCTCTCCGGTCTGCACCCGCAGACGCTGCGCCAGTACGACCGGCTGGGTCTCGTGTCGCCGGACCGCACGGCCGGCCGGGGCCGCCGTTACTCGGCCCGTGACATCGAACTGCTCCGTCAGGTGCAGCAGCTGTCGCAGGACGAGGGCATCAACCTGGCCGGGATCAAGCGCATCATCGAACTGGAGAACCAGGTCGCCGCCCTCCAGTCCCGTGTGGCCGAACTGGAGGGCGCCCTCGACGGGGCGGCCACGGCGATGCGGCAGCGCGAGGCCGCGGTGCACGCCTCGTACCGCCGCGACCTGGTGCCGTACCAGGAGATGCAGCAGACCAGCGCGCTGGTGGTGTGGCGGCCCAAGCGGCAGCAGCCGGACTGAGGCGCGGGCGCGGAGTGCCGGGAGGCCCGGAGGTCGAGCGGACCTCCGGGCCTCCCGGCTTATGCACGGATACGTGTGTGACTATCGTGTAGTTGCGTGTCCAGAAGATCCTCGCCGGACGTCCGCGGGTCTCTCACGAGTTCGGCACACCGTGCCGTGTCCATCTCGTTAAGCGGCCGACCTTGACGCAGATGAGGGCTGAGGGTTGGCTTTTCAGTCACATGGGCCGCAAAGTCGTGCCCACGTCCGAAACGCACCTGAAGTGAGCCTCCGCATGCGTCGTATCGCCATATCCGTGGCCGCCACCTCCATGTCCGTCATGCTCGCCGGATGCGGCGTGCTCAACGCGACGGGGAGCAGCGACGACGCGAGTCCGGGCAAGGGCGACGACATCACCGTCGGGCTGCTGCTCCCGGAGAAGACCAACACCCGGTACGAGCAGTTCGACTACCCCATCTTCAAGGCGAAGGTGGAGTCGCTCACCAACAAGAAGGGCACCGTCGAGTACGCCAACGCCGAGGCGGACGCCGACAAGCAGGCGAGCCAGATGCAGCAGATGATCGACGACAAGGTCGACGTCATCGTGCTGGACCCGGTCGACGCGCACGGCATCGGGGACAGCGTGCGGAAGGCCAAGGACGCGGGCATCCCCGTCATCGCCTACGACCGTCTCGCCGAGGGCCCGATCGACGCGTACATCTCCTTCGACAACGGGCTGGTCGGCGAGGTGCAGGGACGTTCCCTGCTGGAGTCGCTCGGGGAGACCGCCGTCACCGACAAGATCGTGATGATGAACGGTTCGCCCACCGACCCCAACGCCAAGCAGTTCAAGGCGAGCGCGCTCTCCGAGTTCAAGGACAAGGTGACGATCGCCAAGTCCTACGACACCGAGGACTGGAAGCCGGAGAACGCCCAGGCCAACATGGCCGAGGCGATCAACGCGATCGGTGCGGGCGAGATCAGGGCGGTCTACTCCGCCAACGACGGCATGGCGGGCGGCATCGTCAAGGCGCTGAAGGCCGCCGGCGTGACCGAGCTGCCCCCGATCACCGGCCAGGACGCCGAACTCGCGGCGGTGCAGCGCATCCTCGTCGGCGAGCAGTACATGAGCGTGTACAAGTCCTACCCGGACGAGGCCGAGAGCGCCGCCGAGATGGCCGTGGCGAAGGTCCAGGGCAAGGGCATCCAGTTCGACGCGCTGACCCGCGACCGGGTGAACAGCCCCACCGACAGGGACGTCCCTGCGCAGCTCGTGCCCGTGGTCGCGCTGACGAAGGACAACATCGAGGAGACCGTGATCGCCGACGGGATCTACAAGGTCTCGGACATCTGCACCGCCGAGTTCGCGGCGGCCTGCGAGGCGGCCGGACTGAAGTAGCCGCCCGTCGATATCCGGCCACCCGCCGGTCCCTCGACCGGCGGCGGGCTCCGCCCGTGTTGCACAGCCGGTTCCCGCCGCGCATAGTTGCGCTTCGGAAAGGGGCTGAACCGAGGGTGGGACGGGCGATGGCCGGGCACGGGACGGACGGGCATCCACACGGTGCTGACCGACTGTGCGAGGCCGGGGATCGCGTGTATTCCCGGGCCGTACGGCGCGGACGGCTGCCGCGCCGGGACGCGGAGCCGGTGCCCTGCCTGCTGGAACTGGCCCTGCTGCACCCCGACCCCGACGACATGGACTGGCTCGTCCCCACCTCCCCGCAGGAGGTCATGGCCCGGCTGCTGCGCGGGATGTACGACGAGGTGAGCGCGAGCCAGCGCCGGGTCGGCTCGGCCGTCGAGGCCTTCGAGTGGTACGCCGGTCTGGACCGCCCGGTGCCCGCGTCACGGTCCGCGGCGGAGGGCCCGGCGATCAGGGTGCTGGACGGGCTGGCCCGTATCCAGGCCGCGATGGACGAGGCGACACAGGCGTGCACCACCGAGGTGCTCACCGTCCAGCCGGGCGGCATCCGGCGCGAGGCGGAGCTGTCGGAGGGCCTGCACCGGGCGACGACGCTGCGCGGCCGGGGCGTGCGCATGCGGGACCTGTACACGCACGTCGCCCGGCACGGGCACGGGCTGCTCAGCTACCTGGAGCTGATGGGCGACGCGGTGGAGGCGCGCACGCTGGACGAGGTGATCGACCGGCTGATCCTCTTCGACCGCACGGTCGCCTTCATCCCCGCCAACGCCGAGCGCACCATGGCGCTGGAGCTGCGCCACCCGGCGCTGGTGGAGTACCTGGGCACGGTCTTCGACCGGCTGTGGCGGCTCGCCATCCCGCTGACCGCCCCGCTGCCCGAGACCGGCATCGAGGGCGTCTCGCACCGGGAGCGGTCCATCGCGTCCCTGCTCGCGGAGGGCCACCAGGACGCGGTGATCGCGGAGCGGCTGGGCATCAGCGTGCGGACCTGCCGGGCGCACATCGCCCGCCTGTCGGAGACGCTGGGCGCGGCCAGCCGCACACAGCTGGGCGTCCGCATCGCCCAGGCCGGACTGGACGGCTTCCGGCGCTCCGCCGCCACTTCGCCCGGCCGGGGGGCCCGGCCCGCCCGGTGAGGCGGCCCGCCCGAGCCGGCGGGGTCACTCCGCTGCTCCCTCCTGGTTCAGGATCCCGGACTCCGCGATGAGGTAGCCGAGTTGGGCCCGGCTGCCGCTGCCGAGAGTGGCGGCGAGCTTGGCGATGTGGGCGCGGCAGGTCCGTACGTTCATGCCGAGGCGGCGGGCGATGGCCTCGTCCACGTGGCCCTCCACCAGGAGTTTGGCGATGGAGTGCTGGATCTCCGGTATGCCGTCGGGCGCGGTCTCGTAGGGGGTGCCGGCGGCCAGCGGGACCGCGCGGCTCCACATGAACTCGAAGACCTTGATCAGGTAACGGACGAGGCCGGTGTGCCGCAGTTCCAGGGCGACCTGACGGTCGTCGCGCACGGGGATGAAGGCGACCGCCTCGTCGCAGATGATGAGGCGCTCCACCAGCTCGTCGATGGTGCGGTACTCCGCCCTCCCCTTGGCGAACTGCTCGACGTAGGAGAGGCGCTCGGGGTTGAACCGGGCGGTGTGCTGGTAGAGGGTGCGTATGCGCACGCCGCGTTCGGTGAGCAGCCGGTCGCGCTCGAACCCCTGGAGCAGGCTGCGCTCGGGCCGGTACCCGCTCGGCTGGACGGTGAGCATCTCCGCGCGGCACTGTGCGGTGGCCAGGTCCAGCGCGCTGTTGATGCGGTCGTTGCCCTCGAGCACCGTGATCGCGTGGGTGGGAGCGATCTCCTGGGCGCTCAGGGACATGAACGGCTCGAAAGTGTCGGCGAGCTCTATCGACAGGCGCCTGCGTTCGGTGATCTCCCGTTCTATGGGGCTCAATCGCTGGGCCAGCGCGATCGAGGGAAGCACCGGCCGCAACCACCGCGCATCGTCGGGATCCGGGTGAAGGAGGGCGAAGTCCATCAAGCAGGGCGCGGGTTCCACGTCGGCGCGGGCGATACGTCCCGCGCGCAGAGCATTCGCGTACAGTCGCCCCCCCTCCTCGCACAGCTCAGTCACCGCGTGAGGATGTACCGCCTTGGTCTGTTTTGTTCCCAAATCTCCACCCCACAGGGTCCTGAACATGCAGGAACATGATGCACCGATCGTGTGGCCATGATGTGCCCGAATGAGCCATCGTCGTACTCGACGGGGGACAGAGGGGACCTTCAAGTGAGGACGAAGCCGACTATGGGTAAGAAAATGCTTCGCTCGGTGCTTGTCGCCGCCTTCTCCGTCGGTGTGGCCTTCGGGATAGCGGGCGGCCTCTCCGAGGCGAAGGAAGACGTCCGGGCGGACAGTGTGTGGCCGCCGATCATCGCGCAGGACGCACCTGCGGCCGACAGCGTGTGGGCCGCCGGCCCCGCGCGTACGGACGACAGCGTGTGGGCTTGACATGGCTACTCCACCCGACGACCGGTCCTTCCGCCGGGAGATGGCGACCGCCTACCGGTCCGGATGGCACTTCATCGACCTGGTCACCGCCATCCCCCACAGCGGTGACTCGTTGATGGTGACCGTCTTCGGTGAACCGGTCGTCGTCACCCGCGACGAGGACGGGGACGTACGGGCGTACCGGTGCCTGCGGCGGCCCAGGGGGGCGCCGAAGCCCGTACGGTGTGCCGTCCGGTACGGAATGATCTTTGTGAACCTGGACCAGCGGGACCATCGGCAGGTGGAGTCCGGCTCCCCTGTCTCCCGGACCATCTCGGCCACCCCCCGCAGTGCCTGACGCGATTCCCCCGTCGTAAAAGATCGCGCAGGTGCTTCCCCCCGCAGCGGCGTCACCGTGACCTGAACACGGTGACGCCGCTGCAGTTTTCCCGGACATGTCCGGGTATCTGCCCGGCCGCGTGATGGCCGGAAGTCGCCGCGCGGTACACGGGCCGCACGGCCGGCCTCACCCGCGCCCCATCGCGCGCGTGAGCGCGATCTCGATGACCACCCGGGACGGGTTCGGCCGTGGCGTCCGCCCGTAGCGCTCCGCGTACCGCCGCTCCGCCTCCGCGACGCGCTCCGGGTCCGTGCGGACCACGGCCCGTCCCTCCAGCGTGGCCCACCGCCGGCCGTCCACCTGGCAGACCGCGACGGCCGCGCCCCGGTCCCCCGCCGCCCGCACATGGCGCACCTTCGCGCTCGTCCCGCTGGCGATCACCCGGGCGATCCGCGCCCCGGGGTCGTATGTCACTCCGACGGGTACCAGGTGCGGGGTGCCGTCCGGGCGGAGGGTGGTCAGCGTGCACAGGTGCCTCTCGCGCCAGAAGCTGAGGTACGACGCGTCCGGATCGCCCGGATCTACCGAGTACGTGGTGGTCATGGACCGGAACTTAGCCCCCGTCGTACTCCCGTCCGCCACCTTGAGTGGAATAGACTCAAGTTTGTGTACGTTGACCGAGTCAGCCACGAAGGCCGCTGAAGGGTCACCGCAAGGAGGAGAACGGATACCGTGGACGCCGAGCTGACCAACCGGAGCCGGGAAGCGATCCAGAGCGCCGGAAACCGGGCCGTGGCCGAGGGACACCCCGACCTCACCCCCGCCCACCTGCTGCTCTCCCTGCTCGCCGGGCAGGAGAACGAGAACATCACGGACCTGCTCGCCGCGGTCGACGCCGACCAGGCCGCCGTGCGCTCCGGGGCCGAGCGCGTCCTCGCGGGCCTGCCGAGCGTCACCGGGTCCACCGTGGCGCCGCCCCAGCCCAACCGTGAACTGCTCGCCGTCATCGCGGACGCCCAGTCCCGCGCCCGCGACCTCGGCGACGAGTACCTCTCCACCGAACACCTCCTCATCGGCATCGCCGCCAAGGGCGGAGCCGCCGGCGAGGTGCTGTCGCAGCAGGGCGCCACCGCCAGGAAGCTGCAGGACGCCTTCCAGAAGGCGCGCGGAGCCCGCCGGGTGACCACCGCCGACCCCGAGGGCCGGTACAAGGCCCTGGAGAAGTTCGGCGCCGACCTCACCGCCGCCGCCCGCGAGGGCAGGCTCGACCCCGTCATCGGACGCGACCAGGAGATCCGGCGCGTGGTGCAGGTCCTCTCCCGCCGTACCAAGAACAACCCGGTGCTGATCGGCGAGCCGGGCGTCGGCAAGACCGCCGTCGTGGAGGGCCTCGCCCAGCGCATCGTCAAGGGCGACGTCCCCGAGTCGCTGAAGAACAAGCGGCTGGTCGCCCTCGACCTCGGCGCCATGGTCGCCGGCGCCAAGTACCGCGGCGAGTTCGAGGAACGCCTCAAGACCGTCCTCGCCGAGATCAAGGACTCCGACGGCCGGATCATCACCTTCATCGACGAACTCCACACCGTCGTCGGCGCCGGCGCCGGCGGCGACTCCGCGATGGACGCCGGCAACATGCTCAAGCCCATGCTCGCCCGCGGCGAACTCCGCATGGTCGGCGCCACCACCCTCGACGAGTACCGCGAACGCATCGAGAAGGACCCGGCCCTCGAACGCCGCTTCCAGCAGACCCTCGTCGCCGAACCGACCGTCGAGGACTCCATCGCCATCCTCCGCGGCCTCAAGGGCCGCTACGAGGCCCATCACAAGGTCCAGATCGCCGACAGCGCCCTCGTCGCCGCCGCCACCCTCTCCGACCGCTACATCACCTCCCGCTTCCTCCCCGACAAGGCCATCGACCTCGTCGACGAGGCCGCCAGCCGCCTCCGCATGGAGATCGACTCCTCGCCCGTCGAGATCGACGAACTCCAGCGCGCCGTCGACCGGCTGAAGATGGAGGAACTCGCCCTCGGCAAGGAGACCGACGCCGCCTCCCTCGAACGCCTGGAGCGCCTGCGCCGCGACCTCGCCGACAAGGAGGAGGAACTGCGCGGCCTCAACGCCCGCTGGGAGAAGGAGAAGCAGTCCCTCAACCGGGTCGGCGAACTGAAGGAGAAGCTCGACGAACTGCGCGGACAGGCCGAACGCGCCCAGCGCGACGGCGACTTCGACACCGCCTCCAAACTGCTCTACGGCGAGATCCCCACACTCGAACGCGACCTGGAGGCCGCCTCCGAGGCCGAGGAGGAGGTATCCAGGGACACCATGGTCAAGGAGGAGGTCGGCGCCGACGACATCGCCGACGTCGTCGCCTCCTGGACCGGCATCCCGGCCGGCCGCCTGATGGAGGGCGAGACCCAGAAACTGCTCCGCATGGAGGACGAACTCGGCAGGCGCCTCATCGGCCAGGCCGAGGCCGTGCGCGCCGTCTCCGACGCCGTACGGCGCTCCCGGGCCGGCATCGCCGACCCCGACCGCCCCACCGGCTCCTTCCTCTTCCTCGGCCCGACGGGCGTCGGCAAGACCGAGCTGGCGAAGGCCCTCGCCGACTTCCTCTTCGACGACGAGCGGGCGATGGTCCGCATCGACATGTCCGAGTACAGCGAGAAGCACAGCGTGGCCCGGCTGGTCGGCGCCCCACCCGGCTACGTCGGCTACGAGGAGGGCGGCCAGCTCACCGAGGCCGTCCGCCGCCGCCCCTACAGCGTCGTCCTCCTCGACGAGGTCGAGAAGGCGCACCCCGAGGTCTTCGACATCCTGCTCCAGGTGCTCGACGACGGCCGCCTCACCGACGGCCAGGGCCGCACCGTCGACTTCCGCAACACCATCCTGGTGCTGACGTCCAACCTGGGCAGCCAGTACCTGGTCGACCCGCTCACCACCGAGACGGAGAAGCGGGAGCAGGTCCTGGAGGTGGTCCGCGCCTCCTTCAAGCCCGAGTTCCTCAACCGCCTCGACGACCTGGTCGTCTTCTCGGCGCTGACCAAGCCCGAACTGGCACGCATCGCGCGGCTCCAGCTCGACGGCCTGGCCCGCCGCCTCGCCGAACGCCGCCTCGCCCTGGACGTCACCCCCGAGGCGCTGGAGTGGCTCGCCGAGGAGGGCCTGGACCCCGCCTACGGCGCCCGCCCGCTGCGCCGCCTCGTCCAGACCGCCATCGGCGACCGCCTCGCCAGGGAGATCCTGGCCGGCGAGATCAAGGACGGCGACACGGTCCGCGTGGACCGCTACGAGGACGGCCTCCTGGTGGGCCCGGCCACCGGTGAGTGACTCCGGCTGATGCTTCCGCCTTCGGGCCCGATGTTCCCCCCGGGAACGTTGGGCCCGACCCGTACCGGGTACCCCGGCATTGACCGGATCGGGTCAGCCCACGGCTGACAGGCCCGTCGGGGCTTGCCACCCCCCTCCCCGTATGGGGGAGGATGGCGGAATCCGTACGAAGGGAAATTCACGGTGACCATCGACCCGTCCTCGATTCCGAATTTCGGGGGCCAGCCCGAGCCGCAGCCGCAAGGACCGGCGGGCCCCGTCGTCCCGGATCAGGACCTCGTGAAGCAGCTCCTCGACCAGATGGAGCTCAAGTACGTCGTCGACGACGAGGGTGACCTCGCGGCGCCGTGGGAGCAGTTCCGCACCTACTTCATGTTCCGCGGTGAGGGCGACCAGCAGATCTTCTCCGTCCGGACGTTCTACGACCGGCCGCACCAGATCGACGAGAAGCCCCAGCTGCTCGAGTCCGTCGACGACTGGAACCGGCGCACCCTGTGGCCCAAGGTCTACACCCACACCCACGACGACGGCACGGTCCGCCTCATCGGTGAGGCCCAGATGCTGATCGGCATGGGCGTCAGCCTGGAGTACTTCGTCTCGTCGACGGTGAGCTGGGTGCGGGCCGCGATCGAGTTCGACAAGTGGCTCGTCGAGCAGCTCGGCCTGGAGCAGGAGATCAACGAGGCGGACAAGCCCGAGGACGACGAGTAGTCCGTCTCCGGACACGACGTCTCGGCGGGTGCCGGCAGGCACCCGCCGTGCGCGGGAAGAGCCCGCCCCGGACGCCGACCGCACCACGGCCGGCCCCGGGGCGGGCTCTTCCCGTACCCCGCCCGCGGTTACGGCCCGCTCGGCCCGCCGACTGCTTACTCTTGTGGCCATGACAGCCCAGTACCCCGAGCCCTTTCCGCACCCCGTCCCCCCGGGCGAGATGCGCGCCTCCCACGACGACCGGGAAGCGGTGGTGGAGCAGCTGCGCGACGCGGCGGCCGAGGGGCGCATCGATCTCGATGAGCTGGATGCGCGCCTGGAGCAGGCGCTGACCTCCAGGACCTACGCCGAGCTGGCCGTCCTGACCGCCGACCTGCCGAGGCGGGAGCCGGCCGGGAGCCGGCAGCAGCCCCTGGTGCTCAAGGGCGGCCTCCACGGGGCGTCCCGGGGCCCCGGACGCTGGGAAGTCCCCGGGCACGTGATCGCTCACGGAGGCATGGGGGGCGTGAAGCTCGACTTCACCCGGGTCGAGTGCCGCCTCCCGGAGGTCACGGTGGAGGCGTACGGGGAGGCGGCCGGTGTCACGATCGTCATCCCCGACGGCTGGGCCGCGGACACCGGCGCCCTGGACCCCGGCCTCGGCGGTCTGAGGGACAGGACCACTTCCGACCGGCTTCCGGGAACCCCGCTGATCCGGCTCACCGGGTCCGGCGGCATGGCGGGAGTGGTCGTCCGCCACCCCAACCGCTGGGAGCGGCGCAAGCTGAACGGCAACCCGGCGTAGGCCGGGACGCGTGTCGAGGCGGTGGCCCGGCGTCCGTCATGAAGCCACCGGCCGCCCCGCCCCGAGGCGGCGGGGCGAAAAACAGGGAGGAAGGACCGCCCGCCCTCCCCGCCGGAAGGCCCGCGTCACCCGGGCGAGAGGCCGGCCCGCGGGGCGGGGCGCGGGTGGCCCGGACCCGCAGCGGCACGGAAGACGGTCCTCGCTCAGCGGGCCACAGCGGCCTTGAGGCGGCGGGAGGCCTCCTCCAGTACGGACCGCTGCTTGCAGAAGGCGAAGCGGACGAAGGGGGCGCCCAGTTCGCGGTGGTCGTAGAAGACGGCCGTGGGGATGGCGACGACGCCCGCGCGCTCGGGGAGGGAGCGGCAGAAGGCGATGCCGTCGCTCTCGCCCAGGGGGCGGATGTCGGCGGTGACGAAGTAGGTGCCGGACGGGCGGTAGACGGTCAGGCCGGCCTCCTCCAGGCCCGCCGCCAGGACGTCGCGCTTGGCGAGCATGTCCGCGCGGAAGCCGGTGAAGTACGACTCGGGCAGGGCGAGAGCCTCGGCGACCGCGTACTGGAAGGGGCCCGCGGAGACGTAGGTGAGGAACTGCTTGGCCGAGCGGACCGCCGTGACCAGTTCCGGGGCCGCCGTGACCCAGCCGACCTTCCAGCCGGTGAAGGAGAAGGTCTTGCCCGCGCTGGAGATGGTCACCGTGCGGTCCCGCATGCCCGGGAAGGTGGACAGGGGGAGGTGTTCGGCGCCGTCGAAGACCAGGTGCTCGTAGACCTCGTCGGTCACGACGAGCAGGTCGCGTTCCACCGCGAGCTCGGCGATCGCGGCCAGTTCCCCGCGGGTGAGGACCGTGCCGGTCGGGTTGTGCGGGGTGTTGAGCAGGAGCAGGCGGGTGCGGTCGGTGACGGCGTCGCGCAGTTCGTCGAGGTCGAGGCGGAAGCGGCCCTCGCGCGGGCGGAGCGTGACCGGGACGCGGGCGCCGCCCGCCATGGCGATGCAGGCCGCGTAGGAGTCGTAGTACGGCTCGAGGGCGATCACCTCGTCGCCGGGTTCCACCAGGGCGAGCAGGGCGGCGGCGATCGCCTCGGTGGCGCCGGCGGTGACCAGGACCTCGGTGTCGGGATCGACGGTGAGGCCGTAGCGGCGCTTCTGGTGCGCGGCGACGGCGGTGCGCAGTTCGGGGACGCCGGGGCCCGGCGGGTACTGGTTGCCGCGGCCGTCCCGCAGGGCGCGTACGGCGGCCTCCCTGACCTCCTCGGGGCCGTCGGTGTCGGGGAAGCCCTGGCCCAGGTTGACGGATCCGGTCCGCAGGGCCAGGGCGGACATCTCGGCGAAGATCGTCGTCCCGAACTCGGCGAGCCGGCGGTTCAGGAGGGGGCGCGCGCTGGAGGTCATGGCGGTCATCCTGCGCCGAAGCTCTGGAGTTCCTCAACTCCGCTTTGGGCCGCGCGGGCGGAGGGCATCTCCCGGTCACACACGTGAGCGAGGCACCCACAGGGGGCTGCTTCGGGGGATCACGGGGGAACGGAAGGAGGGTGACGCCATGGTCATCGGCATCATCCTGGTGGCGCTCTTCGCGGTGCTGGCCGGGGCCTTCACGAGCGCGGCGCGCAGGCCCGCACGACGGATGGGCGCAGGCCGTCCGGGCCGTCGCGGCAAGGGCCGCGACAGCTGGTGGGCGGGCGACGGGGGCAGCGGCGGAGGCGGCGGGGCCTGCGGCTCGTCGTCGGGCTCCGACGGGGGATCGTCCTGCGGGGGCGGGTCGTCCTGCGGGGGCGGCGGATGCGGTGGGGGAGGCGGCTGACACGGGGCAGCCCGCCTCCACAGCGGGGGGTGACGCATCCGCGACAGCGGGGTCCGCGCCTTGGGCGGGCCCCGCTGTGCCGTTCCGGGACGCGGCGCACCGGCGTACGCCGTCACCTCGGGGCGTGCGCCGGAGTTGAACAGGTGAGCTGGGGAGCCCCCCAGCGGATGGAAAGCCTATGAAGTTGGGTAAAAACGCTGCGTGGCACCACAATTCATGATTGCCTATAAATCACCGACGCAGCCCTCGGAATCCCCGCGGACCCTTCTCCCGGCCGGGTGACCGGGCTGGCGGGCCGAGTTCCCCGGTGCGACCGGGGTGCGCGGACCCCCTCTCTCCCTCTCCTTGTGTGCTTGCGGAGCCGATCCATGCTCACGACCCTGAACACCGCCTACTCCGACACGCGTGCGGCCGACCTGGCCTGGACGCTGGGACGCGAGCCGCTCCCCGCGCTGGCCGCACTGGATCTCGAACTGGCCGGAAGAAAGGTTCAGTTGAGGCTGCTCGGCGCGTCCCACCAGGTGCTGCTCGAAGAGGAGCGGGGCCTTTGCTCGGAGACGGTGGCGTGTATTCCGGGCAGCAGCACGCCGCTTCCGCTGGGCGTGGCCAAGCGGGTGGACGACTGGGAGTACGAGTTCGCCGCCCGGGTGGAGGTGCTCTCCCCGGGGTCCTTCGCGGGCCGCGCCCAGGAGTTGCTGGCCCTGGTCTCCGACCACCCGCAGGGCCTCGTCGGGGTCTTCCCCGGAAGTCCGCACGCGTTCACGGCGATGCTCGCCCAGTACCACGAGGGCCAGGTGCACTGGCGGACCTGGCACGCCTATCCGCAGGACGGGCAGCTGGTGGCGACGCGGACGAAGGCGGGGGTGCGGGCGAGGGCGACGGTGTGAGGCCCGGGCGAGGGGCAGAGGGAGCCATTGCTCATACCAATATCGGGCAAGCGCAAACAAAGACCACACGTGTGGGTGACGTTGCGCGGTGGGGACGTGACGTAACGTCGCTGGGGTGATCGAACCGCAGGCCCCCGCACCGCCCGGCTCCGCGCAGTCCTGGGACGGTCCGGGCGGCCCCGTCGGCGAGGCGAGGAGCGCACTGCGGCTGCCGGTACGGCAGGGCACGGGACGGTTCCTGGTACTCGCGGGCGTGTTCGTCTGCGCGGCCTGCGGACTCGTGTACGAGCTGGAACTGGTCGCGTTGGCGACGTACCTGATGGGTGACTCGGTCGCCCAGACCTCCGTCGTGCTGTCCGTGATGATCTTCGCGATGGGCATCGGGTCCCTGGCCGCGAAACGGCTGCGGCGGCACGCGGCGGCCGGGTTCGGCACCGTCGAGGCGGCCCTGGCCCTCGTCGGCGGGTGCAGTGCGATGGCGCTGTACGCCGTGTTCGCCTGGACGGGTGACTGGGGAGGCGCGTGGGCGAGCGGCCCGCGTGCGCTGCTGGTCACCTTCTCCCTGGCCACCGGGCTGCTGATCGGCGCCGAGGTGCCGCTGCTGATGGAGCTGATCCAGCGGATCCGCCGACAGGACGCGGGGGGCGCGGTGGCCGACCTGTCCGCCGCCGACTACGTGGGCGCGCTGGTCGGCGGGCTCGCCTTCCCCTTCCTCCTGCTGCCGCTGCTCGGTCAGCTGACCGGCGCGCTGATCACCGGCGCGGTCAACGCGGTCGTCGGCGGGGCGCTGGTGCTCGGGCTGTTCCGGCAGGACCTCACGCGGCGCGCCCGCAGGCTGCTGATCGCCGTCAACGTGTGCGTGCTCGTCGCCCTCGCCACGGCCACCGTCCTCGTCGACGACTTCGAGCGGGCCGCCCGGCACGCCCTGTACGGCTCCGAGGTACGCGTGGCCCTGCGGACGGACGTCCAGGAGGTGCTGCTCACCGGCGGGCGGGACGGGCGGCCCCTGAACCTGTTCCTCGACGGGCGGCTGCGGGTCAGCGGCCGGGACGAACTCCGGTACCACGAGGCGCTGGTGCACCCCGCGATGTACGGACCGCACACCCGGGTGCTGGTCCTCGGCGGTGGTGACGGGCTGGCCGTGCGCGAGGTGCTGCGCCACACCGGCGTGCGCCGGGTCGACGTCGTAGAGATCGACGCGGGCCTGGTGCGGCTGGCCCGCCGCGACCCGGCGCTGTCCGCGCTGAACGTGCGCGCCCTCGACGACCCGCGCGTGCGGGTGATTACCGCGGACGCCTTCGACTGGCTGCGCGGGGCGCCCCCGACGGCGTACGACGTCGTCGTCTCGGACCTGCCGCACCCCGGGATCACCGCGAGCACCAAGCTGTACGCGCAGGAGTTCTACGGGCTGGCCCGGCGGGTGCTGGCGCCCGACGGGCGGCTCGTGGTGCACGGGGGCGCGGTGGCGTCCCGTCCCCGCGACTTCTGGACGGTGGACTCGACGCTCCGCGCGGCGGGGCTGCGTACCGCCGCGTACCGGGTGAGCGGCCGGCGGACCGGTTTCGCCGCCGGACCCGACCGGGGCGCCACGGCCACCGCCCACACCCACCGCGACTGGGGGTTCGTCCTGGCCGCCCGCCGCCTCCCCGAGCCGCGCCTCGACCCCGCCGGGCCGCGTCCGCGCACGCTCACCGACGCCTCCCTCGCGGCGGACGTCCGGGCGGCGGAGCGTACCCGGGTCACCGGTCTGCCGCCGTCCACACTGGTGCACCCCCGGTACACCGGCTGAGCCCCCTCCTACGTTCCGCGCCGACGCGCCGTGACTTCCCGCCGGCGGGGGTGCAGTCCGGTGTCGCGTGGGTAGGCTCGGCAGTCATGGAGCACGAGGTGTTCGTTCCGGTCGAGGTGGAGCGGCTCAGGGAGGTGCTGGACGACCCCGCGCGGGTCGCCCGGGCGGTGCCCGGGCTCCAGCACGACGCCGACGCGGATCCCGTCGCCGGCCGGTTGAAGGTCCGGGTGGGCGGCCACTCCGTCACCTACCGGGGCGCCGTACGGGTGTCCGCGCGGGACGACGGCTCCTACGCCGTCGAGGGCGATGCGGCGGAGGTCCGCGGCAGCGGATCGGTGAAGCTCGCGCTGCGGCTGCGCCTGCGGGACGCGGAGGGCGGCACCACCCTCACGGTCGAGGGCACGGCGGCGGCCGACGGCCGGGTCACGCAGTTCCCGGCGGACGCGGTGGCCTCGGCGGTCTCCCGCCTGCTGGACCGCTTCGCGGAGAGCCTGGGCGCCGACGCGGCGGAGCGGGCCTCCGGTCCGGAGTCGCCCGAGCTGTTGTCCGCGGGGGACTTCGAACCCAGGGCCACCACCGACTTCGACACCACCCCGGACGCGGACGACGCCCCGCCGCCGGCCCCGGACGCGGACGACGTCCCGTCGTCGGCCCCGGACGTGGACGTCCCGTCCGTCCTCGACGAGGAGGTCCCGTCGTCCTCCCACGAGGAGGACGACGACTCCGTCGCCGAGGCGGCGCACGCCCGGCGGACGATGATCGGACGCAGCGCCGAGGAGGTGGACCACGCGCCGCCGCGCGGCCGCTACGCGCCCGTTCCCGCTCCGCAGACCGTCGCCTCCGTCACGCCCCTGCGGTGGGCCGCGCCGGCGGCGGCCCTGGCGGTGGCCTCGGTGGTCGTCGCGATCAGGGCGTTCCGTAAGCGCCGCTGAGCTGTTGCCGTCGGGCGCGGGGGTGTGGCACGGCCCGCGGCGTCCGCGGGATGCCGTCGCACCCACCCGTGCCGCCACAGCGGCGCGACTGCCCGCGGTCGCGGCGGGGAGTCGCTGCGGCGACGTCCTCTTGATCGTCCCAGTAGGGTCGTCGCGTGAGTAACGGAGACATCACGCTGACCGCGGGTGACGCGGAGGCGACCGTGCTGCCGGGGAACGGCGGGCGGGTCGGAGGACTGCGGGTCGGGGGCGTCGAACTGCTGCGGCAGGGGGAGCGGTTCGGGTGCTTCCCGATGGTTCCCTGGTGCGGACGGATCCGTGACGGGCGGTTCCGGGACGGCGCGGCCGTGCGGCAGATGCCGCTCAACGCCCCGCCGAACGCCATCCACGGCACCGCCCGCGACGCCGCCTGGCGCACCGCCCGCGAGGGCGCCGACGAGGCCGTGCTCACGTACGACCTCGTCGAGCCCTGGCCGTACTCCGGGCGCGTCACCCAGCAGATCGCGCTGACCGGGGACTGCCTGACGCTGACGATGAGCGTGGAGACGTACGAGTCGTCCTTCCCGGCGCAGATCGGCTGGCACCCCTGGTTCAACCGGAACCTCGGCGGGGAGGACGTGACGATCGACTTCGCGCCCGCCTGGCAGGAGGAGCGCGGGGAGGACCACCTGCCGACCGGGCGGCGCGTCGAGCCGAAGCCCGGGCCGTGGGACGACTGCTTCGGGATGCCCGGCGGCGTCGACGTCACCCTCACCTGGCCGGGGCAACTGGAGCTGAAGGTGACCAGCCGCGAGGAGTGGGTGGTGGTCTACGACGAGCAGCGCGAGGCCGTGTGCGTCGAGCCGCAGACCGGGCCGCCGAACGGGCTGAACACCCACCCGCGCCTGGTCACCCCGCTGGAGCCGCTGGAGGCGTCGACGACCTGGACCTGGACGCGCCTCTAAGCTGGCTGCCATGAGCGAAGTACGCGGCGCGCTGCTGCAGCAGATCAAGGACAAGGCCGTGGTGCACGGCAAGGTGACCCTCTCCTCCGGTCTGGAGGCCGACTACTACGTCGACCTGCGCCGCATCACCCTCGACGGCGAGGCCGCCCCGCTGGTCGGACAGGTACTGCTGGACCTGACCGCGGAGCTGGAGTTCGACGCGGTGGGCGGGCTGACCATGGGCGCCGACCCGGTGGCGGCGAGCATGCTGCACGCCGCCGCCGCACGGGGCCGGAAGCTGGACGCCTTCGTCGTGCGCAAGGCCGCCAAGGCGCACGGGCTCCAGCGCCGCGTCGAGGGCCCGGAGATCAAGGGCCGCCGCGTGCTCGTCGTCGAGGACACCTCCACCACCGGCGGCTCCCCGCTGACCGCCGTCGAGGCCGTGCGCGAGGCCGGCGCCCAGGTCGTGGCCGTCGCGACGATCGTCGACCGGGCGACCGGTGCCGCCGAGAAGATCCAGGAGGGCGCCGGGGTGCCGTACCTGTTCGCCTACTCCAAGGACGAGCTCGGCCTCGACTGAGTCCACCGGGCGCCCCGGCCTTGCGGGCGCCCCGGCCTTCCGGCCTCCTTGCATCCCTCGCATCTCCCGCATAACGACTTGACCTGCGCCGTCGACCGGACGGGCAAGTCTGGGAAGATGGCCCCGACAATGACGTCGCATCCAAGGTTCCAGGTCAGGGCCGACCGTACGCAGCACGCCAACCCGCACGCTTAAGGAGCGGACAGATGCCCATCGCAACTCCCGAGGTCTACAACGAGATGCTGGACCGGGCGAAGGCGGAGAAGTTCGCCTACCCGGCCATCAACGTCACCTCGTCCCAGACCCTGCACGCGGCACTGCGCGGCTTCGCCGAGGCGGAGAGCGACGGCATCGTCCAGATCTCGACGGGCGGCGCCGAGTTCCTGGGCGGTCAGCACAAGAAGGAGATGGTGACCGGCGCGGTCGCGCTCGCCGAGTTCGCGCACATCGTCGCCGAGAAGTACGACGTCAACATCGCCCTGCACACGGACCACTGCCCGAAGGACAAGCTCGACGGGTACGTCCGTCCGCTGCTCGCGGTGTCCGAGGAGCGCGTCAAGGCAGGCCGCAGCCCGCTGTTCCAGTCCCACATGTGGGACGGCTCCGCGGAGACCCTCGCCGACAACCTCTCCATCGCCCAGGAGCTCCTCGAGCGCACCCGCGCCGCGAAGATCATCCTGGAGGTCGAGATCACCCCGACCGGCGGTGAGGAGGACGGTGTCACGCACGAGATCAACGACTCCCTCTACACCACGGTCGACGACGCGGTCCGCACCGCGGAGGCCCTCGGCCTCGGCGACAAGGGCCGCTACCTGCTGGCCGCGTCCTTCGGCAACGTGCACGGCGTGTACAAGCCGGGCAACGTCGTCCTCCGTCCCGAGCTGCTGAAGGAGCTCAACGAGGGTGTCGCCGCCAAGTACGGCAAGCCGGCCGGCTCCCAGCCGTTCGACTTCGTCTTCCACGGCGGCTCCGGCTCCACCCCGGAGGAGATCCTCACCGCGCTGGAGAACGGCGTCGTGAAGATGAACATCGACACCGACACCCAGTACGCGTTCACGCGTCCGGTCGCCGACCACATGTTCCGCAACTACGACGGCGTCCTGAAGGTCGACGGCGAGGTCGGCGACAAGAAGACCTACGACCCGCGCACCTGGGGCAAGCTGGCCGAGGCGTCCATGTCGGCCCGCGTCGTGGAGGCCTGCCAGAACCTGCGCTCCACCGGCACCCGTATCAAGTAACCCGCGTCCGAGGTGCGAGCCCGGCACCCGCCGCGGTGCCGGGCTCTTCCGTGGGCCCGCCGCACGCCCGACGTCCGGCCGTTCTCCCCGCAGGGCAAGTGGATCCTGCTCACCACGGTCCTCGGGGCCGGTACGGTCCTGCTCGGCTCCACCGTGGTCGACGTCGCCCTCCCGCGCCTCGGCCGCGAGCTGGACACCGGCCTCACCGCACCGCAGTGGACCGTCAACGCCTGCATGGTCACGCCGGCCGGGCTGATCCTGCTCGGCGGGGTGCCGAGCGACCGGTCCGGCCCGCGCGTCCCGCTCACCGCCGGGCCGACGGCACCCTGAGCGCCGCAGGCACGGGAGCGTGGCGGTGCCCCCCCGCTGGAGGCGGGGACGGAACCGGGGGAGGGGCGCGGGGCGGGGCCGCTGATGTACGAGACTGGACCCATGTCGATTCACGAGAACCTCCTGGGGGGCCCGCCCCCCACTCACCTCCCCGACGACCCGGGCCCGCGCGAACTGCTCGCGTCGGGCAGCACACCCACCGACGTCGCCGCGAAGTACCCCACCTCCTCGCTGGCCTGGGCCCGGCTGGCCGACGAGGCCTTCGAGCGGGGCAGTGTCGTGGAGTCGTACGCGTACGCCCGTACGGGCTACCACCGCGGCCTGGACGCGCTGCGCCGCAACGGCTGGAAGGGCCACGGACCGGTGCCGTGGGAGCACGAGCCGAACCGCGGCTTCCTGCGTGCCCTGCACGCCCTCGCCCGCGCCGCGCAGGCGATCGGCGAGCAGGAGGAGTACGAGCGCTGCTCGCAGTTCCTGAAGGACTCCTCGTCGACGGCGGCCCAGGTCCTGGGCTGACCCGTGACGTCTCCGGGGCCCGCCCGCGAACGGGCGGGCCTTGCGGTCGTGGGGGACGATTGCGCAGGATGCACCGTGGGGACCGGGGCCCCCGTGCCGGTAACGGCAGGGGCGGACCGCTACCCGGAGTACACGTACAGGAGACAGCGATGTCCCACGAGGCTCACGAGCCCGAGACCCCGCATCTCGACTTCAAGGGGACGACCCCCTACGAGGACTACGTCAAGGCCGACGTCCTCACCCACCTGCAGCACCTCCTCTCCGACGATCCCGGAGAGATGGTCTTCCTGGTCACCACCCAGGTCATGGAGCTGTGGTTCACCGTCCTCGTCCACGAGTGGGAGACCGCGGCGAAGGCGCTGCGCGAGGACGACGTCCCGACCGCGGTCGACGCGCTGAAGCGGTCCGTACGGGAGCTGGAGGCGCTGAACGCCTCCTGGAAGCCGCTGAGCGGGCTCACCCCGGCGCAGTTCAACTCCTACCGCGGCGCCCTCGGTGAGGGCTCCGGCTTCCAGTCGGCGATGTACCGGCGCCTGGAGTTCCTGCTCGGCGACAAGTCCGCGTCCATGCTGGTCCCGCACCGGGGCGCGCCGCGCGTGCACGCCGAGCTGGAGAAGGCGCTGCACGAGCCGAGCCTGTACGACGAGGTGCTGCGGCTGCTCGCCCGGCGCGGGCACGCGGTCCCGGACGAGGTGCTGCGGCGCGACGTGACGCGGAAGTACGAGCCGTCGGCGGAGGTGGAGGCGGTCTGGACGGCCGTCTACGCGGGTGACGAGCGGGACGAGGTGGCCCGGCTCGGAGAGGCGCTGACCGATGTCGCCGAGCTGGTGTGGCGCTGGCGCAACGACCACCTGGTCGCCACCCGCCGCGCGATGGGCGCCAAGACCGGCACGGGCGGCTCCGCCGGGGTGGCCTGGCTGGAGAAGCGGGCGCAGAAGAGCGTGTTCCCCGAGCTGTGGACGGCGAGGTCGTATGTCTGAGTTGAGGTCGAAGGCGGAGAAGCTCGACGGGGCCGACGCACTGGCCGCGAAGCGGGGCGAGTTCGTCCTCGACGACGTCGTCTACCTCGACGGCAACTCGCTGGGCGCGCTGCCCGCCACCGTCCCCGGCCGGATCGAGGACGTGGTGCGCCGGCAGTGGGGCGAGCTGCGCATCCGGTCCTGGACCGAGGGCGGCTGGTGGACGGCGCCGGAACGGATCGGCGACCGGATCGCGCCGCTGGTCGGCGCGGCGGCCGGACAGGTCGTGGTCGGCGACTCGACCAGTGTCAACGTCTTCAAGGCGCTGGTGGGAGCGGTGCGGCTGGCGCGGCTGACGGACGGCGGGGGTCCGGAGCGGGACGAGGTCGTGGTCGACGCCACCACCTTCCCCACGGACGGCTACATCGCCGGGTCGGCGGCCCGGATGACCGGCTGCACGCTGCGTCCGGTGCCCCCGTCCGAGGTCCCTGCCGCGCTCGGGGACCGTACGGCCGCCGTGCTGCTCAACCACGTCGACTACCGCACCGGCCGGCTGCACGACCTGCCGTCGCTGACGGCCGCCGTGCACGCGGCGGGGGCGCACGTGGTCTGGGACCTGTGCCACAGCGCGGGCGCGCTGCCGGTGGGCCTGGACGAGCACGGCGTGGACCTGGCGGTCGGCTGCACCTACAAGTACCTGAACGGCGGTCCCGGTGCGCCGGCGTTCCTGTATGTGCGCGCGGATCTGCAGGACCGCTTCGAGTCGCCGCTGCCGGGGTGGAACTCGCACGCCGAGCCCTTCGGGATGAGCCCCGCGTACGAACCGGCGGCGGGCGCGGTGCGCGGACGGGTCGGCACCCCGGACATCCTCTCCATGCTCGCCCTGGAGGCGGCCCTGGAGGTCTGGGACGGGGTGACGGTCGACGCGGTGCGCGCCAAGTCCCTCGCGCTGACGGACTTCTTCCTGGAGTGCGTCGAGGAGTACGTCCCCGGGGGCCGGGTGGAGTGCGTGACACCGCGTGCGCACGGGGAGCGGGGCAGCCAGGTCGCCCTGCGCTGCCCGGACGCCGGGGACGTGATGGAGCGGCTGATCGAGCGGGGGGTGGTCGGCGACTTCCGCCGGCCGGACGTGCTCCGCTTCGGCTTCACCCCGCTGTACGTCGGCTTCGCGGACGTGGAGCGGGCGGCGCGGGTGCTGGCGGAGGTGCTGGCGTAGGCGGGCCGGGGGGCGGCGACGTCGTACGGGCCGCCGCCCCCGGTCCCGCTGACCGAGCGTGACATCCCCATGTCGGGGCAGGTGGACGTGCTGATACCGTCCCGGCCGAACGGCCGCGTTCCCGCCGGTCCGTCACCCGTGTTCTGTCACTGAGAGGTTGGAGCGATGACGGACGACGCCGCGGCCGCCCGGGCCGCCGCCGAGGAGAAGTCGGCCCTCTCCCGCCCGCCCGCGGCTCCGGACGCCACGGCGGCCTATGGCGACCACCCGGACCAGCTGATCGACTTCTACGCGCCGCGCGGGGCGGGCGGGCCCGCGCCGGTGGTGGCCGTGCTGCACGGCGGCGCCTGGCGCACGCCGTACGACCGGCGGCACATCAGCCCGTTCGCGGCCTTCCTGGCCGGGCGGGGCTTCGCCGTGGCCAGTGTCGAGTACCGGCGCGGGGCGGGGGAGCCGGGTGGTGGCGATCCGGTCGCGGGGCGGTGGCCCGACACCTTCGACGACGTCGCCGCCGCGATGGACGTGCTGCCGGGGCTGGTGCGGGAGCGTGTGCCGCGGGCCGACCCGCGCCGGATCGTGCTCACCGGGCACTCGGCGGGCGGGCACCTGGCGCTGTGGGCCGCCGCGCGGCACGTCCTGCCGGCGGGCTCCGCCTGGCGCACGGACGGGCCCGCGCCGCTGCGCGGTGTGGTCGCCCTCGCGCCGATCGCGGACTTCGAGGTCGCCGACAAGCTGGATGTGTGCGAGGGCGCGGTGCGGCAACTGCTGGGCGGCGACGAACACTTCGCCGGGCGCCGGCCGCATGCCGACCCCGGGCTGCTGCTGCCCACCGGGATCGCCACCACTCTGGTGCAGGGGCGTACCGACACCGTGGTTCCGCAGGCGGTCGCCGAGGCGTACGCGCGGGCGGCGGCGGAGGCGGGGGAGGTGGTGGGGGTGACGTTGCTGGAGGACGTCGGGCACTTCCCGCTGATCGATCCGGGGGCGGACGCGTGTGCGGTGGTGGCGGAGGAGATCGCTCAACTCGCCTGGTGAACAATCCCCTCGAGGGTCTGTTCGGTCGTGACCGTGATGCCTGGGAGCCACCTTGCGGGTGAGTCCCCCGGCGGGACGCGGGTTGCCTGCGACGCCTCGTGACTTCCCCTTCCGGTAGGCCCGTCGGCCGGGCGGAGGGGCGAGGCGCGACCACCATGGTGGGCGAACGCGAGGGGCGCGCCGTGTCGGGGCCGGGCACGGGCTGCTCGGCATGCGGGAACGCGCGGTCATACCGGGCGGCAGGCCGACGGCCGGCCCCTGGACCGGCCGGGCCACCAGGCCGAGGCCCACCTCCCGGCCCCCTCCCCGCACGCTTCCGTGACCCGCGTAGTACCTGAGACGGACGCCCGGGAACCCCTCTCAGCGGGGACGACCGCGACCACCCGGTCGGCCTACCGTGTGAGCGTGACCGAGACGACGCACCAGCAGCCCCCGGCCGCCCCGCGCGGGGCCGGGGCCGGGGCCCGCAGCCCGGAGTACCAGGTGGCCCAAAACTCCCTGCGGGGACTGCGCCAGGACCTGTTTCACGACCCCTTCGCCTACCGCCCGCTGCCGCCCCGGCGCACGGACGGCCCGTTCGTCCGCCGGCTGCCCGCCCGGCTGCGGTCGGCCGCGCGGCACCTCCCGCACGCGGTGGTGGGGGCGATGGCGCTGATCGCCCTGATGGCCGGCGCGGTGTCGAGCGGTATGCCCGGCGGGGACGTGATGGCCCTGCTGATCGGCCTGCTGTGTGCGCTCCCGGTGCTCACCACGCTGGTCCGGCCGGTCGGTGCGTTCTGGTTGTCCCTCGCGGTGACCCCGGTGGTCGCGCTGATCAAGAGCGGTCAGAGCGACTGGCCGTGGATGCTCGGCGCGTTCGTCTGCCACCTGGCGGTGCTGGTCGTCGTGGCGCTGCGCACCCGGCCCCGCACCGCCGCCTGGATGTGGGTGATGACCGCCGCGTACGCCTTCCTCTCGGACGGCGTCCTCGGCGGGTCGTACTACTCCACCAACAGCGCGCCCATGATGGTGACGTCCGCGTTCGCCCTGCTCGTGGTCTGTCTGTGGCACGTCCGCCGCACCGCCGAGCAGGAGGTGACCGCCCAGCAGACCGTCACCGCGCACGAACGCTCCCGGCGCACGCTGCTGGAGGAGCGCACCACCATCGCCCGCGAGCTGCACGACGTGGTGGCCCACCACATGTCGGTGGTCGCCATCCAGGCCGAGGCCGCGCCCTACCGGGTGGAGGACCCGCCACCGGAGCTGGAGCGCGCCTTCGCCACCATCCGGGAGAACGCGGTGGCCGCCCTCACCGAGCTGCGCCGCATCCTCGGCGTGGTCCGCGCCGAGGACTACGAGGCCCCGGACGCCCCGCAGCCCACCCTCGCCGACCTGGACGCCCTGCTCGTCAACGTGCGCGACGCCGGCCTCGAGGTGGAGAAGGTGGTGACCGGCGCGGTGCGGGAGCTGCCGCAGGGGGTGGAGCTGTCGGCGTACCGGATCGTGCAGGAGGCGCTGAGCAACAGTCTGCGGCACGCGCCCGGCGCGAGCGCCCGCGTCGAGATCGGGTACGTCCTCGGCGGCCTCGGCGTACGCGTCGTCAACGGCCCGGCGCCCGCGCCGAGCCTGGTCAAGCCCTCGCCCGGCGCCGGCCACGGCATCACCGGCATGCGCGAGCGGGTCACCATGCTGGGCGGCGAGATGACGGCCGGCCCGATGGACGACGGAGGTTACGAGGTGGCCGTGTTCCTGCCGGTCGTCACGGTGCACGAGGGTGACGCATGACCATCCGGGTCCTGATCGCGGACGACCAGATGATGGTGCGCGAGGGCTTCTCCGTCCTGCTGAACGCGATGCCCGACATCGAGGTCGTCGGTGAGGCCGTCAACGGCCGGGAGGCGGTGGAGCGGGTCCGTGAACTCGCCCCCGATGTCGTCCTCATGGACATCCGCATGCCCGAGCTGAACGGCATCGAGGCGACCCGGGAGATCGTCGCCGCCGACGGCGCGGCGAAGGTGCTGGTGCTGACCACCTTCGACCTCGACGAGTACGTCTACCAGGCGCTGCGCGCGGGCGCCTCCGGCTTCCTCCTCAAGGACGCCTCGGCCCGCCAGCTCGCCGACGGCGTACGGGTCGTCGCGTCCGGCGAGGCCCTGCTCGCCCCCACGGTGACCAAACGCCTGATCACGGAGTTCTCCAAGATGTCCGGGACCCCGCGCCTGATGCCGTCCGCGCAGGCGGCGTACGGCGACCTCACCGAGCGGGAGACGGAGGTGCTGGTGCTGATCGCGCAGGGCCTGTCGAACATGGAGATCGCCGGGCGGCTGGTGGTCGCCGAGTCCACGATCAAGACGCACGTCAGCCGCATCCTGGTGAAACTGGGCCTGCGCGACCGCACCCAGGCGGCGGTGTTCGCGTACGAGGCGCGACTGGTCACCCCCGGCTGACCCTGGTCAGGGCGCGGGGAGCCGGACTACCGTCCGTCCATGACAGCCCTTCCCCGCCTCGCGTTCGACCCGTGGGACCCCGCGTTCGTCGCCGACCCGTACCCCGCCTACGCCGAGCTGCGGGAACAGGGCCGGGTGCGGTACTTCGAGCCGACGGACCAGTGGCTGGTCGCGCACCACGCGGACGTCTCGGCCCTGCTGCGCGACCGGCGCCTGGGACGGACGTACCGGCACCGCTTCACCCACGAGGAGTTCGGCCGCACCGCCCCGCCGCCGGAGCACGAGCCGTTCCACACCCTCAACGACCACGGCATGCTCGACCTCGAACCGCCGGACCACACCCGCATCCGCCGCCTGGTGTCGAAGGCGTTCACCCCGCGCACGGTGGAGCGCCTGGGGCCGTACGTCACGCGTCTCGCGGAGGACCTGGTGTCCGCGCTGGTCGAGGCGGGCGGCGGCGACCTGCTCAAGGACGTCGCCGAGCCGCTGCCGGTCGCGGTGATCGCCGAGATGCTGGGCATCCCGGAGTCCGACCGGGCGCCGCTGCGTCCCTGGTCGGCGGAGATCTGCGGGATGTACGAGCTGAACCCGCCGGAGGAGACGGCGGCGAAGGCGGTCCGGGCGTCGGTCGAGTTCTCGGACTATCTGCGCGGCCTGATCGCCGAGCGTCGCGAGAGCCCCGGCGACGACCTGATCTCGGGTCTGATCGCCGCCCACGACGAGGACGACGACCGGCTCACCGAGCAGGAGATGATCTCCACCTGCGTGCTGCTGCTGAACGCCGGCCACGAGGCCACCGTGAACTCCACGGTCAACGGCTGGTGGGCCCTGTTCCGCAACCCCGGCCAGCTCGCCGCCCTGCGTGCGGACCACTCCCTGGTCCCCTCCGCCGTCGAGGAGCTGATGCGCTACGACACCCCGCTCCAGCTCTTCGAACGCTGGGTCCTCGACGAGATCGAGATCGACGGCCAGGTGATCCCGAGGGGCGCGGAGATCGCGATGCTCTTCGGCTCCGCCAACCACGACCCGGCCGTCTTCGCCGACCCGGAGCGCCTGGACCTCACCCGCCGCGACAACCCGCACATCTCCTTCAGCGCCGGCCTCCACTACTGCATCGGCGCCCCGCTGGCCCGTATCGAGCTGGCGGCCTCCATGACGGCCCTGCTGGAGAGGGCGCCGGGGCTGCGGCTCGCGGCGGAGCCGAGGAGGAAGCCGAACTTCGTGATCAGGGGACTGGAGGGGCTGGCGGTCGAGGTCTGAACCGCCGGCCCCCGCCGTGCCGGCCCCGCGCCCCGTGCGGTCCCTGTCCGCTGGCGCACGTTCCGTCGAGCGGGGACCCGGACGACCGGGCGCGGCTACTTCGACTCGAGGTCCCGCCGACGGAAGCCCGCCAGTCCCAGCCACACCAGGCCGGCGGCGACGAGGGTCAGCAGGAACAGCGGCGTCCAGGCCATGTCCACGGCGGGAAGCCGGGGGACGTGGCCGAACGGGGAGAGGTTGTTCATCCAGTCCGGGAACCGGAGGATCTGGCCGAGGGAGCCGACCACGAAGGCGTACACCGGCACGATCCAGGCCGCATGGCCAGGCCGGCCGGGCTGTCCACGCTCCCGACGGCGTTCGCCCGGTCCTGCGGGTCGCGCGGTACAGCGTCCCGAGGCTGTTGGCCGTCGTGAGCGTGCCGAGGAACAGGGCCAGCAGCCGCACCGGGAGCCGGACCCGGTCCCGGCGCAGGGCGAAGCGGACCAGCGTCCGGGTTCCGGCCAGCGCGTTGCCGCCCGCGGCCGGTGTGGTGGGCGTCCGGGTGCCGGGGGCGGCGGTCGCGGAGGTCATCGCGGCTCCCCGTCCGTGTCCTGCCCGGCGCCGTGCCCGTTGGCGGCGTGCTCGTCGCCGTAGTGCCGCAGCATCAGTTCCTCCAGCGTCGGCGGGTGACCGATCAGGCTGCGGACTCCGAGCTCGGTGAGTTCGCGAACCACGGTGCCGACCTGGCCGCCGTCGGCGGTGAGACGGACCTTGAGTTCATGGAGAAGGAGGTCGAGGCGATGATGGGGCGCCGGCGGGCGCATCGGGCGGAGCGGTTCGGGAAGGAGTGGCCGATCCGCTGCGCCGGGTGGTGGCCGGTCCGTTTCCCGCCCCGCCCGGCTGCGTACAGGACCCACCGAGTTCGAGGCCCCCTGAAGCGGTCGCTACCGCGCCGGCACCGTGAGCCCCCAAGCCCCCTCCCGCACCACCCACGTCCGCGTCCCCACCGGTCCCGACACCACCGCGTCCGCGCGATAGCGGAAGTGCGCGCCCGACACGGTCACCGTCCGCCCCTCCGCCAGCAGCGGGGACGCCTCCGCCCCCACCGACGCCGGGCGCACCTCGATCTGGGCCGTCCCGGAGGCACCGGGCACGACCGAGACGCCCTCCACCGGCTGCCCCAGGTCGACGAGCATCTCCCCGTCGACCTCCACCCGCAGCCTCGTCGGCCCCGCTTCCGGCGCGGAGACGGAACCGGACGGCCGCGCCGGCACCAGGGTCCGTACCAGCGACCGGCACGTCCGCAGCCACGGACGCCCCGCCCCGCCGTCCGCCTCCCGCACCCGTGCCGTGCCGCCGAGCGGCGGGATCCGCAGCGCGCCGAGCACCACCCCGTCGCTGTCGTCCACCAGCAGGTCCATCCGGCGCTCGGCCCCGTCCAGCACGGCCCGCGCCGCCGCCACCGCCCCCGTGGGCACCCCCAGCGACCGGGCGAGGGAGACCGCGCCCCCCACCGGCACCAGGGACAGGGCGCAGTCGGCCAGTTCCCGCTGCCGGTGCAGCAGCGTCACCGCCCGCGCCAGGGCCCGGTCGTCGCCGATCACCACCGGCCGCCGCGACCCGCGCCGCGCCAGTGCCCGGGCGAACTCCTCCGGCCCGTCCGGCAGGCACACCTTGGCACTCGCCGCACCCGCGCCGATCACGTCCTTGGCGATCCGGACGGACTCGCCGTCCGTCCGCCGGGCGACCGGGTCGATGACCACCAGGAGCTGATCGGACGTCGCGGAGAAGGTCCTGGAAGTCGCCACCTCGGCCATGCCTCGCTTCCTCGGGTAGCATCTTTGTGCAAGAGCCCCTTGCGCTATTGCGCCAGGGGCTTCGTCTATTCCGGGGCATCCGGTCCGACGGTTGGCGGCCAACGGTGGTCGCGGTGCACGCGGCGGTGATCCTCCGTGTGCGCCCCTGACCTTGGACATGCCCCGCCCGGAAGGGGTGTACGCGCGTGCCCGCACTTGTGCTGCTCGGTGCTCAGTGGGGTGACGAAGGCAAGGGAAAGGCGACGGACCTGCTCGGTGGTTCCGTCGACTATGTGGTGCGCTACCAGGGCGGCAACAACGCCGGCCACACGGTAGTCGTGGGTGATCAGAAGTACGCCCTCCACCTGCTCCCTTCCGGAATCCTTTCTCCCGGCTGCACGCCGGTCATCGGCAACGGCGTCGTCGTCGACCCGTCGGTCCTGCTCTCCGAGCTGAGCGGTCTGAACGAGCGAGGCGTCGACACGTCCAAGCTCCTGATCAGCGGAAACGCGCACATCATCACGTCGTACAACGTGACGGTGGACAAGGTGAGCGAGCGCTTCCTCGGCAAGCGCAAGATCGGCACCACGGGCCGGGGCATCGGCCCGACCTACGCCGACAAGATCAACCGCGTCGGCATCCGCGTCCAGGACCTGTACGACGAGTCGATCCTCACCCAGAAGGTCGAAGCGGCCCTCGACGTCAAGAACCAGATGCTCACCAAGTTCTACAACCGGCGCGCGATCGCCGTGGAGCAGGTGGTCGAGGAGCTGCTGGGCTACGCGGACGAGCTCGCCCCGTACGTCGCCGACACGGTGCTGGTGCTGAACCAGGCGCTGGAGCAGGACAAGGTGGTCCTCTTCGAGGGCGGCCAGGGCACGCTGCTCGACATCGACCACGGCACGTACCCCTTCGTCACCTCGTCCAACCCGACCGCGGGCGGCGCCTGCACGGGCGCCGGCGTGGGTCCGACGAAGATCAGCCGGGTCATCGGCATCCTGAAGGCGTACACGACCCGCGTCGGCGCCGGACCGTTCCCGACGGAGCTGTTCGACGAGGACGGCGAGGCGCTGCGCCGCATCGGCGGTGAGCGCGGTGTCACCACCGGCCGTGACCGCCGCTGCGGCTGGTTCGACGCGGTGATCGCCCGCTACGCCACTCGCGTCAACGGCCTCACCGACTTCTTCCTCACCAAGCTCGACGTCCTCACCGGCTGGGAGCAGATCCCGGTCTGCGTGGCGTACGAGATCGACGGCAGGCGGGTCGAGGAGCTGCCGTACTCGCAGACCGACTTCCACCACGCGAAGCCGGTCTACGAGATGCTGCCGGGCTGGAGCGAGGACATCAGCAAGGCGAAGTCCTTCTCCGACCTCCCGAAGAACGCCCAGGCCTACGTCAAGGCCCTGGAGGAGATGTCCGGCGCCCCGATCTCCGCGATCGGCGTGGGACCGGGCCGCGACGAGACGATCCAGATCAACTCGTTCCTGTAGGACGTTTTCGGGACACCTTGCCTCCCCGCCTCCACCGGCGCCCCCCGACAGGGGTGCTGGTGGAGGCGGCGCGTCCTGAGGATCAGTGCGCGCGTCGACGGGGAAGAGGGCGGGCGCGATGCGTGTGATGCCCGAGGCGACGCCCGGCACGGGAGGACGAACGAGGTCGTCCGCAGCGGGAGGACGCCCGAGCCGATGGAGGCGACCCCGGGGCGGCCGCAGCCCGAGGCCGCCCGTTCCGGTCCGCTCGGTGGCCGGCGGACCTGCCTGTCCGTCGTCGGACCCGGGGACGGCTCGCGGAATCCGCCCGTCGGCGGGCCGTTCCTCGCGCACGTCGACGCCGAGGTCGGGACGGCCCCGGTGACGAACGCGGAGGACCCGCGCAAGGGGCTCTCCGCGCCGCGGTGAGCCTCAGCTGAAGACGATCATCGACCCCTGCGCCAGGCTCCGGGTCGCCGCCGCGTGCAGGCCCAGCCAGACGTGGCGTTCACGGGCGAAGGGGCTGGGGTCGTACGGGGCCGGAACGGCCGGCTCCTCCAACTCGGTGGGGCCGCGCGGGGGTTCGGGTGCCGGCGGGGGGTTCATCGGGTCGATGCCGATGGACGGAGCCACCGTCTCCAGCTCCCGCAGCAGCGCGTGGGAGGAGCCCAGAGGTCCGCCGCCCGCGAGGAGTTCGTCGTTGGCCAGGGGGCGCGGGAAGTCGACGGGGACGTACGCGCCCGCGTGGTCGTAGTGCCAGACCAGGTGGGACTGCTGGGCCGTCGCCTCGAACATCTCCAGCAACTGCTCGTAGTCACCGCCCAGTTCGTCCACCGGCGTGACCGGCAGTCCGCACACCTGGAGCAGGTGCGCCCGCCGCAGGAAGTGCAGCGCGGCGTAGTCGAAACCCGCGACCGGGGCGACCTCGCCGGTCAGCCCCGGCATGTACTGGTACACCGGTACCGGTGGCAGGCCCGCCTCGGCCAGCACCGCGTTGTACTGCGCGAGTTCCTCGGTGAACGGGTTGTCGGGCGTGTGGCACAACACGTCGACGAGCGGCACCAGCCACAGGTCACAGGCCAAAGAAGGCTCCTCACACAGCACGGTCGTCGGGATGGTCGGCGTGGTCAGGAAAGCGTATCGGCGCCCGGCGCGGGCGGCTCCCCCTGTGCGGACCCCGGTGCAGGTCCCTTACCCACACCACCGCCCGTCAGCCCTTCGACGAGGGAGAGCGCGTGCGCGTCGTACGACTCGACGATCGCACGGGCCGAATCGGCGTCCCGGCCCACCAGGGCATCGACCAGATCGGTGTGCGCGGCCCACAGGCGCCCGCGCGGATCGGGCAGCCGCCGCAGATGCTGCACCACGCACATCCACGCCCGCACGCGCAGCCGGTGCAGGAAGTCGGTGAGGTACGGATTGCCGAACACGGACCCGAGTTCGCGCCAGAAGCGCAGGTCGTAGCCGATCAGCACGGTGACCTCCCCGGCGAGGGCCGCGCGCCGCGCCTCCTCGCCGCGTCTGCGCACCCCGGCGAGGGCGGCGGCGACCGGGGGCGCGTCCGGCCGGAGATGGGCCATGCGGCCGTCGGTCAGCGCGTGGAACATCCCGTCGGTCACCAGTGTGCGGGCCTCGATCATGCCCCGGAAGTCGTCGACGGAGTACTCGTGCACCCGGAAACCCCGGTGCTGGTCGGCGTCGAGCAGTCCCTGGGCCGACAGGTCGACCAGCGCCTCCCGGACGGGGGTCGCGGACACCCCGTACTGATCGGCGATCTCCTTGACGGTGAACTCCTGCCCCGGCTGGAGCCGCCCGGCCAGCACCTCGTCACGGAGCGCGTCCGCGATCTGCTGCCGCAGGGTGCTGCGGGTCACGGAGCCGCTGCCGCTGAAGCCGGGCATGGTCGGGGCGTCTCCCTCGTCGCGTTCGAGTGATGTGCACGCGAATGTGTGCCGGCACGCCACCTTACGTGCTCGGACGGGCCCGGGTGTTCGAGCGGGCGCGAGGGGGCGCCCCCTCGCGCCCGCTCGCGCCGGCCTTCCGGAGCGGTTACTCCACGTAGCGGTCCGCCACCGACAGGGCCGCGTCCAGCGCCGCCAGGCCCTCCTCCAGCTCCGCCTCGCTCGCGTTGCACGGCGGCACCACGTGCGTCCGGTTCATGTTCACGAAGGGCCAGACGCCGGCCTCCTTCGCGGCGGCGGCGAAGGCCGCCATCGGGGCGTTCGCCTCACCGGCCGCGTTGTACGGCACCAGCGGCTCCCGGGTCTCCCGGCTGCGCACCAGTTCCAGCGCCCAGAACATGCCGGTCCCGCGGACCTCGCCCACGCTCGGGTGCCGCTGTGCCAGCTCCCGCAGCCCGGGGCCGACGACGGAGGCGCCGAGCGCCGCCGCGTTCTCGACGACGCCCTCCTGCGCCATCACGCCGATCGTCGCGACGGCGGCGGCGCAGGCCAGCGGGTGCCCCGAGTACGTCAGCCCGCCCGGGTAGGGCCGCTTGCCGAACGTGTCGGCGATCTCCCCGGAGATCGCGACGCCGCCCAGCGGGACGTACCCGGAGTTCACGCCCTTCGCGAAGGTCATCAGGTCCGGGACGACGTCGTACAGGTCCGCCGCGAACCACCTCCCGGTACGCCCGAACCCGGCCATGACCTCGTCCAGGACGAAGACGATCCCGTACTTGTCGCAGAACTCGCGCACGCCCGCGAGGTAACCGGCGGGCGGCGGCATGATGCCCGCCGTCCCCGGAACGGTCTCGAGGACGATCGCGGCGATGGTCGACGGCCCCTCGAAGGAGATCGTCGTCTCCAGGTGCTCGAGCGCCCGCGCGCACTCCTGCTCCTCGGTCCCGGCGTAGAAGCGGGAGCGGTACAGGAACGGCGCCCAGAAGCGCACCACCCCGGCCGTGCCGCTGTCGGAGGCCCAGCGGCGCGGGTCACCGGTGACGTTGACCGCCTGCTGGGTGCCGCCGTGGTACGAGCGGTACGCGGAGAGCACCTTGGGACGGCCGGTGTGCAGCCGCGCCATGCGCAGGGCGTGCTCCACGGCGTCGGCGCCGCCGTTGGTGAAGAAGATCTTGTCCAGGTCTCCCGGGGTCCGCTCGGCGATCAGCCGCGCCGCCTCCGAGCGTGCCTCGACGGCGAACGCGGGCGCGAACGTCGTCATCCGCGCCGCCTGCTCCTGGATCGCGGCGACGACCTTCGGGTGCTGGTAGCCGATGTTGGTGTAGACGAGTCCGCTGGTGAAGTCGAGGTAGCGCCGGCCGTCGTAGTCCCAGAAGTACGACCCCTCCGCCCCGGCGACGGCGAGCGGGTCGAGGAGCTCCTGCGCGGACCAGGAATGGAACACATGCGCACGGTCGGCGGCCTTGACGGCGGCCCCGACCTCGGGGTTCGGCTGAGGGGTCATGCCGCCGAGGGTAGGCCCGGGCGGTGGGCCGACGACATCGGCGGCCTGTCTGCGGCGGAGGACTTTCCGCGACAGGGTGTCGACGGGAGCGATGGACAGGAGCTGGCCCGGCCCGCCGGACTCACCGCCGCCCGGTGGCAGGTGCTCGGCGCGGTCCTCGGCGGGCCGCTGCCGGTCTCCGGGATCGCCAGGGCCATGGGCATCACCCGGCAGAGCGTGCAGCGCGTCGCCGATCTGCTGGTGGAGCGGGGGCTCGCCGAGTACCGGCCCACCCCGGCCCACCGCCGCGCCAAACTCCTCGCCCCGACCGAGGAGGGCCGCGCGGCGATCAGCCGCATCGACCCCGGCCACGCGGTCTTCGCGCAGCGGCTGGCGGAGGCGTACGGAGCGGCGTACGGGGAGGCGGAACTCGCCCGGGCGGTTCAGGCGCTGGAGCGCCTGTCCAAGGTGCTGGATACCCTCGGACCACCTGTTACGGAACCGTAGGGGTCGCCCAGCTCACCGGGTACCGGCCCCGCACTATCCTCGGGATGTTGCTCGTTGGGGGGGGGGAGGCGACGCGGTGATGGACAGGCTCGGGCCCGGGGATCCACAGGGAATCGGGGCGTACCGGCTGCTGGCCCGACTCGGGGTCGGCGGCATGGGACAGGTCTACCTCGCCCGCTCCGACCGGGGGCGCACCGTCGCCGTGAAGCTGGTCCGCGAGGAGCTGGCGCGGCAGGAGGAGTTCCGGGCGCGCTTCCGCCAGGAGGTGCATGCCGCGCGGCGGGTCGGCGGCGACTGGACGGCGCCGGTCCTCGACGCGGACACGGAGGCGCCCGTGCCATGGGTCGCCACCGGGTACGTCGCCGGGCCCAGTCTCCAGCAGGTGGTCGGGCACGACCACGGGGCGCTGCCCGAGCGCTCGGTGCGCATCCTCGCCGCCGGTCTCGCGCACGCGCTGAAGGACATCCACGCCGCCGGCATCGTGCACCGGGACCTCAAGCCGTCCAACGTGCTCGTCACCATCGACGGTCCGCGCGTCATCGACTTCGGGATCGCGCGGGCGCTGGAGACGGTGACCGACGGCGGGCTCACCCGCACCGGGGCGCTCGTCGGCTCGCCCGGCTTCATGGCGCCCGAGCAGGTGCGCGGCGACCGCATCACACCGGCCTGCGACGTGTTCTGCCTCGGCTCGGTGCTCGCCTACGCCGCGACCGGCACGTTCCCGTTCGGCACCGCAGACAGCGGTGTGCACGCGCTGATGTTCCGCATAGCCCAGGAGGAACCCGACCTGGAGCGGGTACCCGAGGGGCTCGCCGATCTCGTACGCGACTGCCTGCGCAAGGACCCGGCGGCGCGGCCCACGCTGGACCAGGTCCTGCAACGCACCGGCGCGGACGACACCGTCGTCGGCGGCCGTTCCCGCGACCCCTGGCTGCCGGGCGCCCTGGTGGCCCAGCTCGGCCGCCACGCGGTCCGCCTCCTGGACGCGGAGGACCCGGAAACCCCGGCGCCCCCCGCCCCGGCGGACACGCCTCCCACCGCCTGGCCGCCGGTCCCGCCCGGGCCGGCCGGCCCCGCCACCGCTCCGGCGCCGGCAGGGTGGCCCTTCGGGCCGTCCGGACCCGGCACGCCCGCGCAGGAGGACCCCGCCGGTGCCGTGGGAGCGGCCGGTCCCGCAGGGCGTCCCGGCGGTCCCGGTGGCCCCGGTGGCCCCGGCGGAACGGCCGCTCCCGCACCGGCGGCCGGGCATCCGGTGCCGCCCGGGGCGTCCTCCGGTGCGCCCGTCGCCGGGCAGGGTGGCTCCGTCGGTGCGGCCGGTGGTGCGGGGCGTCCCGGCGGAACGGCCGCTCCCGCACCGGCGGCCGGGCATCCGGTGCCGCCCCCCGGCGGGCACCACGTGCCGCCGGGGGCGGCGCACGCCGGTGCGCCCGTGCCGCCCGGGGCGGGGCACCCCGCCGGCACCCCCGAGCACGCCCGGGCCGCCGACGACTCCGCCGTGCCGCCCGCGGTCGGCACGGGCCCCCCGCTCCCGGCCGGGCAGCCGGGGGCGAATCACCTGCCCGCCTCCGGGGCAGGGCAGAGCACCCCCGCCCAGCCCCCGGCGCCGGGCCCGTACGGGCATCCCCAGCAGCCCGCGTACGGCTACTCCTCCAGCGGGCACGCCGCCGGCCGGACCCCGCCCTACGGGCCGCCGTTCGGGGCGGCGCCCGAACCGCGCCGGGACAACCGGTCCACCGTGTTGCTCGTGACGATCGCGCTGGTCGTCGCGCTCGCCGCCGGCGGCACCGTGTACGCGCTGATGAGCGGCGGGGAGGTCGGCCACCGCACCGGCGGCGACCCCACCGCGCCCCCGTCGCCCGGCAGCACGCCCCCGAGCACCGCTCCCACCGCCCCGGACGACGAGACGCGGCGGCCCGGCGCCTCCGCCCCCGTGGACGGGACCGTCCCCGCCGACTACCTGGGCCGTTGGTCCGCCACCATCGACAACGCGAGCGGCCGGCACGTCCGCAGGCTGATCCTCAGGCAGGGCGAGATCGGTGACACGGTCATGTCCCTCGTCGCCGACGGACCCACCGGGAGCGGTACCTACCACTGCGTCTTCGAGGCCCGGCTCACCGCCGGCTCCGGCGACCGGCTGGAGCTCGGCCCGTCCTCCGTGACGGTCGGGCAGCCGCGCAGCGCCTGCACCCCGGGTTCCGCCAGCGAGATCACCCTGCTTCCCGACGGCTCCCTCCAGCGCGTGAGCACCGGCAACGGAGAGCGGCTCACCTACACGCGGGACTGACACCCGTACCCGGCGCGGCCGTTGAACGTTCGGAGAACTCCCGCGGACGGACACCGCCGATCGCTTCGTACGGTCGTACGGTGACTGCCCGGTCGGACGTGCGGGCAGTGGCGGGGGCGGCACGATGGAGTGGCTGAGCGCGGAGAACCTGGTGGCCGTGGCGACGGCGATCCTCGGTGTGGTCGCCTCCGCCGTCATGGTCTGGTACGAGCGGCGGGTGCCGCGCCGCAAACGGATCGGGTACCGGGTGCAGTTGGACGTACCGATCGGCGACGGCCAGCGGTCGAGCCGCACCAGCCGGCGGGAGGGCTGGTTCGACACGGCGGCGGGGATGACGCACGCCAGCATGGTGCTGCTGCGCATCGAGAACGACGGCTCGCAGGCCATCGGCCGCGACGACTACCAGAGCCCGGGAAACCACGGCCTGACCGTGGAGTTCAGGGAGCGCACCATCCTCGGCGTCTCGGTCACCCAGCCCTCGGAGACCAGCCACCTCCTCGAGCACTTCACCCGGGAACGCGGTTTCGGCTACCAGGACGGCACCCTGCGCCTCCCGTGCGTCCCGCTGAACCGGGGTGCCTACTACAAGCTGCTGGTGCTGCTCTCCGGCGGTCGCGTGGGCGACGAGATCCAGCTGAGCGGCGACCTCAGCGAGGGCGACGTGCACCGCAACCGGAGCGCCACCCCGGACGACAAGGCCCCGCTGTTCAGCCGGGCGGCCCGGCTGATCACCATCACGCTCACGCTCTGCGTGGTGGCCCTGGCGGTGATCGTCGTGGCCCAGGACGACAGCCCGCCCCCCATCGGCTGCCGGAGCGGCACCCTGACCCTCACCGGATCGACGGCGTTCGCGCCGGTGCTGCGGGAGGTCGCGGAGAAGTACGAGCGGGACTGCGCGGACGAGGACCCGCGCGTCAGGGTGGACCCGCACGGGTCGGCGGCCGGGATACGGGACCTGGCGGCGGCCGGGGCGGAGGCGGAGAACGGCTCGCCGCCGTTGGTGGTCCTGTCGGACGGGCCCAAGCCGAGCGGGCTGTCCGCACTGCGCGAGAACCGGGTGGCGGTCTCGGTGTTCGCGCTGGTGGTGAACGAGGACGTGCGGCTGCGGGACCTGTCGACGACCGACGTACGACGGCTGTACCGGGGCGAGATCGCGAACTGGAGCGAGCTCGGCGGCCCGGACCTGGCGGTCCACCTCGTCAGCCGGGACGCCAACTCGGGTACGAGACAGGTCTTCCAGCGCCGCGTGCTGGGCCGGGGCGAGATCGCCCACTCCTCCGTCGACTGCGTGCACAAGGACGACCCGACCGCCCCCGTCATCCGCTGCGAACTCGACTCCACCGAGCAGGTGTTGAAGACCGTCGCCGACATCCCCGGCGCGATCGGCTACAGCGAACACGCCGGCGCCTCCCGGGCGAAGGGCCTGCACCGGCTGAACCTCGACGGCGAGGCCCCGTCCGTCGACGCCATCGAGCACGGGACGAGCTCCTACCCGTACCGGGAGATCGAGTACGCCTACACCTACGGGCAGCCGCCGGCGGACTCGCTGGTGTCGAGTTTCCTGACGTACCTCACGCGCGGCAACGGACAGGACGTGATCCGCGCCCACGGCCACCTGCCGTGCTGGACCCCGGCGGGGATGGGGCTGTGCGCACGGAACACGCCGTGACGAGCCCGTTCAGCGCGGCTCGGGCGGACGCTGGCGCGGCATGTTGGGGCGGGCCGGCCCCTGCGGGGACGGGAAACGGCCGTGCGGGAGGGGCCCCTCCGGGCGCCCGGCGCCCGCCACCGCCGTCTGGATGCCCAGCGGCGCGCCGCCCGTGCGGAACTCCACCATCCAGTCGGCCGTCTCGGCCCGCACCAGCTCCGCGACGTCCTCCGAGAACCGCCGCAGCACCGACAGGCACCGCTCCGCCGCCTCGCTCGCCGTGCCGTCCGCCGGACCGAGCACCTCGCGCACGCACTCCGACGTCCAGTCGAACTGGAAGGCCCGCAGCCGCCGCTGCACGGCCTGCGCGGTCGCCACGTCCCGCATCCAGCCGGACGTCACCCCGAAGAACCGGTCCCCGGCCACACAGGCCACCCCGAGCAGCAGCGCCAGATACCCCCAGGGCGTGGCCCCGTCGGCCACCCCGGTCAGATCGAGCAGCGGCAGCGCGGCCCCGGTCAGCGCGCCCCCGGCCGTCCCGGCCCGCAGCGCCCACGCGCACCTCCGCTTCCACAGCCGCTCCGCGAGATACCAGGCGGCCGTGTCCAGCGCGCCGCGCTCCACCCACCGGTACAGCTCGTCCAGCCGGGCCGCCGGCTCGCCCCAGTCCCCGAGCGGGAACTCCCGCCCCTCCAGATCGCCCGGCCACAGCCCGGCCGCCCCTTCGCCCCGCCCGTCCTGAGGCCGACCCTCGGGCTGCATCTCCGGCTGACCCACCCGGTATCTCCCCTGCTCGACCCCTGCTGGCCCCGCTTACTGCCCGTCCATGAAGTGTGACGCCAGGTGCTCACGCGCCTGGTCCTTCCTACCGCTCAACGGGTGGCGATGCCGGGGGTTCGGGCTCTTTTTCGCCTGGAAGATGGCTGTGATCAGGTATAAGAACCCTGCCGTGACTCACTCGAAAGAGTGCCGGGGCAACGGCCCCCGCGACCACGTAGGCTCGTGCCGAACGGTAAAACCCCTTACCGACGGACCGACCAAGGAGCCCAATCGTGATCCCCGGTGGCGGCCAGCCGAACATGCAGCAGCTCCTCCAGCAGGCCCAGAAGATGCAACAGGACCTGGCCAGGGCCCAGGAGGAGCTGGCGAGGACCGAGGTCGACGGGCAGTCGGGAGGTGGCCTGGTGAAGGCCACCGTCACCGGCTCGGGCGAGCTGCGCGGCCTCGTGATCGACCCGAAGGCGGTGGATCCGGAGGACACCGAGACCCTCGCCGACCTGATCGTCGCGGCGGTCCAGGCGGCCAACGAGAACGCGCAGACCCTCCAGCAGCAGAAGCTCGGCCCGCTGGCCCAGGGGCTGGGCGGCGGTGGCGTTCCCGGCCTCCCCTTCTGACCTCTCCGGCCTTTCCGGGACGGCCCGCGGGCCTCTACCGTACGTACTGAAGGAACACCAGGAAGGACGGCAGTCCGTTGTACGAAGGCGTGGTCCAGGACCTCATCGACGAACTGGGGCGGCTGCCCGGCGTCGGTCCCAAGAGCGCGCAGCGGATCGCCTTCCACGTCCTCCAGGCGGAACCGACGGACGTACGGCGTCTGGCGCACGCGCTGATGGAGGTCAAGGCGAAGGTCCGCTTCTGCGCGACCTGTGGGAACGTCGCGCAGGAGGAGCAGTGCAACATCTGCCGCGACACCCGCCGCGACCCGGCCGTCATCTGTGTCGTGGAGGAGCCCAAGGACGTCGTGGCGATCGAGCGGACCCGTGAGTTCCGCGGGCGCTACCACGTCCTCGGCGGCGCGATCAGTCCCATCGACGGGGTGGGCCCGGACGACCTGCGCATTCGGGAGCTCCTGGCCCGCCTGGCCGACGGCACCGTCACGGAGCTCATCCTGGCCACGGACCCCAACCTCGAGGGCGAGGCCACGGCGACGTACCTCGCCCGCATGATCAAGCCCATGGGCCTGAAGGTCACCCGCCTGGCCAGCGGCCTCCCGGTGGGCGGCGACCTGGAATACGCGGACGAGGTGACCCTCGGCCGCGCCTTCGAGGGGAGACGACTCCTAGATGTCTGATGCCACGCTGCACGCGACGGACCAGAACCCGGACGACTTCGCGGTCCAGATCGCGGATCAGATCGAGAGCTTCCTGGTCGCCGTCACGGAGGTCGCGAAGGGCGACGAGCCGGACTCGGCCGTCCCCTTCCTCCTCCTGGAGGTCTCCCAGCTCCTCCTGGCCGGTGGCCGCCTGGGCGCACACGAGGACATCGTCCCCGAGGAGCGCTACGAACCCGACCTGGGTCCCGAGGCCGACGTGGACGAACTCCGCGAGAACCTCGCCCGTATGCTGGAGCCGATCGACGTCTACTCGGAGGTCTTCGACCCCTACGAGCCCCGCAAGGCCCCGGTCCCGGCCCGGATCTCCGACGACCTCACCGACGTCGTCACCGACCTCCGCCACGGCCTGGCCCACTACAAGGCCGGCCGCACCACGGAAGCCCTGTGGTGGTGGCAGTTCTCCTACTTCTCCAACTGGGGCTCCACGGCGTCCGCGGCCCTGCGCGCCCTCCAGTCGGTGGTCGCCCACGTCCGCCTCAACCAGCCCCTCGCCGAACTCGACGGCCTGGACACCGACCAGGGCATGGGCGACGACACCCTGGAGTTCGAGGCGGGCAAGGTCATGGCCGAGGAGATCGGCACCCCGCTGGGCGTGCGGCCGCTCACCTGACCGGCCGCGTGTGCGTGGGCAACGCGGGCAGGGACGCGGCGCTGGGCCGGGGCCGGATCCTCGGTCGCTTCGAGGACGCCGGGGACCCGCGGCACAGCGAGGCGGTGGAGGCCAGGTGGGGCGTCCATCCGCGCGGCGACGAGCGGGCGCAGTGGGGGAGGGCGAGGAACGCACCGCTCTCCTGCTCCTCGTCAGCGGCCGGTTGCGGGTGGAACCCCCGGCCGCCGCATCGTTTTGGAAGAGCAGGGCGACCACGTCGTGTGAGGGCGCGGAACCGACCACTCCTGGTCCGCGGAGGAGGAGTCGGCCGTGCTGACCGTCCGATGGCCGTCCGTGCCCGGATACGCGGTGGCGGACCGGGCGGACGGGGACGGAAACGTCCGATGAGTCCGTCGACCGGACGACTGCCCGGTCGACGTGTCCGAGCGGCACCGAGCCCGTCGACGACCTCGTCGACCGAACCCGCCGTGTGACGCGGGTCGCTTTTCCGAGTGGGCCGGGCCGGGATGGGCAGGAGCCCCCTGCACGAGTGGCCGGATGTCTCATCATGCGATATCGCAGAGGGGTTTTTCGGACGCTCGATAGACTGAGCCGACCGCAGCGGACACCTGTGTGTGCCGACTGCGGAAAACGACGGACTGAGCGAGGAGCGCACGTGGGCCTTGTCGTGCAGAAGTACGGAGGCTCCTCCGTAGCCGATGCCGAGGGCATCAAGCGCGTCGCCAAACGGATCGTGGAAGCCAAGAAGAACGGCCACCAGGTGGTCGCCGTGGTTTCCGCGATGGGCGACACGACGGACGAGCTGATCGATCTCGCCGAGCAGGTTTCCCCGATCCCTGCCGGGCGCGAACTCGACATGCTGCTGACCGCCGGAGAGCGGATCTCCATGGCCCTGTTGGCCATGGCGATCAAGAACCTGGGACACAACGCCCAGAGCTTCACCGGCAGCCAGGCAGGTGTCATCACCGACTCGGTCCACAACAAAGCCCGCATCATCGATGTCACGCCGGGCCGGATCAAGGCGTCGGTGGACGAGGGCAACATCGCCATCGTCGCCGGCTTCCAGGGCGTCAGCCAGGACACCAAGGACATCACCACGCTGGGTCGCGGTGGTTCCGACACCACCGCCGTCGCCCTCGCCGCCGCGCTCGACGCCGAGGTGTGCGAGATCTACACGGACGTGGACGGTGTGTTCACCGCCGACCCGCGCGTGGTGAGCAAGGCCCGGAAGATCGACCGGATCGCGTTCGAGGACATGCTCGAGCTGGCGGCCTCCGGGTCCAAGGTGCTGCTCCACCGCTGTGTGGAGTACGCCCGCCGGTACAACATCCCGATCCACGTCCGTTCGTCCTTCAGCGGACTGCAGGGCACGTGGGTCAGCAGCGAGCCGATGAAGCAAGGGGACAAGCAGGTGGAGCAGGCTCTCATCTCCGGTGTCGCGCACGACACCTCCGAGGCCAAGGTCACGGTCGTCGGCGTGCCGGACAAGCCCGGCGAGGCCGCCTCGATCTTCCGCACGATCGCCAATGCCGAGATCAACATCGACATGGTCGTGCAGAACGTGTCCGCCGCGTCCACGGGGCTGACGGACATCTCCTTCACCCTGCCGAAGACCGAGGGCCGCAAGGCCATCGACGCGCTGGAGAAGAACAAGGCCGCGATCGGCTTCGACTCCCTGCGCTACGACGACCAGATCGGCAAGATCTCCCTGGTCGGCGCGGGGATGAAGACCAACCCCGGCGTCACGGCCGACTTCTTCACGGCGCTCAGCGACGCCGGTGTGAACATCGAGCTGATCTCGACCTCCGAGATCCGCATCTCGGTCGTCACCCGCAAGGACGACGTGCCGGAGGCCGTCCGCGCCGTGCACTCCGCGTTCGGGCTCGACTCCGACACCGACGAGGCCGTGGTCTACGGAGGCACCGGCCGCTGATGGCCGGCGCCGCGGGGCCCGGACGTTCCGGGCGGCCGACGCTCGCGGTCGTGGGAGCGACCGGGGCCGTCGGCACGGTCATGCTCCAGATCCTGTCCCAGCGGGCGGACGTCTGGGGCGAGATCCGACTGATCGCCTCCCCGCGCTCGGCCGGCCGCAAGCTGGCCGTGCGCGGGGAGGAGGCCGAGGTCGTGGCGCTCACCGAGGAGGCCTTCGACGGGGTCGACGTCGCGATGTTCGACGTACCCGACGAGGTCGCCGAGCGGTGGGCGCCCGTCGCCGCCGCGCGGGGCGCGGTGGTGGTCGACAACTCCGGCGCGTTCCGGATGGACCCCGAGGTGCCGCTCGTCGTTCCCGAGGTCAACCCGCACGCCGTGCGGAGGCGCCCGCGCGGGATCGTCGCGAACCCGAACTGCACCACCCTGTCGATGATCGTCGCGCTGGGCGCGCTGCACGCCGAGTTCGGCCTGCGCGAGCTGGTGGTCTCCTCGTACCAGGCGGTCAGCGGCGCCGGACACGCGGGCGTGCGGACCCTGCGCGAACAGCTGTCCCTGGTGGCCGGCACGGAGCTGGGAACCCGCCCCGGCGACGTACGGCGGGCCGTGGGGGACAACACCGGGCCGTTCCCGGAGCCGGTCGCGCTGAACGTCGTGCCGTGGGCCGGGTCACTGCGCGAGGACGGCTGGTCCTCGGAGGAGATGAAGGTACGGGACGAGACCCGCAAGATCCTCGGCCTGCCCCACCTGCCCGTGGCGGTCACCTGCGTACGCGTCCCGGTGGTCACCACGCACTCCCTCACCGTGCACGCCCGCTTCGAGGGAGAGGTCACCGTCGACAAGGCGCGCGAGATCCTCGCCACGGCGCCCGGCGTGGTCCTGTTCGACAACCCGGCCGCTGGGGAGTTCCCCACCCCCGCCGACGTCGTCGGCACCGATCCGACCTGGGTCGGGCGGGTACGGCGGGCCCTGGACGACCCCACCGCGCTGGAGCTCTTCGTGTGCGGGGACAACCTGCGCAAGGGGGCGGCGCTCAACACCGCGCAGGTCGCCGAACTCGTAGTGGTTGAACAGTGAAAAGTTCTGAATCGCACGGCATTCGTTTGTAGGATCTATTTAAGTCTTGCGAGCCGGATTCCCGGCCGGAGCCTCTTGATCGGGACGTTCCGGCAGCCGAGGATTGAGCGGGGCTCGCACGAGGATCCACCTCCCCGTTCTCCGCAACCGTGCGGAGGGCGGGGAGCGTCTTTGCGGTCACCCTCACCGGGGAGCGTGGGGGCGGTGCTCTCCGGGCGTGGGGACGTCCGGAACCGGGCGTGGGGACGTCCGTTCATATGGGACACAGGGGAAGAGCGGGACGCATGAGGGCATTTGATGTGCTGTCGGTGGTGCTGCCTGACGCGGCCCGCCGACCGGCCCGACCGGCCGCCGTAAAAGTGACGCCCGGCGCGTACAACCCTTGCCAGGGGAAGCGTGTCCAACTGGCGTGGCTGAGGTACTCGACTTCACAGCGTCGCGCGGCACGGCCCTTCGGCCGCCCCGCCAGGCTCGCCGACCCCGCATGTCCGGCGCGTCCGGCGGCATGCCGGTGATCGCGCCCATGCCCGCAGCACGCCCCGCCCGCATACCGAATCAGCGCGACGGCGCCGACGACGTCGTGGCGGCCGGCACCACCGTCGACCACCTCACCGAGACCTACCGCGCGCACTACCGCTCGCTGTTGGGCCTCGCGGCGCTCCTCCTCGACGACACCGCCTCCTGCGAGGACGTCGTGCAGGAGGCGTTCATCCGCGTCCACTCCGCCCGCAAGCGCGTCCGGGACCCGGAGAAGACCCTGGCCTATCTGCGCCAGACGGTCGTCAACCTGTCCCGCTCCGCGCTGCGCCGCCGCATCCTCGGCCTCAAGCTGCTCTCCAAGCCCATGCCCGACATGGCGAGCGCGGAGGAGGGCGCCTATGACCAGTTGGAGCGCGACTCCCTCATCAAGGCGATGAAGGGCCTGCAGCGCCGCCAGCGCGAGGTGCTGGTGCTGCGCTACTTCGCGGACATGACCGAGGCGCAGGTCGCCGAGACCCTCGGCATCTCGCTGGGCTCGGTGAAGGCGTACGGCTCCCGCGGCATCGCGGCGCTGCGGCTGGTCATGGAGGAGCCGGCATGAGCGACGGCGAGGGCGCGCGGCGCGAGGAGCACGGGCCGGAGGACCGGGGGGCCTCCCGCCCGTCCGGCGCCGCGCGGGAGTCCGAGGGCGTGTCCGCGCCCGAGGAGGCGGGGGGATCCGGAGACGGGAACGAACCGAAGCACACGCACGCTGGGAACGGAACTGTGAACGACGGTTTGGACGGACAGGGCTCCGAGGGGCTCGACGCGGACGAGCTGGCACTGCGTACCCTGCTGCGGCAGGCGGTGCGGGAGGTGGAGCCGACCGACGGCACCCTGGACCACCTGCGCCGGGCCGTCCCCGCCCGCCGGGCCCGCAAGCGCCAGGCCCTCGTCGGCGCGGCCGCCGCCGCCCTCTTCCTCGGCACCGCCGTCCCCGCCCTCGTCCACGTCTCCGGCGGCACCGGCTCCGACGCCGATCCCTCCGCCGTCGGCCACGCCGCGCAGGCGCAGGGCGGCACCGGACAGGGCAAGGACCCGGAGGGCGGTGAGAGCACCGCGGGCGGCGCTTCGGACCAGATCGAGGGGACCGGCAGGAACGACAGGAAGGACGAGGACGAGGACGGGGCGAGCCCCGGCTCCGGTACGGGCGCGACGGAGGGGACCGCCCCCTCGCCCAGCGCCGCCGCCGGGACGCCCGCCTGCACCGCCGCCCAGCTCGGCCCGGCGACGGCGTTCAGCAACGCCCCCGATTCCACGGGCGCGGTCTACGGCTCGTTCCGGGTCGTCAACGTCTCCACCGCGATCTGTACCGTCGAGGCCGCCGGCTCCGTGAACGTGGTCCCGCAGGGCGCCGCCGACACCGGGAAGGTGGGTTCGGCGCGGCATGTGGCGGGGGACGCGGCGGCCGGACTGCCCGACCCGTCGCTGGAGGCAGCGCAGTTGGTGCTCAAGCCGGGGGCGGCGTACGAGGTGAAGTTCGCCTGGGTGCCCTCCGAGACCTGCACGGCTCCGGGCGGCAGCACGGGCGGCGACACCGGCGAGCCCTCGCCCGACCCGACCCCGAGCGGCGCCCCGACCACGACGGCCGGTGCGTCCACGGACGCCGACAGCGGCACGGTCGCCCAGCTGGTCAGGGAGGACGGCGTCGGGGACGGCGGTGTGGCGGTGACGTACACGCCGCCCACGGGCACCGGCTCGGCCACCACGACGCTGAGCAACGCGTGCGCGGGTACGGTGTACTACACGGGCCTGCTGACGGGGGCGTGACGGGGCGTTCTCCGGTGGCTGCTGTCGGTCCGTCGGTCCGGTCCGGTCCGCTGTCAGACCGCTGACGGACTCGACTGCTCCGGTTCCCGCTTCCCGGCCTGGTCCTCGTCCTGGTTCCCGTCCGGGACCAGGCCCAGTTCCGCGTCGCGGGCCTGCTCCACCTCGCGGCGGAGCAGGCGGAACCACATGAAGATCACGAAGCCGACGAAGGCGAACCACTCGGCGGTGTAGCCGAGGTTCTGGAACGCCTTCAGGTCCAGCCCGGTGCCGCCCGGCACGGTCGCCGGCACCGCCCGCATCCCCGAGTCGCCCCGGTTGAGCGTGACCCAGGCGTCGTACACGTCGTACTCCACGAGGTTCACCAGCGACGCCGAGCTGATCGCCGCCGTCTGCCCCTCGGGCAGTCCGCCGCGGGCGCTGACACCGTTGCTGCCCGGGGTCTCGGACGCCTGGAGCGCGCCGGTGACGGTGACCTCACCGGTGGGTGCCGCGGGCACCTCGGCCGGGTCGGGGGTGCCGGGCAGCCAGCCCCGGACGACGGGCAGCGCGCGGCCGGTGCCGGTGCGCAGCAGGGTCAGGACGTAGTAGCCCTCCTTGTCGTCCAGCGTGCGGTCGGGCACCAGCAGCTGGGTGTCGTACCGGCCGCTCGCGGTGGCCTGCCTGCCGGAGGTGGCCTTGGTCACGGGCAGCAGCTCGTCCAGCGGCCTGGCCACCTCCCGCTTGTCCGTGGCGATCCGCGCCTCGGCGTCGCGGTGGCTGTCCACCCGGTCCTCGAACCGGCCCAGCTGCCAGGACCCCATGAAGACGCAGAAGGGGATGGAGAGCAGCAGGAAGACGTTGATCCCCCACCAGCGGGGCGTCAGCAGAAACCGGTACACGCCCTCAACGGTACGGGTTTGCGGGCGGTTCACGTCCCGCGGGGTCGCCGTGCCGCGGGCCGTCCCCGCGAGGCGTCGGTGAAAGACCGGGAAGAAGTTGTCCACAGGCTGAGGGGCTCGGCGGCGCGATGCCCTCCCGGACGGGCAGTATGGGGTCATGACTGAGAGCAACGCGTTCGACGCGCCGGGCCGGGCGGACCACCAGACCGAGCGAGTGGAACAGGGCGCGGACATGCCCGACTGGGAGAAGCGCTTCCGGGCGCCCCGGGTGTCCCTGCCCGACTGGGCGGAGGACGCCCCCGACCGCTCCCTGTTCGTGTCGAACGCGACGGGGACGTACGAGCTGTACGCCTGGGACCGGGCGACGGGCGAGCAGCGGCAGGTGACGGACCGGCCCAACGGCACGACGGACGGCGTGCTCTCGCCGGACGGCGAGTGGATCTGGTGGTTCGACGACAAGGACGGCGACGAGTTCGGCGTGTGGCGTCGGCAGCGGTTCGCGGGCGGCGAGGACGAGCTCGCGGTACCGGGCCTCGACCCCTCGTACCCGGCGGGACTCGCGCTGGGCAGGGACGGCCGCACGGCGGTCGTGGGCCGTTCCACGGACGAGGACGGCACGACGATCCACCTGGCCCGCACGGGCGAGGGGCCCGTGGAGATCTACCGGCACCGCGAGTCGGCGGGCGTCGGGGACCTCTCCCACGACGGTTCGCTGATCGCGGTGGAGCACACCGAGCACGGTGACGCGATGCACTCCGCGCTGCGGGTGCTGCGGCCCGACGGCACGACGGTCGCCGAGCTCGACGACACCGAGGGCGGCACGCGGGAGCTGGGTCTCGAGGTGCTGGGCTTCGCGCCGGTGGCGGGCGACACCCGGCTGCTCATCGGGCACCAGCGGCGCGGACGCTGGGAGCCCCTGGTGTGGGACGCGGCGACGGGGGAGGAGACCGACCTCGCGCTGGAGCTGCCCGGTGACGTGAGCGCCGAGTGGTATCCGGACGGCACGGGACTGCTCGTCGTGCACGGCTTCGAGGCCCGCGGCGAACTGTTCCGCTACGACCTGGCCGAACGCCGGCTGGTGAGGATCCCCACCCCGCGCGGCGCGGTCTCGGGTGCGACGGCCCGGCCCGACGGCAGTGTGGAGTACCTGTGGTCGTCGGCGGCCCGGCCGCCGGCGGTGCGGTCCACGACGGGCGGGATGGTCCTCGACCCGCCCGGGATGAAGTCGCCCGGATCGGTGCCGGTGGAGGACGTGTGGGTGGAGGGTCCGGGCGGGCGCATCCACGCGCTCGTCCAGAAGCCGGCCGGCGCGAACGGTCCGCTCCCGACGGTCTTCGACATCCACGGCGGCCCCACCTGGCACGACAGCGACTCCTTCGCGGCCGGCCCGGCCGCCTGGGTCGACCACGGCTACGCGGTGGTCCGCGTCAACTACCGGGGCTCCACGGGCTACGGCCGTGCCTGGACCGACGCGCTGAAGCACCGGGTGGGCCTGATCGAGCTGGAGGACATCGCGGCGGTGCGGGAGTGGGCGGTCACCTCCGGTCTCGCCGACCCGGCCCGGCTTGTCCTCACCGGCGGTTCCTGGGGCGGCTACCTCACCCTGCTCGGCATCGGCACGCAGCCCGACGCGTGGGCGGTGGGCATCGCGGCGGTTCCGGTCGCCGACTACGTCACGGCGTACCACGACGAGATGGAAGCCCTGAAGGCGATGGACCGCACGCTGCTCGGCGGTACCCCGGAGGAGGTCCCGGAGCGCTTCGAGGCGTCCTCCCCGATCACCTACGTCGACCAGGTCAAGGCCCCGGTCTACATCTCGGCGGGCGTCAACGACCCCCGCTGCCCCATCCAGCAGATCGAGAACTACGTCAAACGCCTCGAGTCCCGCGACGCGGTCCACGAGGTCTACCGCTATGACGCCGGCCACGGCTCCCTGGTGGTCGACGAACGCATCAAACAGGTCCGCCGGGAGCTCGCCTTCGCAGCCGAACACCTCCCCGCATAGCCGCGGGCGACCGAGCCGCCCCGCAGCTGCGGGGCGGTCACGCACCACTGCGGGCCGTCGTGCCGCAGGGGGCGGCACCCACCCCCTGCGCCTCCGTAGCCACGGCGTCGTGCCGCTGGGGCGGCACGGGTGGGCGCAGCGGCGCCCCACGTGCGCGGGCAAGTGAAGCCAGCCCCCGCCCAGCGGCAGCTCCGCGCACCGTGCAGACGTGGGCGGGCGAGGCCCACCCGGCGCCCAGCGGCAAGCGCTACGTCGCGCTCCGCGCCCGCGGTCCCAACAGCTCCGCCAGCCCCCGCCGGGTGGCGGCCAGCACCACCCGGTCCTCGGCGCGCAGCACGTACGTGTCGGGGAGGTCCCACACCAGCCCGGACCCCGGCGCTCCCTCCTCGCCGGAGGCGGACCCCGCCGTGTCCAGCGCCAGCACCCGCCAGGCCCCCGCCCGGAACGCCTCCCCCACCGTCCGCCCCTCCAACGGTGCGCACCCGCCCACGACGACCGCCGCGAACAGCAGCACCCGCCGTTCCACCGGGATCGCCCCCAGGATCTGCCGCCCCATCATCGCGCCGGCGAACGCGGGCGCGGCCAGATGCGAGACACTCCGGCTCCGCGTCAGCGCAGAGGGGTGCGCGGTCCGCAGCGTCCGGTACACCGCCTTCGCGAAGTCGTCGTCGTACAGCCGCAGCACCACCCGCAGGTCGGGCCGTACGGACCGTGCGTACAGCACCGACTCCAAATTCGTCGTGTCCGCGCTGGTCAGGGCCAGTAACGCGTCCGCGCGGTGGATCTTCGCGGCTTCCAGGACCCCCTCCTGCGTGACGTCCCCCAGCACCACCGGCACCCGTAGCCGCCGCGCCACGGCCATGCCCCGCGCCTCCGGGTCGGCCTCGACGCACACCACCGGAATGTGCAGCTCCCGCAGCCGCGTCAGTACCCGCGTCCCGATCTTTCCCAGTCCGAGCAGCACGATGTGCCCGCTCAGCCCGCGCGGCGGCTTCCGCAGCGCCGACGCCGTGCGGAACGTCCCCAGAGCCTCCAGCACCGCCGCCAGCAGCACCGGCAGCAGCAGCACCCCCACCAGCATGGACAGCAGTTGCAGCACCTGCCGCCCGGTGCTCTCGTGGTGCGCGGGCTCGTTGATCGCGAAGAGGTCGAGCAGTGTGACGTACGTGGCGTGCAGCGGGTTGTCCCGTGCCACCACCGTCAGCGCGACGGCGAGCGCGACCACCGCCGCCACCAGCCCCGCCAGCGACCACCGCAAGCGTGGCGAGAACAGCGAGGCGAACGGCGGTCCGCCCCGTCGGGTCGGCAACGGGGGCCCGGAGTACGACAGTTGCTCCAGCACCACGGTCCCCCGCCCGGTCGCCGCCGCAACCGCCGCCGCATCGGGCAGCAGCCGCGGCCCCTGCTCGCCGCTGTCCTCCGAACCCTCGTCCCCCGCGGGGTCGTTGCTGGTGGCGGAGAGCAGTGCGAGGGTGCACAGACCCGGGTCGGCCACCTCGCCCGGGCCCGGAGGGCGGCGCTCCACCGCCCGCAGCAGCAGCCCCTCCGCGTCGACGACCTTGCCGCTGCCGACGAGCGCGGTGGCGACCAGTGCGGGCGCGGCCGTGTCGGCGTCGGACAGCACGGTGGTGGAGATGTCGGCCCCATCGGTCCCACCGCGTCCCGGTGCGCCGTCGCCGCCCGTCAACCCGGCTGCCTGATCGAGCAGTTCCTCGATGTACTGTCCGAGCCGCCGGTTGTACAGCCGGAGGACGAGCCGCAGCCGGGGGTTGAGCCGGCGGGCGGTCAGGGCGGCACGGATGTTGGTCTCGTCGTCGTCGTACACCAGCGCCAGCGCGGCGGCGCGTTCCACCCCGGCCCCGGCGAGTACGGCCTCGGTCGGCTCGGCGGCCTCCACGACCCGCTCACCGGGCGCCAGGGTGTCGCCGGACCCGCCGTTGCCCCGGTTGACCACGGTCACGACCCGGTCGATCAGGGCCACGGAGGCCGCACGGGCCCGCCCGGCCATCGGCTGCCGCACGCCGCGCCCGGTCGGCGGCACGACGAGGGTCACCTGCTCGCGGTACACGCCGCGCAGTTCGGCGGCGAGCCGGTGCGCGAGCCCGTCGTCCCCGCACACCACCATGTGCGCCGACGGGTCGCTCGGCAGGGCCGGGTTGGGAAGGAAGCTCACCACAGGGGAAGAGACTGCCTCATCGTGGCGGGTGGTTCCAGGCCGCGCCCTGCCCTCCGCACCGAGGGGGAGGGGCCCGGGCGCGGCCCCGTTCGCTCGCGCCCGTACGTACCGGAGGCACACCCGGCTCGTGGCCCTCACCACATCTCCCCCGAGCGGAACGGAGGAACCGGAGGACGGCCGGGAGGAGGAGACGCACGACGAGGCGTCCCGCCACCTCGCCTCCCCGAACCGGTCCCGGTCCCGCAGGACCCGTACGACGAGGCGTGGAGCGGCGTGGACCGCGGCCGGCTACGGCCGGTAGGGCTGCTGCTGCGCCTGCTGCCCGTACCCCTGACCGCCGCCGAGGGCCTGCGCCTGGAGCTGCTCGGCCTGTTCCCCGGTCACCTTCTGCTCCGCGCCGCAGAAGGTGCACTGCGTCGCGTACTTCGTGGAGACCGGGAACAGCGGCACGAAGAACAGGGTGAACTTGGTGACCCGCTTCCTGAGCGTGTGCGCGGCGGGGTTCCCGCACTGCGCGCACACCAGCGTCAGTATCGCCAGCTGGTGCAGATACCCCTTGGTGCCAAAAATGATCATGTCGTCGATCCTTCCCGGGCCTCGGTTCCCCGAACCACCACACCAGACGGCGACCGCGGTCGGCAACGTGACCGGTCGCAGCACTGCCGCACCTGTGCGGTCCTCGTCCTGGTCCTCGGTTCCTCGGCGGCATCCGTGTACGGCTACGGCCGGTTCTCCGCCACCGTGGAAGGCCGCCGCCCGCCCGGTGACGCCGCCCACTAGTCAGTGCTACTGTGTAGTGGTACTCAGTACTACACAGTACTGTTGGGCCGAGGAGGGCAGGCTCACGATGGACGACCTGACGGAGATGCTGAAGGGCACGCTCGAAGGGTGCGTGCTCCAGATCATCGGCAGCGAGGAAACCTACGGGTACGCCATCACCCGCCGGCTGAACGAACTCGGCTTCGTCGACGTCGTCGAGGGGACCGTGTACACCATCTTGCTGCGCCTGGAGAGGAACGGACTCGTCCAAGTGACGAAACGGCCGTCCGGGGTCGGTCCGCCGCGCAAGTTCTACGCCCTCAACGACGCCGGACGCGAGGAGCTCGCGAAGTTCTGGACGAAATGGCAGTACGTCTCATCACGCATCGACAGACTCAAGGAGGGTGAGGGATGAACTTCTGGGAGAAGATCACGGGCAGTGATCTCACCAGGGACTGGAAGGCGTTCGAAGCCCGGGCCGAGGCCCTGCCGGACGACTACCGGGCGGCGTGGGGACAGATCAAGGCACACCTCCTTCCCCATGGGGACTTCACCGGCCGCAACCTGACGCCGATCATCGACGCCGCCTTGGGGCTGCTCGAGGAGACGGCGGCGGACGGGCAGAGCGTCCACGAGGTGCTCGGCGACGACGTCCGGGGCTTCTGCACGGCGCTGGCCGGTGGAGAAGGGGCCCGGACCTATCGCGACCGGTGGCGCGAGCAGTTGAACAGGAACGTCGCGAGGAAATTGAGCCGGCTGGGAGGCTGACGTGGGCATCCAGGACATCATCGAGGGCAAGAAGCAGTGGCGGGCGCACACGGCGCGGGTCAAGGCGCTCCCGCCGGACTACCAGATCGTCTACAAGGAGATGCAGAAGTACCTGTTCAAGGTCGGACCGGTCGACCTGCACGACGGACCCCTGCTGCCCGGGATCGTCGATTTCTTCGAGGAGGGCGTCGCCGCGGGCAAGGGGGTCCTGGAGCTCATCGGCACGGACGTGGCCGCTTTCTGCGACGAGCTGGTCAAGGACTCCCGCACCTATGCGGACGTCTACCAGGAGTCCATCAGCGAGGAACCCGGCACGACCGGGAAGTGACACCCAACACCTCGTGCGAGCGGTGCAGTCCGCCCACGCGGTTCGTTCGCCCCGGCACAGTACGAACGGACGCGGGCCGGCCGGCCCCGGAACCCGCCGCGGACCCCGTTCGTCGAGGTGATCGAGCCCGCCGGGAGATCTGACCCGGCCCCGTCGACGCCCGGCGGGCAGTTCCCCGCCGACGCCCCGGCGGACAGTTCCCCGCCGCCAGGCCGTTCGACGCCGTTCCCCGGGCGCCACGCCTGGCGTGCAGTCGCTGCCGGTCGCTCGGTCCAAGTCCGGAACAGCTTCCGTTCCCCCTGTCTCTCCAGCCTCCGAAAGGAAGCCGCGATGCCTTTATTTGTCATGCCCACATTCGATCAAGAGGGTGGTCGTCCGTCGCCCGCCGCCGTCTCCGCCGTCGGACTACGTAAGTCATACGGCGAAAAGCTCGTCCTCGACGGCATCGATCTGCACATCCCGGCCGGGTCCGTGTTCGCACTGCTCGGCCCGAACGGCGCAGGCAAGACCACCGTCGTCAAGATCCTGTCCACGCTCGTCACCGCCGACGAAGGCGAACTGCACGTCGGCGGACACAACCTGGCCGACGCCCCGCAGGCGGTCCGGGCCGGAATCGGTGTCACCGGGCAGTTCTCCGCCGTGGACGACCTGATCACCGGCGAGGAGAACATGCTCCTGATGGCGGACCTGCACCACCTCCCCCGTGCACGGGGGCGGCGGGTCGCCGCCGAGCTGCTGGAGCGGTTCGACCTCACCGGGGCGGCGGAGAAGCCCGCCTCCACCTACTCCGGCGGCATGAAGCGCCGCCTCGACATCGCCATGACCCTGGTCGGCAGCCCGCGGATCATCTTCCTCGACGAGCCGACCACCGGCCTCGACCCGCGCTCCCGCCACACCATGTGGCAGATCATCCGCGAACTGGTCACCGGCGGCGTCACCGTCCTCCTCACCACCCAGTACCTGGAGGAGGCCGACGAACTCGCCGACCGCATCGTGGTGCTGAACGACGGCAGGATCGCCGCCGAGGGGAGCGCCGAGGAGCTCAAGCGCCTCGTCCCCGGCGGACACGTCCGGCTCCGCTTCACCGACCCGGCCGACTACCGGTCCGCGGCCTCCGCCCTGTGCGAGGTCACCCGGCACGACGAGGCACTGTCGCTCTCCGTCCCCAGCGACGGCAGCCAGCGCGAACTGCGCTCCCTTCTCGACCGGCTCGACTCCGCCGGCGTCGAGGCGGACGAACTGACCGTCCACACCCCCGACCTCGACGACGTGTTCTTCGCCCTGACCGGCGGCGCCAACGTCCCGGACCAGCCCAAGGAGTCCGCCCGATGAACTCCCTCTCCCTCGCCGTGCGCGACTCGTCCACGATGCTGCGCCGCAACCTGCTGCACGCATGGCGCTACCCGTCAGGGACCCTGAACCTTCTGCTCACGCCGGTCATGATGCTGTTGCTCTTCGTCTACGTCTTCGGCGACGTGATGAGCGCCGGCATCAGCGGTGGCGACCGCTCCGACTACCTCGCCTACATCGTCCCCGGCCTGCTGCTGATGACCGTCGGCAGCACCGTGATCGGAGCCGCGGTGTCCGTCTGCATGGACATGACCCAGGGGCTCACCGCCCGTTTCCGCACGATGGCGGTCTACCGGGGGGCCCTGCTCGTCGGGCATGTCGCCGGCGGTGTGCTGCAGTGCGTGATGAGCGTGGTCCTCGTCGGCGCCGTCGGGGTGGCGATGGGCTTCCGATCCACGGACGCCACGGCACTGGAGTGGATCGCGGCGTTCGGGCTGATCACGCTGTTCGCCCTGGCACTCACCTGGATCGCGGTCGGCATGGGCGCGATCAGTCCGAACCCCGAGGCGGCCGGCAATATGGCCATGCCGCTGATCCTTCTGCCGCTCATCTCCAGCGCCTTCATCCCGGCCGACACGATGCCGGGCTGGTTCCAGCCGATCGCCGAGTACCAGCCCTTCACCCCCGCCATCGAAACCCTCCGCGGCCTCCTCCTCGGCACCGGGATCGGCAACAACGGCTGGATCGCGATCGCCTGGTGCGTCGCCCTGATCGTCGTCGGCTCCCGCTGGTCGACGGCGCAGTTCAACCGCGACCCGAAGTAGCCGGGACGATCGCGCTGGTCGCCTTGCGCACCTCGTGCCGCCCCGTCCGCGTGCGGATCTGCCCCCACATGCCCGTGAGCGGCTGCCGGCCGGCCTCGTGTCCCTCAGCCGAGGCCGGCGAACGATTCCACGCGCGGGTCCTGCCGGTGGCTACGCGTAAGCAGAGGGTGACTGCGTCCGCTCCGGCGACGACGGCTGCTACGAGTTCGGCACCCTGGCCGCCGGCTCCACCCCGGCCGACACCGGTGACGCCAAGCCGCAGGGCGGCGCCAAGCCGCTTCCGGTCAAGCCGGTGGGCAACACCCAGATCGACCCGCAGGGCCGCCTCGCCGAAACCGGCTCCAGTTCCGCCCTCCCGGCCATCGCACTCGCAGGCGGCGCCGCCGTCGCCCTCGGTGTCGGCACCATGTTCGTCGCGCGCCGCCGCAAGAGCGCCACCGCCTGACCCCCGCGCTTCACCGGCCATGACCGCAACTGTGGCCGTCCGCACCGGTCACTGAGGTCGCCGGGACAGGCGCCCGACGCCGGGAGGCGGAGACGAGTGAACCGGTGACTCGTCCCTGCCCTCCCGGCGTCGTGCCTGTCGCTGCGCCGGGCGGACATGCGTGCGCGGCCTCGGTAGGGCCAGGGGGAGAGCCGGGCGGGTGGTGACCGCCACCATGGGAGCCCCACGCTTGCGTTCGGCCGCGTTGTCCCGGGTGGACGGAGAACAGGGCCTGCTGCCGAGAGCAGTGGGGGTATTGTCTATCGTCTCCCAGTGCGAACAATCGTGATGCCTTTCCGCGAAGCGGAAGGCCTGTTGTGGTGACTCGGCGATGGCCACGTCTGCGGCATCCGGCGCAGGTGGTCGTGACGGGTTTCGCCGCGGCGGTCGCGGCTGGGACCGGTCTGCTGATGCTGCCCGTGGCCAAGGCCGGTCCGGGCGGTGCGAGTGCCGTGGAGGCGTTGTTCACCTCCACCTCCGCGGTGTGTGTGACCGGTCTGGCCGTTGTCGACACGCCCGGCTACTGGACCGGCTTCGGACAGGCGGTGATCCTCGGGCTCATCCAGGTGGGCGGTTTCGGCATCATGACCTTCGCCTCCCTGCTGGTCCTGCTGGTGTCGCACCGCATCGGCCTCAAGGCACGGCTGACCGCAGCCGCGGAGACCAAGACCCTGGGGCTGGGGGATGTCCGCTCGGTCGTCACCGGTGTGGTCAAGGTCAGTCTGCTGCTGGAGACGGTCACCGCACTGGTACTGACCCTGCGGTTCGGCACCGCCTATGACGAGCCCTGGCCGCGGGCGGTGTGGCTCGGCGTCTTCCATGCCGTATCCGCGTTCAACAACGCCGGCTTCGCCCTGTACTCCGACAGCCTCATGGGCTTCGTCACCGATCCATGGATCTGCCTGCCCATCGCGTTGGCGGTCATCGCCGGCGGGCTGGGCTTCCCGGTCCTGTTCGAGCTGCGCCGCCACGGGCACCGGCCGCGGGCCTGGTCCCTGCACACCAAGATCGTGGTGTGGGCATCCGCGATCTTCCTGGTCGGCGGCAGCGCCTTCATCACCGTGATCGAGTGGTCCAACCCGGCCACCCTCGGCCCTCTCCACGCCCCCGGGAAACTGCTGGCCGGCTTCTTCCAGGGCGTCATGCCGCGTACCGCCGGGTTCAACAGCCTCGACACCTCCCAGATGAATCCCGCGAGCTGGTTGGGCACGGACGTGCTGATGTTCATCGGCGGCGCCAGCGCCGGCACCGCCGGCGGTATCAAGGTCACCACCTTCGCCGTGCTGTTCTTCGTCATATACGCGGAGATCCGCGGCGAGGGCGCGGTCAACATCTTCCACCGCCGTCTCCACGGCGACCTGCAACGTCAGGCGCTGACCGTGGTGCTGCTGTCCGTGGCCGCGGTCGCCGTCTCCACCCTGGCCTTCGTGGTCTTCACCGACCACGGCCTGGACCGGTCCCTGTTCGAGGTCACCTCGGCCTTCGCCACCGTGGGACTGTCGACCGGCATCACCGCGGGCTTGCCCACCGGTTTGCATCTGCTGTTGGTCGCGCTGATGTTCATCGGACGGCTCGGCCCCATCACCGTCGCCTCCGCGCTCGCCCTGCGCAGCCGCGTCCGTTTGTACGACCTTCCTGAGGAGCGACCCGTCATTGGCTAGGAAAGCCAGCCCCAAGAAGCGACGCACAGGCCCGGGGAGTTCTGTTGTCGTGATCGGCCTGGGCCGCTTCGGCCGTGCCCTGGCCCTGGAACTCATCGACGAGGAGACCGAAGTTCTCGGCATCGACGAGAACGCGGAAGTCGTCCAGGCGCTTTCCGGGGCCCTGACCCATGTCGTGCGGGCGGACTCCACCAAGGAGGACGCCTTGCGGCAGCTCGGCGTCCATGAGTTCGAGCGTGCCGTCGTCGCCATCGGCACCGACCTGGAAGCCAGCATCCTCACTGCCTCGCTGTTGATCTCCTTCGGCATCGAGAACGTCTGGGCCAAGGCCACCAGCGAAGCCCACGGCCGCATCCTCGACCAACTCGGCGTCCACCACGTCGTCTACCCCGAGCACGACATGGGTCAGCGCGTCGCCCACCTCGTAAGGGGCCGCATGCTCGACTACATCGAATTCGAGGACGACTTCGCCATGGTCAAAACAAACCCGCCCGCCGACATCATCGGCCTCCCCCTGTCCAACAGCGCCGTCCGCACCCGGCACGGCATCACCGTGGTCGCCATCAAGCGCCCCGGCGAGGGCTTCACCTATGCCACTCCCGAAACGGTTGTCGAAGCGGACGACACCATCATCGTCGCCGGACGCACCCGGGCGACCGAGCGGTTCAGCGAACTCCAGTGAGATGTTCCGGCACGCCCTCACCTGGAACCCCGTCTTCCCGAAGACGGGGGATGGCGTGCCGCCGCACGTCGCGGTGTGGCGCTCCGTGCGCAAGCACGGCGACACGAAGACCAGGAAGAGCCGGCGGGCCACCGCTCCGCCGAAGCAGGTGCTCGACGTGCTCGAAGAGCACAAACGATGGCAGCAGCAGGAGCGGGCATCGAGGGGGATGGAGTGGAGTCCGACCGGCCGTGTCCTCACCACCCGGAGCGGCGAACCGCTCGACGCGGCGAACGTCCGGCGTGACTTCAAGTCCATCGTGAAGAAGACCGGCCTGAAGCCGGAGTGGACCCCGCGGGAACTCCGGCACAGCTTCGTGTCGCTGCTTTCCGACCACGGCATCCCGCTGGGGACCACCGCCCTTTTGGTCGGTCACAGCAGCCAGGCCACCACAGAGGCGGTCTACCGAAAGCAGCTCCGGCCCGTGATCACGAAGGGTGCTGAAGCGATGGACGACGTCTTCGCCGAAGAGCAGGAAGGGGAGGACACAGCAGAGCAGGAAGAGGGCGACGCGGTGGCCTGATCAACTTCGTTTGGCCCCAGACACGTCAGAGCCGACATAGGAACGTTCCTATGTCGGCTCTGACCAGTGTCGGGGTGGCGGGATTTGAACCCACGACCTCTTCGTCCCGAACGAAGCGCGCTGCCAAGCTGCGCTACACCCCGATTGTCGCTGCTCTCGCGGCGACGACGTTTACTTTAGCCCACTGGAAGCCGGAGACGAAATCCGGTTTTCGAGGGGCGGCGGACCGGGTTCGGGCGGGCGTGGTCCAGGGCCACGAGGAGGACGGCCAGGGCGTAGAGGGCGAGGCCCAGGAGGAGGGCGTTGGCGAGGACGTTCCGGTAGCCGTGCCGGGCGACGTCGAAGAAGGGGTAGAGGTAGCGGGCGGGGGAGCCGGTGAGGAGTTCGCCCCGGGCCAGGGTGAAAGCCAGGTAGACCAGGGGGAACAGCATCCAGGTGGCGGTCCGGCGGAGGCGGAGGCGAGCCGGCGGGGAGAGGAGGAGCCAGTCCAGTACCGCGGCGACGGGGAGCACCGTGTGCAGGGTGCGGGCGGCGAGTGGCTCCAGACGGCCCGTCCCGGCGGTCACGTCCGTCGTCGGGAAGGGCGGGGGCGCGTCCGCCAGGAGGACGTGGTGGGTCAGGAACGCCATGATCACGTAGAGCAGGGCCGCTCCCGTGAGCGCTCCCGGCAAGGGGTGGCGGGCGCTCCAGGCGCGGCGGGCCGAGGCGAGCATGACCAGGGCCATGAGGAGGGCGCTCTGGACCGTGAAGTGGCTCAGGACCCGGGCGGGACCGCCGAGGAGGGTCTCCACCAGTACTGCCCCCGCTGCCAGCAGCGCCAGGAGCAGGCGGTACGCCGCCGTCAACGGGCGGCGTACCAGGGGGACGACGGCTCTGGCGGGGGCGAAGAGCGCGGTCGGCGCCGGATGTGTACGCGGCAGGGCGGGGAGGCCCGGGAGGTCCCTGGGTATCGGGGCGGTCATGCACCCCAGCGTGGGCGGACGTCCGCTCCGCGGCGATGCGGGTGAGCCGTTCGGGCTACCCGAGGGCTCCCTGCTCGCGGCCCACCAGGGTCAGCAGCGTCGCCTCCGGGGGGCAGGCGAAGCGGACCGGGGTGTAGCGGCTGGCGCCGCAGCCCGCGGAGACGTGGAGGTAGGACGTGCGGCCCTCGGAGGTGTGCGTGGACAGGCCCTTCACGCGGTCCGTGTCCAGGTCGCAGTTGGTGACCAGGGCGCCGTAGAAGGGGATGCAGAGCTGGCCGCCGTGGGTGTGGCCGGCCAGGATCAGCGGATAGCCGTCGGCCGTGAAGGAGTCCAGGGCGCGCAGGTACGGGGCGTGGACGACGCCCATCGAGAAGTCCGCCGCGTTTGAGGGGCCGCCCGAGACCTCCGCGTACCGGTCGCGCTTGATGTGCGGGTCGTCCAGGCCGGTCAGCTCGATCGACGCGTCCTCGATCTTCAGGGTGCCCCTGGTGTTCGTCAGGTTCAGCCAGCCCGCCGCGTCGAAGCCGTCCCGCAGGTCCTCCCACGGGTTGTGGACCACACCGACCGCCTGTGCGTTGCCGTTCAGACCGTGGCGGCCCTGGACCTTCTCGACCAGGTAGCGGGCGGGGTTGCGCAGGGTGGGGCCGTAGTAGTCGTTGGAGCCGAAGACGTACGCGCCCGGGAACTCCATCAGGGGGCCGAGCGCGTCGAGGACCTCCGGCACGCCCTCGGGGTCGGACAGGTTGTCGCCCGTGTTGAGCACGAAGTCGGGGCGCAGGCCCGCCAGGGAGCGCAGCCAGCGCTGCTTCTTGCGCTGGCCGCCGACCATGTGGATGTCGGAGACCTGGAGCACGCGCAGGGGGCGCATCCCGGACGGGAGGACGGGGACGGTCACCCGTCGGAGGCGGAAGGAGCGGGCCTCGAAGCCCGCCGCGTACAGCAGCCCGGCGGCGCCGGCCGCCGTGATTCCCAGGGGGATCTTGTATCGCGCGCGCATGCTTCCATCGTGTCAGACCCGGGCGGACGCTCCGTACGCCCGTGGCCGCAGGGCCCTTCGAAACAGCAGGCGTTCCGCCGTGCGCACCTGCGACAATCTAGCCATGACCACGCTCAAGTCGAAGCTGCAGGAAGACCTCAACGCCGCGATCAAGGAGCGCGACGAGCTCCGCTCCTCGACGCTCCGGCTGACGCTCGCCGCGATCACCAAGGAGGAGGTCGCGGGGAAGGAGAAGCGCGAGCTCTCCGACGACGAGGTGCAGAAGGTGATCACCCGCGAGGCGAAGAAGCGCCGTGAGGCGGCGGAGGCCTTCGCACAGGGCGGCCGCCCCGAGCAGTCCGAGCGGGAGAAGGCGGAGGGCGAGGTGCTGGCGCGGTACCTGCCCAAGCAACTGTCCGACGAGGAGCTGGACGCGATCGTCGCCCAGGCCGTGGAGGAGGCGAAGGCGGCGGGTGCGGAAGGGCCGCGGGCCATGGGCGCCGTGATGAAGATCGTGAACCCGAAGGTGGCCGGACAGGCGGAGGGCGGTCGGGTCGCCGCCGCGGTGAAGAAGCTGCTGGTCGGCTGACCGGCGGTTCCCGCGCCGGGTGCGAGGTGCGGTGCGGTCGGCCGGGCTCGCTCCCGGCGCACCGTGAGTGCCTCGTTCGACGTGTCCGGCCGGGGCCGTCAGTCGCGTCCGCCGGGGCCTTCGCCCGCCCCCCGGAAGAAGCCTCCCGGGATGGAGAAGGACGGGTCCGGCTCGGTGTCGCCCGTGCCGGTGTCGCCCGTGCCGGTGCTGCCCGTGCCGGCGTCGCCCGTGCCGGTGTCGCCTCCGTCGGCGTCACCCCCGTCCAGACCGCCGATGAGACCGCTGTCGCCGCCGTTGCCGCTGTTACCGCCGTTGCTGTTGCCGCTGTCGCCGTTGTTGCCGTCGCTCTCCCCGTCGCCGCCGTTCTGGGCGTCCGGGATGTCGACGAGGTTGAAGGACGGGGACTCCTTGCCCGCCAGGGCACCGGTCATGGCGTCCTTCCAGATGGGGCCCGGGACCGCGCCACCGAAGACGAGCGAGTGGTACTGGCCGCCGATCGTGATGTTCTTCATCTCGACCTCCTGGCTCGCGCTGCCCACCCAGACGGCACCCGACATGTTCGGCGTGTAACCGACGAACCAGGCGTTCCTGCGCTCGTCCGTCGTACCCGTCTTACCGGCGTTGGCGCGGTCGCTGAGGCCGGCCGCCTGACCCGTACCGGAGTCGACCACACCCTGCAGCAGGGTGTTCACCGCGTCCGCGGTCTCCTCGCTCATCGCGCGCGAGCACGTCGACTTCGGGACCTCGAGTGACTTCTGCTCGTTGCCGATCTTCTGGGTGATCGCCTCGATGACGATCGGCGTGCAGTACATGCCCCGGGAGGCGAAGGCGGCGTACGCGCTCGCCATCGTGAGCGGCGAGAGGCCGGTGGAACCGAGGGTCATCGAGGAGGGGACCTCGGGGATCTTCTCCCCGTTGCCCTGGACGATGCCGAGCTTGTCGGTCAACGTCACCACGGGGCACATGCCGATGTCCTCGATCATCTGCACGAAGTAGGTGTTGACCGACTTGGCCATCGCTTCCTTGAGCGCGTACGGCCCCACCTCGGACTCGTTCTCGTTCTCGAGCTTGTAACCCTTGTCGTTCACCCAGGGCTTCTCGCACCCGCGCACGGTCGCCGGGTACGGCATCTCGAACGGGGCGGAATACGTCTGCGTCGCCGGCTTGCCCTTCTCCAGCGCCGCCGCCGCCACGAACGGCTTGAAGGTGGAACCCGTCGGGAAGCCGAAGTTGGAGCCGCCCATGGCGTGGTCGACCGAGAAGTTGATCTCCGTCTCGTCCTTGCCGTAGCCGTACGGCTTCGACTGGCCCATCGCGACGACCTTGCCGGTGCCGGGCTCGACCAGCGTGGACGCCGCGGCGACCGAGTCCGACTGGTAGACGTGGTCCTTCAGCGACTGCTGCACCGACGCCTGCGCCTGCGGGTCGAGCGTCGTGCGGATGGTCAGGCCGCCCTGGTTCCAGATCTTCGCCCGGTCGGCCTTGGTCTTCCCGAAGACCGGGTCGCTCAGGAACACCTCGCGCACGTAGTCGCAGAAGAAGCTCGCGTCGTCGACCGCGGTGATGCAGCCGTTCTTCGGCCTGCTGACCTTCAGGCCCAGCGGGGCCTTCGCCGCCTCGGCGGCCTCCTCCCGGGAGATGTCGCCGACCTCGGCCATCCGCTGGAGGACGGTGTTGCGCCGCTTCCTCGCCTCGGCCTCGTCGTTGACCGGGTCGTAGCGGCTCGGCGACTGGACGAGGCCGGCGAGGAGGGCGGACTCCTGGAGGTCGAGGTCCTTGGCGGACTTGGAGAAGTAGCGCCGGGCGGCGGCCTCGATGCCGTAGGCCTGCTGGCCGAAGAAGGTGATGTTCAGGTAGTTCTCGAGGATCTTCTTCTTGCCCAGTTCCTCCTCGACCTGGATCGCGTACTTCAGTTCGGCGATCTTGCGGCCGATGGTCTGCTGGGTGGCCTGCGCGACCTTCGTCGGGTCGTCGCCCGCCTCCTCGACGAAGACGTTCTTCACGTACTGCTGCGTGAGGGTGGACGCGCCCTCGGAGACCTCGCCGCTGCGCGCGTTCGCGTTGAGCGCGCGCAGGACGCCCTTGAGGTCGATCGCGCCGTGTTCGTAGAACCGCGAGTCCTCGATCGCGACGATCGCCTTCTGCATGTACGGCGAGATGTTCTTGAGGGCGACCACCGTGCGGTCGCGCGAGTAGACGGTGGCGATCTGGCCGCCGTCGGCGTCGAGGATGGTGGTGCGCTGGCTCAGCGGCGGCGTCTTGAGGTTGGCCGGGAGCTCGTCGAAACTCTCGACCGACCCCTTGGCCGCCAGGCCGAGCGCGCCCACGGCGGGTAGTGCGATGCCGGCCGTGACGGCCCCCGCGAGGACACTGACACCGAGGAACTTGGCGGCCTGCTGTGCGGGAGACAGGCCACCGCCCGAGCGCTTCTTTGGCATGGGAGCAGCCTACGTTCTCATTTGCCGGACAAGCGTATATGCCTTGGCCTAAGCTGCTCTCAGCTGTCGCAGCAGTGAGGCCACGTATCAATACGTCCGGCGACCCCGAATCGTTCCGGATCTCCTCGACTTTTTTCGTACGCGTGTGCCGGGGAATGTTGAGCCGGTGTCCGGATCCGCCTCGTGTGTCATGCGGTGCCCGTTGTGGCGCAACGGAACCGACCTGGAATGCCGGGTTCGTCGCGCATGTCGCTCCCTCACTCCCCCGGGTGATCTGCCGCTTACCCATAGTCCGTTCGGACCATCCAAGATTGGGCCCGCTGGGGGTGTTGCGCTGTGCCCACCTTCCGTAACGTCCTCAACTGGCGGCGGTGAATATGCCGCTGCCGCCGTGGGGGAGCCTCGATTCGGGAGAGGACGGCGCCGGTATGGGCTGGGTGACCGACTGGAGTGCGCAGGCTGCCTGCCGCACTACCGATCCGGATGAACTGTTCGTTCAGGGAGCAGCGCAGAACAGGGCCAAGGCGGTGTGCACCGGATGTCCGGTACGCACCGAGTGCCTGGCTGACGCGCTCGACAACCGCGTGGAGTTCGGCGTGTGGGGAGGCATGACGGAGCGTGAGCGTCGCGCACTGCTGCGCCGGCGGCCGACCGTGACCTCCTGGCGCAGGTTGCTGGAGACCGCGCGCTCGGAGTACGAGCGGGGGTCGGGTCTCGTGCCGCTCGACGACGACGAGGTGTACGAGAACTACGCGGCGGTGGGCTGAGGGCCCTTGAGGGTTCCCGGACCCGCCTGGCTCCGGCCCAGGGTGTTGTCAGGGCGTCTCGGGCAGCTCCGGCCGGCTGGTCGCGAGCCGGTCGCCGATGTCCCGCAGCCCCGCGAGGTCGTGCACGTCGCCGGGCAGTGCGGCCACCTCGGTCACCGCCACCTCGGGGTGGAGCGCGGTGAAGCGGTCGCGTGTGCGCTGCTCGCGCGAGAGCAGCCGCATCCGCTCGGCGTGCAGCCTCAGCAGACCTGCGGTGAGCCGGTCGACGGACCGGTCCACGTCCGTGTGCGCGTCCGCTTCCGTGTCCTTCGTGCTCGTGCCTTCGGTGTCGTCGGCAGGGGCGGGGGAGCCTGTGCCGGGGATGTCCGAAGCCGGTGTCCCGGAAGCAGGGGACGAACCGGAGGAGTCTGAACTGCCGTGCTTTTCGGGAGAGTTACGAAGTCCAGCTTTCCCGCCCTCCTGATCCACAATGCGGGAGTCCTCAAGATTTTCCGCGGCGGCCAGCGCCCGCTCGGCCGACAGCCGGTCCGCACCGCTGCCGTGCACCCGGTTGAGCACCAGTCCGGCCAACGGCATCCCCTCCGCCGCCAGCCGCTCCACGAAGTACGCGGCCTCGCGCAGCGCGTCCCGTTCCGGGGCCGCCACCACCAGGAACGCCGTCCCGGGCGCCTGGAGCAGCTTGTACGTGGCGTCCGCGCGCGTACGGAACCCGCCGAACATCGAGTCCATCGCGGCCACGAACGTCTGCACGTCCTTCAGCAGCTGGCCGCCGAGCACCTTGCCCAGGGCGCCGGTCATCATCGACATCCCGACGTTCAGGAACTTCATCCCCGCGCGGCCGCCGACCTTCGCCGGGGCCAGCAGCACGCGGATGAGCTTGCCGTCGAGGAAGGACCCGAGCCGCTTGGGGGCGTCCAGGAAGTCCAGCGCGGAACGGGAGGGCGGGGTGTCGACCACGATGAGGTCCCACTCGTCCCGGGACCTCAGCTGGCCCAGCTTCTCCATCGCCATGTACTCCTGCGTGCCGGCGAAGCCCGCGGAGAGCGACTGGTAGAAGGGGTTGCGCAGGATCGCGGCGGCCCGGTCGGGGTCCGCGTGCCCCTCGACGATCTCGTCGAAGGTGCGCTTCATGTCGAGCATCATCGCGTGCAGTTCGCCGCCCGCGGAGTCGTCGATGCCCTTCACCCGGCGCGGGGTGTTGTCGAGCGAGTCGATGCCCATGGACTGGGCGAGCCGGCGGGCCGGGTCGATGGTGAGGACCACCACCTTGCGTCCCCGTTCGGCCGCGCGCAGGCCGAGCGCCGCGGCGGTGGTCGTCTTGCCGACCCCGCCCGAGCCGCAGCACACCACGATCCGGGTGGCGGGGTCCTCGATCAGCGGGTCGATGTCGAGGGCGCGGGTGGGGGAGAGGCGGTGGTGGGCCGGGGCCCGGTCCTGCGCCGGTTCCGGACGACGACTCATGACATCCCCTGCTTCCGGTGCTTCCGGCTCGTGACGTGGCCGGTACGGCGGTGGCGGTCGCCCCGGGACCGCACCGTGCGGGCGCGGCCGGTCATGACACGCCCTGTTCGCGCAGTCGCCTGGCCAGTTGGTACAGGCCGGCCAGGTCCATGCCCTCCGCGAGCAGCGGAAGCTCGTGCAACGGCACGTCGAGGTCCGTCAGCACGGCGCGCTGCTCGGTCTCCAGCGCGTACCGCTCGGCGTACTCCTCCGCCTGCGCGAGCAACGGCTCCACCAGCCGCTCGGCGTGGCCCCCGCGCCGTGCGCCGCCGAGGCCGGCGGACGACAGCGCCCGCGCGATGGAGGAACGAGGGACCGTCGCCGCGAGTTCCAGGCCGTCCCCGTCCAGCACCTCCGGCCGGACCATGTTCACCACGACCCGTCCCACCGGAAGCCGCGCGGCGCGCAGTTCCGCGATGCCGTCGGCGGTCTCCTGGACCGGCATCTCCTCCAGCAGCGTCACCAGGTGCACGGCCGTCTCCGGGGATTTCAGCACCCGCATGACCGCCTGCGCCTGATTGTGGATCGGGCCTATCCTGGCGAGCCCGGCGACCTCGTCGTTGACGTTGAGGAAGCGGGTGATGCGGCCGGTCGGCGGGGCGTCCATCACGACGTAGTCGTAGACGAACCGCCCCTCCCTGTCCTTGCGGCGCACCGCCTCGCAGGCCTTGCCGGTGAGCAGGACGTCCCGCACGCCGGGTGCGATGGTGGTGGCGAAGTCGATCGCGCCGAGCTTCTTGAGAGCCCGGCCGGCGCTGCCGAGCTTGTAGAACATCTGGAGGTATTCCAGGAGGGCCAGTTCGGCGTCGATGGCGAGGGCGTACACCTCACCGCCTCCCGGAGCGACGGCGATCTTCCGTTCCTCGTAGGGCAGCGCCTCCGTCTCGAAGAGTTGTGCGATGCCCTGGCGGCCCTCGACCTCGACGAGGAGCGTCCGCTTCCCCTCCGTGGCCAGGGCCAGCGCGAGGGCCGCGGCCACCGTGGTCTTGCCGGTTCCGCCCTTGCCGCTGACGACCTGGAGCCTGCTCACGTCTTCGAGCCTAAATGCTCGTCCCGCGCCGCGGCGGCTCCGGGTGGAGGTTCCCGGCCGTCGCACCCCGCGTGAGGGGGCGGTGCGGGGGCCGCGTCCCGCGCGGGCGGAGGCTAGAGTCGGCCGCATGACCAAGTGGGAATACGCGACTGTGCCGCTGCTCGTCCACGCAACGAAGCAGATTCTGGACACCTGGGGCGAGGACGGCTGGGAGCTCGTCCAGGTCGTGCCCGGGCCGAACAACCCCGAGCAACTGGTGGCCTACCTGAAGCGGGAGAAGCAGGGATGAGCGCCGTCGAGGCGAGACTGGCCGAGCTGGGCCTGAGCCTGCCGGAGGTCGTCCCGCCGCTGGCCGCGTACCAGCCTGCCGTGCGGTCGGGGCGGTACGTCTTCACCGCCGGCCAGCTGCCCATGGTGGAGGGCGAGCTTCCGCTGACCGGCAAGGTCGGCGCGGAGGTCACCGCCGAAGAGGCGAAGGGGCTGGCGCGTACCTGCGCGCTGAACGCCCTCGCCGCGGTCAAGTCCGTCGCCGGGGACCTGGACCGCGTGGCACGCGTGGTGAAGGTCGTCGGCTACGTGGCCTCCGCCACGGACTTCACCGGCCAGCCGGGCGTCCTCAACGGCGCGAGCGAACTGCTCGGCGAGGTCCTCGGCGACAAGGGCGTCCACGCCCGCAGCGCGGTGGGCGTCGCGGTACTGCCCCTGGACGCCCCGGTGGAGGTCGAGATCCAGGTGGAACTCACGGAGGCGTAGTCCGTCCCGCCGGGTCCCGCCGGGCGCGGGACCCGGCGATGCCGACGCCCCGGCGCCCGGGGTGAGGGCGCGTACCGGTGCCTGCGGCCTCGGTACGCGGGGCCATGGAGCCGACGCCCGGCGTGAGGGCGGAACCCGGTGACGAGGGCTTCTGGTGCGCGGTGCCCCGGGCCCGCCGCCCGGTGTGACGGCGGCGTGCTGTGGTGCCGGGTGCCCGGGGCCGGGCCCCGGCCCGACGGCACACCCGGTGAACGTGGCACCCGGTGCGCGGGTGTCGGGGCCGGGGCGCCTGGCACGAGGGCACGCCTACGAGCCTCCCGGCGCCCGGCGTGGGGGTGCCCGCGTCCGGTGCGTCGGCGGGGACGTGCGTCGTCCTCCTCCACCTCGTACGGGACGTGCGCGGCCCGTCCGGGTGGTCGGAGCCCCGGGCGCCGGGCGTGAGCCGCGCGGCCACCGCAGTGTCCGTTCCGGCGGACCGCCGTGTCGTCCGCCGGTTCCGCCGTCCCCCGCGGGCACTCGAACATCCGCCCGTCACGGGATAGCCTCCGGCCATGGTGAATGCGCAGGCCGGCGGGCAGTGGTACCCGCCCGAGTGGCCGGAGCGGATCCGTGCGCTGGCGGAGGGCGGCCTCACGCCGGTCGTGCCGAAGCGCGCGGCCACCGTCATGCTGCTCAAGGACACCGGTGACGGGCCCGCCGTGCACATGCTGCGCCGGCGTACGTCCATGGCGTTCGCGGGCGGCGCGTACGCCTACCCCGGCGGCGGCGTCGACCCGCGGGACGACGACCGGCACGTCCGCTGGGCGGGCCCCCCGCGCGCGTGGTGGGCGGACCGGCTCGGCGTCGACGAGGCGGGGGCCCAGGCGATCGTCTGCGCGGCCGTGCGGGAGACGTACGAGGAGGCCGGCGTCCTGCTCGCCGGACCCGCCCCCGACTCCGTGGTCGGCGACACGACCGGCGACGACTGGGAGACGGACCGTGCCGCGCTCGTCGCGCGGGAGACGTCCTTCGCGGAGTTTTTGGACCGCCGTGGGCTGGTCCTGCGCTCGGACCTGCTCGGCGCATGGACGCGCTGGATCACCCCCGAGTTCGAGCCCCGCCGCTACGACACCTGGTTCTTCGTCGCCGCGCTCCCCGCGGGCCAGCGCACCCGCAACGCCTCCACGGAGGCCGACCGCACGGTGTGGATCACACCCCGCGCGGCGGCCGGGGCGTACGACCGGGGCGAGCTGCTGATGATGCCCCCGACCATCGCGACGCTGCGCCGGCTCACGGCGTACGGAACGGCCGCGGAGGTGCTCGACGCGGCTCCCGCGCGGGACCTCACGCCGGTACTGGCCACCGCGCGCCTGGCTGAGGGCGAGATCGTGCTCTCCTGGCCCGGACACGATGAGTTCACCCAGCACATCCCGACCGGAGGAGCCCTCACATGACGGACGCGGGCACCCTTCCCGGCCAGCCGCGGGGCGAAGTCCTCTCCGGTCCCGCCACCGCGCGTGCCGTCAACGTGCTGGCCCCCAACGCCTCGGCGATGACCCTGGACGGCACCAACACCTGGATCCTGTCGGAGCCGGACTCCGACCTCGCCGTCGTGGTCGACCCCGGCCCGCTGGACGACGGGCACCTGCGGCATGTCGTCGGCACGGCCGAGCAGGCCGGAAAGCGCGTCGCACTCACCCTGCTGACGCACGGTCACCCCGACCACGCCGAGGGCGCCGCCCGGTTCGCCGAACTGACCGGTACGAAGGTGCGGGCACTGGACCCGGCGCTGCGGCTCGGTGACGAGGGGCTGACCGGCGGGGACGTCGTCACCGTCGGGGGCCTGGAGCTGAGGGTCGTACCGGCCCCCGGACACACGGCCGACTCCCTGTGCTTCCACCTCCCGGCCGACCGGGCGGTCCTCACCGGCGACACCGTCCTGGGCCGCGGCACGACCGTCGTGGCCCATCCCGACGGCCGCCTCGGCGACTACCTGGACACGCTGCGCCGGCTCAGGTCGCTCACGGTCGACGACGGCGTCCACACGGTACTGCCCGGTCACGGACCCGTCCTGGAGGACGCCCAGGGCGCCGTCGAGTTCTACCTCGCCCACCGTGCCCACCGCCTCGCCCAGGTCGAGACGGCCGTCGAGGACGGCCGCCGCACCCCGTCCGAGGTCGTCGCCCACGTCTACGCCGACGTCGACCGCTCCCTGTGGCCGGCCGCTGAACTCTCGGTGCGCGCCCAGCTGGAGTACCTCCGGGAGCACGGACTCATTTGATCCCCGGAGTTCCCGGAGTCCCGCCCCCGAAGCCTTCGGAGCCCCGGAGCCCTCGCAGTGCGCACGTCCAGCGCGCGGACACGGCGGAACCCCGCTCCCGAGGAGAGCGGGGTTCCGGTGCCGGGGTGTCAGCGGGAGCGCTTCGCGAGGCGTTCGACGTCCAGGAGGATCACCGCGCGGGCCTCCAGGCGGAGCCAACCGCGCTGGGCGAAGTCCGCCAGGGCCTTGTTGACCGTCTCGCGGGACGCGCCGACCAACTGGGCCAGCTCCTCCTGCGTGAGGTCGTGCACGACGTGGATGCCCTCTTCGGACTGCACGCCGAAGCGGCGGGAGAGGTCCAGCAGGGCACGGGCGACACGGCCCGGGACGTCCGAGAAGACCAGGTCCGACATCGCGTCGTTGGTCTTGCGCAGCCGGCGCGCGACGGCCCGCAGCAGCGCCGTGGCCACCTCGGGGCGGGCGCTCAGCCAGGGCGTCAGGTCGCCGTGGCCCAGACCGAGCAGCTTGACCTCGGTGAGCGCCGTGGCGGTCGCGGTGCGCGGGCCCGGGTCGAAGAGCGACAGCTCACCGATCAGCTCGCCCGGACCGACCACGGCGAGCATGTTCTCGCGGCCGTCGGGGGACGTGCGGTGCAGCTTGACCTTGCCCTCGGTGACCACGTACAGGCGGTCGCCGGGGTCGCCCTCGTGGAACAGGGAGTCGCCCCGTGCGAGGGTCACCTCACTCATGGAGGCGCGAAGCTCGGCGGCCTGCTCGTCGTCGAGCGCCGCGAAGAGCGGATTCCGCCGCAGAACGTCGTCCACGAGTTCTCTCCTTGTCGACCTGCTCAGGGGAATCTGTTCCCCCACGTACCAGGGGACCGTGGTTCCCATTCTGCCGGACGGTCCAAACAGTGTGATCTGTCACAAGGATGCCGTACGGGCCGGTCGGGGTAAGCGGCAGGGGTCCGATTGGACGCGGGCCTTCGGGGTCCGGGGCGGATGTCGGCGCCGGGCCGTAGGCTGGCCGGGTGTCCAAATCGCCGGTGAGAGCACAGGCCGAGGGAGCTGCGCGAGTGGGTGTACGTCGCGATTCCGCTGTGGGCGAACAGGGCACCGATGGCGGTAGGGGAACGGCGGAAACGGCAAAGAGGTCACCGTTGAAGAAGGAACCGGTGGTCCGCGTGAGCGGGGCGGCCGAGGGGACGAGCGCGTCGGCGGAGAAGCCGGCGGAGACCGCAGCCGGGAAGCCGGCGGCGAGGAGGGCGGCCGGGGTGAAGGGGACGGCCGCCATCGGGAAGTCCGCCCCCACGAGGGCCGCCGTCAGGCCGGCCGGGAACGAGTCACGCACCGCGCTGGTCCGCCGCGCGCGCCGGATCAACCGCGAGCTCGCCGAGGTGTTCCCGTACGCCCACCCGGAGCTGGACTTCGAGAACCCCTTCCAACTCGTCGTCGCCACCGTGCTGTCGGCCCAGACCACCGACCTGCGCGTCAACCAGACGACCCCCGCCCTCTTCGCGAAGTACCCCGCCCCCGAGGACCTGGCCGCCGCCGACCCCGCGGAGGTGGAGGAGATCCTGCGCCCCACCGGCTTCTTCCGGGCCAAGACCAGGTCGGTCATAGGGCTGTCCAAGGCGCTGGTGGAGGACTTCGGCGGTGAGGTGCCCGGCCGGCTCGAGGATCTCGTCAAACTGCCCGGCGTCGGCCGCAAGACGGCCTTCGTGGTGCTCGGCAACGCGTTCGGCCGCCCCGGGATCACCGTCGACACCCACTTCCAGCGGCTGGTGCGCCGCTGGCGCTGGACCGAGGAGACCGACCCCGACAAGATCGAGGCGGCCGTCGGCGCGCTCTTCCCCAAGAAGGACTGGACCGACCTGTCCCACCACGTCATCTGGCACGGCCGTCGCATCTGCCACGCCCGCAAGCCCGCCTGCGGCGCCTGCCCCATCGCGCCGCTCTGTCCGGCGTACGGCGAGGGCGAGACGGACCCGGAGAAGGCGGAGAAGCTGCTGAAGTACGAGAAGGGCGGCTTCCCGGGCCAGCGGCTGAAGCCCCCGCAGGCCTACCTGGACGCCGGCGGCAGGCCGGCTCCGCCGCTGGGGGCCGGATGACGGAGCGGCGTGTGCGGCGGCCCGCGGAACGATCCCGGGGCCACCGGGCGTTGGACGCGTGGGACGCGGTCGGACGACGGGGGTGGCGATGACGCGGACGAGCGATGCCCGGGGCGGCCCGGTGACGCTCAGCCAGGAGGGGCTGCCCTCCTGGCTGGACCCGGTGGCCCGTGCGGCGGAGACGGTCCGGCCGGGACAGCTGAGCCGCTTCCTGCCCCCGGAGAACGGCACGGGGCGCCAGTCCGCCGTCCTCATCCTCTTCGGCGACGGCGAGCACGGCCCGGAGCTGCTGCTCATGGAGCGTGCGAGCTCACTGCGTTCGCACGCCGGGCAGCCGTCCTTCCCCGGTGGCGCCCTCGATCCCGAGGACGGCGACCCGCACGGCGACGGCCCGCTGCGGGCGGCTCTGCGCGAGGCCGAGGAGGAGACCGGGCTCGATCCGTCCGGCGTCCAGCTGTTCGGCGTGCTGCCGAAGCTCTACATCCCGGTCAGCGGCTTCGTCGTCACCCCCGTGCTGGGCTGGTGGCGCGTGCCCAGCGCGGTGGGGGTCGTCGACCCGAACGAGACCGCGCGGGTGTTCACCGTCCCCGTGGCGGATCTCACCCACCCGGACAACCGCGCGACCGCGGTTCACCCCAGCGGTCACCAGGGTCCGGCGTTTTTGGTCGAGTCCGCCCTCGTGTGGGGCTTCACCGCCGGCGTCATCGACCGGTTGCTGTACTTCGCGGGGTGGGAGCGGCCCTGGAACCGGGGCAGGCGGGTCCCGCTGGACTGGCGGTCATGACAGGGTGGTCGCCGTGCTGGGTCGGACGAGGCGAGGCGTGAAGCGGTGAACGTGCTGGACATCCTGTTGCTCGTCGCCGCCGTGTGGTTCGCGGTCGTCGGCTACCGCCAGGGCTTCGTCGTCGGCATCCTGTCGGTGATCGGTTTCCTGGGCGGCGGTCTCGCCGCCGTCTACGCGCTGCCGGTCATCTGGGATGCCCTGACGGGCGACTCCGAGGTCGGTACGACGGCCGCCGTCGTCGCGGTCGTCGTCGTCATCGTCTGCGCCTCCGTCGGCCAGGCCCTGACCACTCATCTCGGCAACAAGCTGCGCCGCCACATCACCTGGTCGCCGGCCCGCGCGCTGGACGCCACGGGCGGCGTCCTGGTCAACGTCGTCGCGATGCTCCTGGTCGCCTGGCTGATCGGCTCGGCCCTCGCCGGCACGACGCTGCCGACGCTCGGCAAGGAGGTCCGTGGCTCCAAGGTGCTGCTCGGGGTCTCCCGGGCGCTGCCCGACCGGGCCGACAGCTGGTTCGCCGACTTCTCCTCCATCCTCGCGCAGAACGGCTTCCCACAGGTCTTCAGCCCCTTCGCCAGTGAGCCGATCACCGACGTCCGGCCCCCGGACCCGGCCCTGGCGGGCAGCCCCGTCGCCCTCCGCGCGCAGCGCTCCATCGTCAAGGTGATGGGCACCGCCCCGAGCTGCGGCAAGGTTCTGGAGGGCACCGGCTTCGTCTTCGCCGAGCGTCGCGTCATGACCAACGCGCATGTCGTGGGCGGCGTCGACGAGCCGACCGTGCAGATAGGCGGCGAGGGCAGGAAGTACGACGCTGCGGTCGTCCTCTACGACTGGAAGCGCGACATCGCCGTCCTCGACGTGCCCGACCTCGAGGCACCCGCGCTGCGCTTCGCCGCCGAGGACGCGAGCAGCAACGACAGCGCCATCGTCGCCGGCTTCCCGGAGAACGGGGCGTACGACGTCCGTTCCGCGCGTGTGCGGGGACGCATCACGGCCAACGGCGCGGACATCTACCGCCGGGGCACGGTCCGCCGCGACGTGTACTCCCTGTACGCGACCGTCCGCCAGGGCAACTCCGGCGGCCCGCTGCTGACCCCCGAGGGGGAGGTCTACGGCGTGATTTTCGCGAAGTCCAGGGACGACGCGGAGACCGGCTACGCGCTCACCGTGGACGAGATCCAGGAGGACATCGCCAAGGGCCGCGCCGCGAACCAGCAGGTGGACAGCGACAGCTGCGCACTCTAGGACGGCCCCTGGCGCCGGGGAACAGTCGTACGGTCGTACGGACCGTCAGCCGCGCGGGTGGCGCAGGCGGACGGAGACCCAGCGGGCCCGGCGGCGGAGGATGTGCGGGATGCCCACCTTGAGGTCCGTACCTGCCATCTGTGGTGCACCGCCTCGCTGGTGGGAGCCCATACCGCCCGCCGAGCGGCGGTCACGGCTTGCGTCACTGTAGTCGTGCGTCCAGCCCATACCCCGACGTCTGCCCCCACCCCAAGGTCGATAACCACCTCACGCGCACTCAATTGGCGTATGCGCCGGGCAATTGGCCGGTCGTCAGGTGAGTGCTCGACCCGGTCACCGATCGGGTTCGGGATCCTTCAGCCAACTGATCAGTTCCGTCGAGAAGGCGACCGGATCCTCTTCGTGCGGGAAGTGCCCCAGACCGTCGAACAACCGCCAGCGGTACGGCGCTTCGACGTACTCCCCGGACCCCGCGGCACTGCGCGTGCGCACGACCGGGTCCAGCGAGCCGTGCAGATGCAGCGTCGGCACCTGCACCGGCCGCTTCATCCTGCGGTTGAACTGGATGCCGTCCGGGCGGGCCAGGGAGCGCACCATCCAGCGGTACGGCTCGATCGAGCAGTGCGCCGTGGACGGGATGCACATGGCCCGCCGGTAGTTCTCCAGTGCCTGCTCGTCCGGCAGGCGCGGCCCGGACCAGTCCCGGATGAACTCGGCGACCAGCGCCCCGTCGTCCGCGGTGAGCCGGCGCTCCGGGATCCAGGGCCGCTGGAACCCCCAGACGTGGGACAGGGCGGCCGACTGCCTGGCGTCGGAGACCAGAGCCGAGCGCCAGCGCCGCGGATGAGGCATGGACGCGACCGCGAGCCGCCGTACGAGCTTGGGACGCATCGCCGCGGCCGTCCACGCCAGGTACCCGCCCAGGTCGTGGCCGACCAGCGCGGCGTCCGGCTCGCCGAGGGAGCGGATCACCCCGGTGATGTCCAGCGCGAGGTTGGCCGGGTCGTAGCCGCGCGGTGTGCGGTCGCTGCCGCCGACACCCCGCAGGTCCATGGCGACGGCCCGGAACCCGGCGTCGGCGAGCGCCGTGAGCTGGTGCCGCCAGGTCCACCAGAACTGCGGGAAGCCGTGCAGCAGCAGCACCAGGGGGCCGTCGCCCAGCTCCGCGATGTGGAAGCGGGCACCGTTGGCGGCGACGTCCCGGTGCGTCAGTCCGGCGCCGCCGGGGACGTCGAGTCGTACGACCGAGGCGGGCTGCGCCGGAGGGGTGGCGGGATCCGTCATGAAGACGAGCGTGCCACAGCCTCGATGGCCTGGGGGACCCGGTCCTCGGACAGCTCAGGGCGGGGGTGCGGCTTGGCCCTCTGCAGCACGCCTGCCGTCTCCTTCATCGAGGCGGCGACCTTCTGCGGGCCCCGGCCCTTCTTCGCCCTCTTCGCGAAGACGGCGCCGATCAGCCCGAGGAGCAGCGCGATCAGTACGTTGGCCAGGAAGGACAGCAGGAAGCAGAGCGCGAGGTTCCAGTCGCTCCAGGTGCGGATGCCGTAGGCGAGGGCGAAGTTCAGCATCGGCAGGGAGAACAGGAGCAGCAGGCCGGCCAGCGTGAACAGGCCGCCGCTGGCCGCGCCCCGCTTGACGTCCTGCTTGAGCTGCGCCTTCGCCAGCGCGATCTCGTCGTGCACCAGCGCCGACATGTCCGCCGTCGCCGAGGCGAACAGCTGGCCGATGCTGCGTTCGGCGCCGACCGGGCTGCCGTCGGGTGCGCTCATCGCGGTCTCCCTCTCCTGCGTACGTTCTGCGTACGTTCCTCATGCCTGCGCGTACGGTTCGGTCTTCTGTACCGTCTCGTCAGATCATGCCGGACCGTCGTGTTCCTCGCCTGCCCCGTCCGTCACTCAGGCAAGCGCGTCCCGCTCGGCGGCCTTCTCCCGGGCGAGCCGCCGGTGCTCCGCGGCCTTCCGCTCGTGGATATCCGCCATGCGCAGGTGGTACGCCGGGTCGTCCTGCTCGTAGACGTCCGGGATGCCGCTGAGGTCCTCGTCGCGCTCCTCCTCCTCGATCAGCCTGCGGTACTTGGCGTTCCGTATCTTCAGCAGCACCGCCGCGGCGACGGTGGCGATCAGCGAGCCGGCCAGGACGGCCGCCTTGACGCTGTCGCTCATCGAGGCGTCGCCCTCGAAGGCGAGTTCCCCGATGAGCAGCGAGACGGTGAAGCCGATCCCGGCGAGGGTCGCCACCGCGAACACGTCCGCCCAGGCGAGGTCGTCGCTGAGCGAGGCCTTGGTGAAGCGTGCCGTCAGCCACGTACCGCCGAAGATGCCGAGCGCCTTGCCGACGACGAGTCCGAGCACCACGCCGAGCGTCTCGGGCTGCGTGAACACCTCTGCGAGGGCGTTCCCGGAGACCGCCACGCCGGCGCTGAACAGCGCGAACAGCGGCACCGCGAGGCCCGCCGAGAGCGGCCGGACGAGGTGCTCGATGTGCTCGCCGGGGGAGTGCTCCTCACCCTCGCGGCGGTGGCAGCGCAGCATCAGGCCCATGGCGACGCCGGCGATGGTGGCGTGGATGCCGCTGTTGTACATCAGAGCCCACACGACCAGCGCGAGCGGCACGTACACGTACCAGCCGCGCACGCCCTTGCGCAGCAGCAGCCAGAAGACGGCCAGGCCCAGGGCCGCGCCGCCGAGCGCCACGAAGTCCAGGTCGTCGGTGAAGAAGACCGCGATGATCATGATCGCGAACAGGTCGTCGACGACGGCGAGGGTGAGCAGGAAGGCCCGCAGCGCGCTCGGCAGGGAGGTGCCGATGACGGCGAGCACGGCGAGCGCGAAGGCGATGTCGGTGGCGGTGGGCACGGCCCAGCCGGCCAGGGAGCCGCCGCCCAAGCCGCTGGTGAGCGCGTAGACCAGCGCCGGTACGGCCATGCCGCACAGGGCGGCGACGACGGGGAGCGCGGCGGCCTTGGGGTCGCGCAGATCACCGGCGACGAGTTCGCGCTTGAGCTCGATCCCCGCGACGAAGAAGAAGATCGCGAGCAGTCCGTCGGCGGCCCAGTGCGCCACGGACAGGTCGAGTCCGAGGGCCTCGGGGCCGAAGTGGAAGTGGCTGACGCTCTCGTAGCTGTCGTGCAGCGCGGGTATGTTCGCCCAGACCAGCGCGGCGACGGCGGCGAGGAGGAGCAGGACGCCGCCGACCGTCTCGGTGCGCAGCGCGTCCGCGACGTATGAGCGCTCGGGCAGGGAGAGGCGTCCGAAGACCTTGCGGGGAGCGGGGGGGTGGGGCGTGGTCACAGGGTGTTCCTCTGGTCGACGGGCAGCACAAATCGTGTGCCGACCAGACTTCCCGGCGCCCCATGAAACAATTTCTTCTTTAGCTTAGCTAACGTGCTCGCGGGGCGCACCAAGAGCACCTCGGGGCACCCTGCGCACGGCCGCGCAAGGCGCCCCGGTCAGGCGCGGTCCGCTCAGTCCTCGCCGGGCGCCTGGGGCAGCTTGGCCTGGATGAGATCCATGACCGTGCTGTCCGTCAGCGTCGTGACGTCGCCGAGCCGGCGGTTCTCCGCGACGTCCCGCAGCAGACGGCGCATGATCTTGCCGGAGCGGGTCTTCGGCAGCTCGGCCACCGGCAGGATCCGCTGGGGCTTGGCGATCGGGCCGAGCGTGGCGCCCACGTGGCCGCGCAGCTCGCCGACGAGGTCCTCGCTCTCCGCCGCCGTACCGCGCAGGATCACGAAGGCGACGATCGCCTGCCCGGTCGTCTCGTCCGCCGCGCCGACCACGGCCGCCTCGGCGACCGACGGGTGGGAGACGAGCGCGGACTCGACCTCCGTGGTGGAGATGTTGTGGCCGGACACCAGCATCACGTCGTCGACCCGGCCGAGCAACCAGATGTCGCCGTCGCCGTCCTTCTTGGCGCCGTCGCCGGCGAAGTACTTGCCCTCGAAGCGCGACCAGTAGGTGTCGATGAACCGCTGGTCGTCGCCCCAGACGGTGCGCAGCATCGACGGCCACGGCTCGGTGAGGACCAGGTAGCCGCCACCGCCGTCGGGCACCTCGTTCGCCTCGTCGTCGACGACGGTCGCGGCGATGCCGGGCAGCGGGGTCTGGGCGGAGCCCGGCTTGGCGTCGGTCACGCCCGGCAGCGGGGAGATCATGATGCCGCCGGTCTCGGTCTGCCACCAGGTGTCCACCACCGGGGTGCGGTCCGCGCCGATGTTCTTGCGGTACCAGATCCACGCCTCGGGGTTGATCGGTTCGCCCACCGAGCCCAGCACCCGCAGGCTGCTGAGGTCGAACTTGGCGGGGATGTCGTCGCCCCACTTCATGAACGTGCGGATCGCGGTGGGCGCCGTGTAGAGGATCGTCACGCCGTACTTCTGCACGATCTCCCAGAAGCGGCCCTGGTGCGGGGTGTCCGGCGTGCCCTCGTACATCACCTGGGTGGCGCCGTTGGCGAGCGGGCCGTAGACGATGTAGGAGTGCCCGGTGACCCAGCCGACGTCGGCCGTGCACCAGTACACGTCGGTCTCCGGCTTGAGGTCGAACACGGCCCAGTGCGTGTACGCGGTCTGGGTCAGGTAGCCGCCGGAGGTGTGCAGGATGCCCTTCGGCTTACCCGTCGTCCCCGAGGTGTAGAGGATGAACAGCGGGTGCTCGGCCCCGAACGCCTCCGGGGTGTGCTCGGTGCTCTGCCGCTCCACCAGGTCGTGCCACCACACGTCGCGGCCCTCGGTCCAGGCGACGTCCTGGCCGGTGCGGCGGACGACGAGGACGTGCTCGACGGTGCCGGCCTTGGTGATCGCCTCGTCCACGGCCGGCTTGAGCGCGGAGGGCTTGCCCCGCCGGTAGCCGCCGTCGGCCGTGATGACGACACGCGCGTCGGCGTCCTGGATACGGGTGGCGAGTGCGTCGGCAGAGAAGCCGCCGAAGACGACGGAGTGCGTGGCGCCGACGCGGGCGCAGGCCAGCATCGCGACCGCGGTCTCCGGGATCATCGGCATGTAGACGGCGACCCGGTCGCCCTGCTGGACGCCGAGCTCCAGCAGAGCGTTGGCGGCCTTGGAGACCTCGTCCTTGAGCTGGGCGTAGGTGATGGCCCGGCTGTCGCCCGGCTCGCCCTCGAAGTGGATGGCGACCCGGTCGCCGTGCCCGGCCTCCACATGCCGGTCCACGCAGTTGTAGGCGACGTTGAGCTCGCCGTCCTCGAACCACTTGGCGAACGGCGGGTTCGACCAGTCCAGGGTCTCGGTGGGCTCGGTGGCCCAGGTCAGCCGGCGGGCCTGCTCGGCCCAGAAGCCGAGCCTGTCAGCCTTGGCCTGTTCGTACGCCTCCGCCGTGACGTTGGCGTTCGCGGCCAGGTCGGCGGGGGGCGAGAAGCGACGCTCCTCCTTCAGCAGGTTGGAGAGGGAAGAACGCTCGCTCATCGTCCCATCTCCTCCTTCAGGAGGTTGGCCAGGCTTTCATTGCTCACGGCATCTGCCTTTCCCAGGGTGTCCGTTGTGTCCCAGGCCACAGCTCATCAGACCCGGGGGCGGGCTGACAAGGGTCGTCGGGAAATTGGTTTAGACCTATCGGGTGGAGTAATGCGATGTGCGACACCTCTTCCCACGAGGCCCGAAGTGAGCCGGTTCAAGGCATGTAACGCCTCTCACACCCGGACGGGCCCGCTCACGTCACCAGGTCCGCGGACCGCACCCGGCCGAACACTTTCTCCTCCTTCCGCTCGCTGAGGAGGTACGCCTGGGCCTCACCCACGTGGAAGTACATGCCGTGCAGCTCCAGGGCGCCGTCCTTCAGGGCCCGGGCCACCGATTCATGCGCGCGCAGATGCTCCAGCTGCTGCACCACGTTCGCCAGGCACAGCTGCTCGACCGCGTCGGCGGGTGCCCGCCCGGCCAGCCGCAGCGGGGGCCCGCCGCCCTCACCCGTGCGCTCCAGGCTCGGCCGGCCGTGTCGCAGCCAGCGCCTCAGCGGGGTGCGTGCGCAGCCCGGCTCGGTGTCGAGCAACGCCTGCATCGCACCGCACCCCGAGTGCCCGCACACCGTGATCGACCGGACCGCCAGCACCTCCACGGCGTACTCGATCGCGGCCGCCACGGAGTCGTCGCCGCTCTCCGCGCCGGGCGGTGGCACGAGGTTGCCGACGTTGCGCACCACGAACAGGTCCCCCGGACCACTGGCCGTGATCATCGGGGTGACCACCCGGGAGTCGGCACAGGTCAGGAACAGCTGGGCGGGCCGCTGTCCCTCGCGCGCCAGCCGGGCCAGCTCACCGCGGACCAGGGGTGCGGTGTTGCGCTGGAACGCGCTGATGCCGCGCATCAGTTCGTGGCCGCCGGTGTCGGCCGACCCCGGTCCGCCTTCAGCGGCTCCGTCCGTTCCGTCCGCTCTCTTCCCTCCGTCGGTCCCGTTCGGCCGTGGGGCGTCGCCCGACAGGGGGCGTGGGCGTTCGCACTGGTGGTTGCGCCAGGCCGTCCAGGGCCGGCAGCGACAGTCGGCGCCGGACGTGTCGGTCTCCTCGCTCCCGTCGGACGGGCGCCCGGAGGCGAGGGCCGCGGGTTCGGCGATCCGGACCCCGGTGCGGCGGCCGGTGACCTCGACCGTGCCGCCCCGGGCGGTGTGCGTGCTCTGCCAGTCCTGCAGCGTCTCGTACGCCGCGTGGTCCATGAAGGAGCCGTCCAGCGTCACGACCGCGTCGGCCCCCTGGGGGATGAGGTGCAGGGCCCGGCTGAGCCGGGGCACCGCGAGGAACGTCAACTGGCCTCGTACGTCCACGTGATGGACGCCTTCCTTCTCCGCGTGCGTGATCCGGGTGTGGGCGAGCCGGTGCAGCGCCACCCCGACGGCGCCGGCGATGCCCAGCGCCACGCCCTCCAGGACGCCGAGGGACACGACGCCGAGGGTGGTCACGGCGTAGACCAGGACTTCGCGGTGGCGGGTCACCGTGCGGATGTGGTGCAGGGACACCATCTGGATGCCGACGGCCATCACCAGGGCGGCGAGCGAGGCGAGCGGGATGAGCTCCAGGAGCGGGACCATCAGCAGCGAGGCGATCACTACGAGGACGCCGTGCAGCATCGTGGAGTTCCGGCTCACGGCGCCCGCCTTGACGTTCGCGGAACTGCGGACCGCCACTCCGGCCACCGGGAGTCCGCCGAGGGAGCCGGAGACGATGTTGGCCGTGCCCTGTCCGAGCAGTTCACGGTCCAGATCGGAGCGCCCGACATGGCCGGGACCGGGGCGGCCGGACACCAGCTTGTCCACGGCCACGGCGCCGAGCAGCGATTGCACGCTGCACACCAGCGTCGTGGTGAGCACGGCGGCGGCGAGCCCGAGCACGGGCCCCTCGGGCAGCCCGGCCAGGGCGTGGTTGCGCCAGGACGGCAGATCCACCTTGGGCAGGACGAGGCCGACCGCGGCGGCGACCGCGGTGGCTCCGGCGACGGCGACGAGCGCTGCCGGAACCGCGCGGAGAACGCGTCCGGCGCGGCCCGGGAGCCGGGGCCAGAGCAGCAGCAGGGCCAGGGTCAGCAGGCTCACCGACAGGGCTTCGGGGCGCAGGTTCGCCAGCTGGGCGGGAAGGGCCAGGAGGTTGTCGGGGACGGAACTCTGCGGGGTGCCGCCGAGGACGATGTGCAGCTGGGCGACGGCGATGGTGACACCGATGCCGGCGAGCATCCCGTGCACGATCGCGGGGCTCACGGCGAGCGCGCCGCGCGCCACGCGCAGGCAGCCGAGGCCGAGCTGGGCGATTCCGGCGAGGACGGTGATGGCACAGGTCGTCCGCCAGCCGTAGTGCTGGATGAGGTCGGCGGTGACGACGGTGAGTCCGGCTGCGGGGCCGCTCACCTGGAGCGGGGAGCCGCCGATCCGCCCGACGACGATTCCGCCCACGGCGGCGGCGACCAGGCCGGCCTGGAGCGGCGCGCCGGTGGCGAGGGCGATGCCGAGGGACAGCGGAAGGGCGATGAGGAAGACCGCGATCGAGGCCGACACATCGGCTCCCGCGATACGCGGACGCGGGGGGCGCGGCGGGCTGTGGGGCGGGTGGGCCTGCTCGGTCCGATCCGAGTCGGCGGCACGGGCGGGAAGGCAGGCTGACATGGTTTCCCCTCTCTCTCATCAACAATCCGTAAAAGGATCGTAATTCAGAGTAAAGGGATGGCATAGACTTTCCGGGCAAATAGGCAAGTCGGTCACTCTCGCGAGTGATGTAGCTATTTCATCGGCTTGTCGTATTAATTCCTTCTTTGTTCCGTGCGACCTTGGCGGCGCTGTCGGCGTGGACCGGCACAGCACCAGGAAAAGCCCCCATCGAGCTCGGCCCGAGAGAAGGAAGAAGGTGGGCGGATGGCCGCCACCCACAGAATCGCCACGGGCGCCGTGATCGCCGCGGTCTGCGTCGCCCCGCTCGCCGGCTGCGGGAGCGGCGCCGACGGCGCCGGCGAGCGGGCGCGTGACCAGGAGAAGGCCAAGCCGGCCCCGGCGCCGAAGAATGTCGTCCGGCTGATCGGTGACGGTTCCACCGCGTACACCGGGGCGCAGCCGCACCTGCCCCGGCCCGAGCGGCTGAAGCGCGGTGAGAGGCCTCCGCAGTTCGTGGTCTTCTCCTGGGACGGCGCGGGTGAGGACAGCCAGAAGCTCTTCTCGCATTTCCGCAAGGTCGCCAAGGAGAACAACGCGACCATGACGTACTTCCTGAGCGGCGTGTACCTGCTGCCGGAGGAGAAACGCGATCTGTACCGCCCGCCGCGGCACTCCCCGGGGCGCTCCGACATCGGTTTCAACGACCAGGAGGGCATCGCCGAAACCGTGAAGCAGCTGCGCCTCGCCTGGCTCGAGGGCAACGAGATCGGCACCCACTTCAACGGGCACTTCTGCGGCAGCGGCGGTGGCGTCGGCGAATGGTCGGTGGCGGAATGGAAGGACGAGATCGCCCAGGCCAAGCGTTTTGTGAAGACCTGGAAGACCAACACCGGCATGAAGGACTCGGCTCCGCTGCCCTTCGACTACGACAAGGAACTGATCGGTGCCCGCACCCCCTGCCTGGAGGGGCGGAAGAACTTCATGGAGGCCGCCCGCGACCTGGGCTTCCGTTACGACACCAGCGGGGTCGACAACCAGGTGTGGCCGAGGAAGGAACAGGGCCTGTGGGACCTGTCGATGCAGCTCGTGCCCTTCCCCGGGCACTCCTTCGAACAGCTCACCATGGACTACAACTTCATGGTCAACCAGTCGGGCGCCACCACCCAGGGCGACCCTGCCAAGCACGAGATGTGGGGCGACCAGATGCGGGACGGCCTCCTCCAGGGCTTCGAGCGGGCCTATGAGGGCAACAGGGCGCCCCTGATCATCGGCAACCACTTCGAGTCCTGGAACGGCGGCACCTACATGCGGGCCGTCGAGGAGGTCATCGAGGAGGTGTGCACCAAGTCCGAGGTGCGCTGTGTCTCGTTCCGGCAGCTCGTGGACTGGCTGGACGCCCAGGACCCGGAGACCCTGGCGAAACTGCGCACGCTGGACGTCGGCGAGGCTCCGGCGAAGGGCTGGGAGTCCTTCCTGGCCGGTGGTTCCGCGCCGGCCCCCAAGGGGGTCCCCGGAGCCCCGACCGAGAAGCGGTGAGCGTCAGGCGGGTGCCGTGACGTTCTCGCCGAGCACGAAACCGGGGTCGATCTGGGCCGCCAGGTCGGTCCCGGTGCGCTCGTCGCCCCACGACCGGGCGTTCTTCAGGTGGAAGTGCGCCATCTGGCGTGTGTAGCGCTCGCGGTCGCGCGACGCGTACGTCGCGTCGGCGGCCGAGTGCAGCAGGCGCAGCGCGTACCGGTTGGGCTCCTCCAGGAGGTCGAACCGGGGCGGCCGGCCCTTCTCCATGGTGCGGACCCAGTCCGAGTGCCCCACCGCCACCAGCAGGTCCTCCCCGGTCTCCGCGTGGAGGAAGTCGAGGTCGTCCGGGCCCTGCACCTTGTTGCCGACGACCTTCAGGGTGACGCCGAAGTCGCGGGCGTACTCCTTGTACTGGCGGTAGACGGAGACCCCCTTCCGGGTCGGCTCGGCCACCAGGAACGTGATGTCGAAGCGGGTGAACATGCCGGAGGCGAAGGAGTCCGAGCCGGCCGTCATGTCGACCACTACGTATTCGCCGGGGCCGTCCACCAGGTGGTTCAGGAACAGCTCCACCGCCCCGGTCTTGGAGTGGTAGCAGGCGACCCCCAGGTCGGCGTCGGTGAAGGGGCCGGTGACCATCAAACGGACGGTCCCGCCGTCGAGTTCCACCGGCCGCGCGCAGGCCTCGTAGACCGGATTGTCCTCGCACACCCGCAGCAGCCGGGAGCCCTCGCCGGGCGGAGTGGTTTTGATCATCGTCTCGGCGGACGCGATGCGCGGATTGGTGCCGCGCAGGTAGTCCTTGATCAGCGGCAGGTGCTCGCCCATCGCGGGCAGCGCGGCGGTCTCCGCATCGCCCAGGCCCAGCGCTGCCCCGAGGTGCTGGTTGATGTCGGCGTCCACCGCGACGACCGGGACCCCGGCGGCCGCGAGATGACGGATGAACAAGGAGGACAGGGTCGTCTTTCCGCTGCCGCCCTTCCCCACGAAAGCAATTTTCATGTTCACCAAGCGTAATGGAACGGGTGCCTCGTGTGACGTCCGGGCGTGAAGAAGACCACTCCTTCGTGGGGTGGGCGCCGGGATGCGTAGTGTCGGACTCATGAGTACGACAGGCGCGACCGCCGACCCGCTCGCCGCCCTGGGCTCCCTGCCCGGAGTGGCCGATTCCGTGGAGTCCGTGCGCAAGGCCGTGGACCGGGTCTACGGGCACCGGGTCATGCGGCGGCGCAGCAACGAGATCACCTCCGAGGCGGCGCTGCGCGGCGCGCGTGGTTCGGCGGCCCTGTCGGGCGTGGACTGGGCCCTCGAGGAGGTGCGTCGCCGCAGCGACTTCAGCGGCGACGACGGCGCCCGCACGATGGGGGCGGCGCTGCGGCTGACCGCCGAGGCGGGGCAGTTGCTGTCCATCTGGCGGCAGTCGCCGCTGCGGGTCCTGGCCCGGCTGCACCTGGTCGCGGCGGCCGACAAGGCCGAGCAGGTCGGACGGCCCCGCCAGGAGGGCGAGCCGGTCGACGAGCCCTTGACCGGGCCCGATCTGCCGAGTGCGGCGGAGGTACACGGCCGGCTGGACGGGCTGTCCGCGCTGATCATCGCGGGCGGTTCCGCTCCGGCGCTGGTGACGGCCGCCGTCGTGCACGGTGAACTCCTCGCGCTGCGCCCCTTCACCTCCCACAACGGCCTGGTCGCGCGTACGGCCGAACGCATCGTCCTGGTCGGCAGCGGTCTGGACCCCAAGTCGGTCTGCCCGGCCGAGGCCGGCCACGCCGAACTGGGCCGGGAGGCCTATCTGAAGGCGCTGAAGGGCTACGCCTCCGGCACCCCGGAAGGTGTGGCGGGCTGGATCGCCCACTGCGGGCGCGCGGTCGAACTGGGTGCGCGCGAGTCGACGGCCGTGTGCGAGGCGCTCCAGCGCGGGGCCGCGTGAGGGAGGCCGGACGAGGGCCGGGCAGAAATGCGGCGGTACGAGTACTCGTACCGCCGCTGGCACGTCCACCGCGTTACCAGGCGTCCTCGATATATGCCCATCAGGTCGGGTTCCTTGCCCGTCACCTGGTGCGGCTGGCCCGTAATCGACGGGTCGACGTCGCGTGGGTTCCCGGTGTTCGTGCTCGGTCCGTGGGCCACTGATGCGTTGGTGAAGGTGATCCTCTCGGATGTCCTTGGTCTCGCGGGCCGTTAAGTCCTTTGTACTACGGGTTCGGGGCAAGTGGAAGCCCTCGCCCTGCTTCTTTGCTTTTGCCTCGAAGGCGTGTCGGAGGGGCGTCGACGGGGCGGGCGCGGGCGGCTCGTGCGGGAGGCGCTCAGGCTGCCCTCGTGCGTCGCCGGCTCGCGTACCAGACGAGGCCCGCGGTGGCAGCCGCGGCGCCTATGGCGGCCGCCGCGACCAGGGCGGGGCGCGGCGGCACGGAGAACGCGGGGAAGCGCTGCTTGAGCCGTACCGGCCGGTGGAAGTCGAGGATCGGCCACTCCCGTGCGAGGGCCTCCCGGCGCAGTGCGCGGTCCGGGTTCACGGCGTGCGGGTGGCCCACGGACTCCAGCATCGGCACATCGGTCACCGAGTCGCTGTAGGCGTAGCAACGGGTCAGGTCGTAGCCCTCCGACTCGGCCAGCTCCCTGATCGCCTCCGCCTTGGTCGGGCCGTACGCGTAGTACTCCACCTCGCCGGTGAAGCACCCGTCGTCGCCGACGACCATACGGGTGGCCACCACTCGGTCCGCGCCGAGCAGTTCACCGATCGGCTCGACCACCTCGGCGCCCGACGTGGACACGATCACGACGTCGCGTCCCGCGGTGTGATGCTGCTCGATGAGGGTGGCGGCCTCGTCGTAGATGATCGGGTCGATCAGGTCGTGCAGCGTCTCGGCGACGATCTCCCTGACCTGCTGGACGTTCCAGCCGCGGCACAGCGCGGACAGGTACTTGCGCATCCGCTCCATCTGGTCGTGATCGGCGCCGCCGGCCAGGAACACGAACTGGGAGTACGCGGTGCGCAGGACGGCCCTGCGGTTGATCAGGCCGCCTTGATAGAACGACTTGCTGAACGTGAGCGTGCTCGACTTCGCGATGACCGTCTTGTCCAGGTCAAAGAAGGCGGCTGTGCGGGGCATCGAGTGGTTTTCCACGTTCCTGAGCATAGGTGCAGCCCATTCGGCGTAAGGTGGGGCGTGCGGGTTTGCCTGAGAGGGCTCTCGGGTACACCATGGAAGTCACGGATCGTTCGCGACCGTGTCTAACCCGGTCCGACTCCTCCCCCCCCGAGTCGGCCGTGGGGACGACCCCCGCTCTCCCCCCCGGCGGGGGTCGTCGCATGTCCGGGTGGGTTTTTCCCTTTCTCCTCGTGGTGGGCGCACCTCGCCGATGTCGGGCAGGCCACTGACTGTCATGTTCATGATGGTTACTCACGGTGGTTGTCGGACTGCTCTGCGGGAGTCGCACAGAGGGTGTGCGGGAGTCACCGGTATGAGTGACCGCGATATTCACAGCCGCCGACTCGTCCACAGTTATTGACCAAGATCCACATGTTTTTCCGCATGGCCGCATCGTGATTCCAGTGCGTCCCGCTCGCCGTGAGTTCACATCCGGTTCCGTTTGTCGGGTCGCCTGCGGCCGGTTTCCGCCGGCCGTCCAAAGGGAGACCGCTTGCCGGCTCCCCACACGTCTGGGAATCGCGGAGCCGCAGGGGCTGCGCGAGAGTCGCGGCAAAGGGGACGAACATGTCCGGAACCATCACTCACGATCCGCCGCCCGCCATCGGAGGGAGCCGGCCGGGCGCACCGCTGATCGTCACCGAGGACGCCGGGCTCCTCGACGACCTGCTGCGCCTGTGCGCGGCGGCCGGCGCCACACCGGAGGTCCATCACACGGTGCCGGAACCAAGGGGCGGCTGGGAGGCCGCACCGCTCGTCCTGGTCGGGGATGACGCCGCGCGACGGGTGCGCGGGGCGGCGCGCCGGCCGGGAGTGGTGCTGGTCGGCCGTGACCAGGACGATCCCGGGGTCTGGCGACGGGCCGTCGGGATCGGCGCCGACCACGTCCTGATGCTGCCCGACGGCGAGCAGTGGCTGGTCGACCGCATCGCCGACGTGGTCGAAGGCGTCGGACGGCCCGCCCTGACGGTCGGCGTCATCGGCGGCCGGGGCGGTGCCGGAGCATCCACGCTCGCGTGCGCGCTCGCCGTCGCCTCTGCGCGTGAGGGACTGCGCACCCTCCTGGTGGACGCCGATCCGCTGGGCGGCGGACTCGACGTGGCCCTCGGGGGCGAGACGGCCAAAGGGCTGCGCTGGCCGGCGTTCGCCGCGTCACACGGCCGGGTCGGCGGCGGCGCCCTGGAGGAGGCACTGCCGGAACTGCACTCGCTACGCGTACTCAGCTGGGACCGTGGAGACTGCCTCGCCGTACCGCCCAGGGCCGTACGCGCGGTGCTCGCCGCGGCGCGGCGCGGGGGCGGCGTCGTCGTGGTCGACCTGCCGCGCCGCGTCGACGACGGGGTCGCCGAGGTACTCGCCCAGCTCGACCTCGGGCTCCTCGTGGTTCCCGCGGAGCTGCGCGCCGTCGCGGCGGCGGGCCGCGTCGCCTCCGCCGTGGGCATGGTCCTGCGCGATCTGCGGGTGGCGGTGCGCGGGCCGTACGCGCCGGGACTGGACGACCGTGAGGTGGCCCGGTTGCTCGGGCTGCCCCTCGCCGGGGACGTGCCCGGCGAACCCGCCCTGCGACGCCCGTACGAGGCGGGTCGGCCGCCCGGGGCCGCGGGCCGGGGGCCGCTGGCCCGTTTCTGCAGGGAGTTCTGGGAGCGGGCGCTGGTGGAGGCGAGGACGGCATGAGGAGGCAGGCGACGAGCGCGGCGGTCATGCCTCCCGGTCTGCTCGACGGGGTACGGCGGTGGCTGGCCGAGAGCGGGGCCGAGCCGACGCCCGCGCGGGTGGCGCAGGCGCTGCGGGACCAGGGGCGGGTGCTCGGTGACGTAGAAGTGCTCGGGGCGGCCGAACAATTGCGGTCGGAGCTGGTCGGCAGCGGGCCGCTGGAGCGGCTCCTGTCCGAACCCTCGGTGACCGACGTGCTGGTGTCGGCGCCGGACCGGGTCTGGGTGGACCGGGGCGGCGGGCTGGAACTGACCGAGGTGGCCTTCCCCGACGAGACGGCCGTCCGCCGCCTTGCCCAGCGGCTCGCCGCCGTGGCCGGCAGACGTCTGGACGACGCCCGGCCCTGGGTCGACGCGCGGCTGCCCGACGGGACCAGGCTGCACGCGGTGCTGCCCCCGGTGGCCGTCGGCTGTGCCTGCCTTTCCCTACGGGTCGTACGACCGCGCGCCTTCACCCTCGAGGAGCTCGTGGCGGCCGGCACGGTCCCGCCGGGCGGGGACCGCGTGCTGCGGGCGCTGCTAGACGCGCGGCTGTCGTTCCTTGTCAGCGGGGGGACCGGCAGCGGCAAGACGACCCTGCTGAGCGCGCTGCTGGGATTGGTCGGGCCGACCGAGCGCATCGTCCTCGCCGAGGACTCGGCGGAACTGCGGCCCGATCATCCGCACGTCGTACGTCTGGAGACCAGACCCGCCAACCAGGAGGGTGCGGGCCTCGTCACCCTTGAGGACCTGGTGCGGCAGGCGCTGCGGATGCGGCCGGACCGGCTGGTCGTCGGTGAGGTGCGCGGCCCGGAGGTGGTCCATCTGCTGGCCGCCCTCAACACGGGCCACGACGGTTCGGGAACGGTCCACGCCAATGCCGCCACCGACGTGCCGGCCCGGCTGGAGGCGCTCGGTACGGCCGCCGGACTCGACCGGTTTGCCCTGCACAGCCAGGTGGCGGCAGCTCTCTCGGTGGTGCTGCACCTCGTGCGTGACCGGAGCGGGCGGCGGCGGATCGCGGAGGTGCACGTGCTGGAACGGGACCCGTCGGGACTGGTGCGGACGGTGCCGGCGCTGCGCTGGGGCCCGCAGGCCTTCGCCCGGGAGCGGGGATGGCAGCGCCTGCGGGAACTGCTCCGGAACGCGTACGCCGGCGGACCGGGCGAGGGAGACGGGGAGTGAACGGGACGACCGAGGTGTCGACGGGTGCGGCCGTGGCGTGTCTGGGGACCGCGGCCTGGCTGCTGGGCGGAGGGCGTGCCGGGGCCGGGCGGGCGCGACTGCTGCTGGCCGGCGGGGAAGCGGTGGACGGCGGGCCGCCGGGGTGGCCCCGGATGGCCCGGGCATGGGGACGGACGCGCGGACGGCTGCGGGCCGAGTGGTGGTCGTTGGCCGCAGGCCTGGTGCTGGCGGTGCTGGGCGCGTCGCTGTTGCCGGTCGTCGCGGGGGCGGCCGGGGTGCCCTTGCTGCGACGGGTGCGGCGGGCCGCCGGGCGTCGCCACGCGCGGGAGGGACGCGGCGACGCGGTGATCGTGTTGTGCGGGGCGCTCGCCGGGGAGGTGCGTGCCGGGCGGCAGCCGGCAGAGGCGTTGCTGTCGGCCGCACGGGATTCCGGCGGGCTCGGCGACATGCAGGCGACGGTGCTGGCTGCGGCGCGCTTCGGCGGGGACGTCCCTGAGGCGCTCGCGGAGGCGGCGCGGCAGCCGGGCGCCGAAGGGCTGAGGGGACTCGCCGCGTGCTGGCGGGTGGCGGTGGACCAGGGGGCCGGGCTCGCTGCCGGGCTCGACCGGCTGGAAGCGGCGCTGCGTGCCGAACGGGACCAGCGGGCCGATCTGCGCGCCCAGTTGGCCGGCGCCCGCGCGACGGCGGTGCTGCTCGCCGGGCTGCCGGTCGTGGGTCTGGCGCTCGGTGCGGCGCTCGGCGCCGACCCGCTGCACATCCTGCTGCACACACCGTCGGGACTGGCCTGTCTGGCGGCCGGTGGAGTGCTGGAGGGGCTGGGGCTGTGGTGGGCGTTGAGGATCGTGCGGAGCGCCGAGGGGGAGGCGGCGGCATGAGCGGAGATTTCGCCCACGGGCTGGGGGCGGTGGTGGGGGCGGTGTCCGCGCTCGCCTGGCTGGCGGGGTGGTGGGGCCGTGTGCGGCAAGGGCGGAGAGTACGGCGGCGACTGGCCGAGGTGCTGGTCCGGGAACGGACGGCGGCCACCCTCCACCTCACGCTGCTGCGCAACGCGCGGAGCTGGCTGCCGTACGCGGGCGTGGCAGGGGCCGGGTGGGCGCTGGCGGGCGGCCTTTCCGGAGCGGTGACGGGGTCGGCCGTGGCGGCCGGACTGTGGTGGTGGCGACTGCGGCGGACGGCGGCCGCTCCACACGCGCGGGAGCCCGGCACCGCCGGAGCGGAGCGTCAACTGCCGCTCGCCGCTGATCTGCTGGCTGCCTGTATCGCGTCGGGCGCGGGTCCGGTACTTGCCGCGCGGGCCGTCGGAGAGGCCTTGGAGGGGCCGGTCGGGGAGGCGCTGGCGCGGGGCGCGGCGGAGGTGCGGCTCGGTGGTGAACCGGCCGCGGCGTGGCGCCGGCTGGCGTCGGTACCGGGCGCCGGGCCGCTGGCCAGGCTGCTGGAACGGGCCGATGTGTCCGGACTCCCCCTGGCCGTTCCCGCGGCCCGGCTCGCCGCCGAGGCCCGTGCGGAGTGGACCCGCGCGGCGACGGCACGGGCCCGGCGGGCGGCCGTCATGGTCAGCGCGCCGGTGGGGCTGTGCTTTCTGCCCGCGTTCATCGCGGTCGGCGTGCTGCCCGTGGTGATCGGGCTCGCGGGCGGGGTGCTGGGAGGAGGCGGCACCTGACGGGAGACGACTGAGGAAGCGACACGAAACACGAGATCAATACGAATTCTCACGGAGGTTGAGATGTATCAGGCGGTACGGGCACGGCTGCGTGCCCTGGTGTGCAAGGTGCGTGCGGCACGGAAGGACACCGGAATGGTGACTTCGGAGTACGCGATGGGCATCGTGGCGGCGGTGGCGTTCTCCGTCGTGCTCTACAAGGTGGTCACCAGCGGGCCGGTCGGCACGGCGCTGCGGAACATCGTGCAGCAGGCGCTCGATGGCCGGATGTGAGCGGCGTGCGGACCGCGGGTTCGTGACGGCGGAGTCGGCCATGGTGCTGCCCGTGCTGGCGATGTTCGCGATGGCGCTGGTCTGGGGCCTGCTGGTGGTGGCGGCGCAGATCCGGTGTGTGGACGCGGCGCGCGCGGGCGCCCGCGCGGCGGCCCGGCAGGATCCTCCTGACGCCGTCGTCGAGGTGATCCGCGAGGCGGCGCCGCCCGGCGCGAGAGTCACGGTGAGCCGGGAGGCCGCACAGGTCCGGGTGATCGTCGAGGCCAGGCCCCCGGTCCTGCGAGGACTGCCCTTCGACCTGCGGGAGGAGGCCGTCGCCGCGGTGGAGGAGACGATGGGGGCGGCAACATGAGGCCCGGGTTCCGGGTGCGGGGGCCGACGGACGGGTGGCGGCGCGCGCGGTGTTCCGACCGGGGGTCGGCGACCGTCTGGAGCGTCGGTGCGATTGCCGTGCTGTGTGTGGTGTTCGGCGTCGTCCTCGCTCTGGGGCACGCCGTCGTGGTCCGGCACCGGGCGGCCGGCGGCGCGGACCTGGCGGCGCTCGCGGCGGCGGACCACTGGACGGAGGGCGGTGCGGTGGCCTGCGCCCGGGCGGACCGGGTGGCCCGGGCGCAGGACACACGGCTCGTACGGTGCGTGATCACCGGCGAGGTGTCGGACGTGGCGGTGGTTTCGGGCCGGGGACCGTTCACGGCGGAGATCAGGGCCCGGGCGGGCCCTGCGGAAACCTCGGCCCGGGCGGGCCTGGTGGAACCTCCGGCCCGGGCGGGCCCTGTGGAACCTCGGGCCTGGGCGGGCCCTGTGGAACCCCCGCCCCGGGCGCCGGCCCCCGCTACGCCCCGGCAGCGCCCCCCGCGTCCTTTGGCCTCTCCACCGGCGCGCCCTCCAGCAGCACCGTGAGGAGTCGTACCGCGCCCCGCTTGTGCAGAGGATCGTTGCCGTTGCCGCACTTGGGGGACTGGATGCAGGAGGGACAGCCGGCGTCGCACTCGCAGGAGGCGATGGCCTGGCGGGTGGCGGTGAGCCAGGCGCGGGCGGTGTGGAAGGCGCGTTCCGCGAAGCCCGCTCCGCCTGGGTGGCCGTCGTAGACGAAGACCGTGGGCAGCAGCGTGTCGGGGTGCAGCGGGATCGAGACACCGCCGATGTCCCAGCGGTCGCAGGTCGCGAAGAGCGGCAGCATGCCGATCGAGGCGTGCTCGGCGGCGTGCAGCGCACCGCCGAGGATCTCCGGGACGATCCCGGCCCGGTCCAGTTGGTCCTCGGTGACCGTCCACCACACCGCACGGGTGCGCAGCGTACGAGGAGGCAGGTCGAGCTTCGTCTCGCCCAGCACCTCGCCGGTGACGACCCGCCGGCGCAGGAAGGAGACCACTTGGTTGGTGACCTCGACGGAGCCGTAACAGAGGCGGCCGTCCCCCCACGGGACCTCGGTGTCCGTCTCCAGCACGGAGATCGACGTGGTGTCCCGGGCCATCGTGGTGTACGTCGGGGTCGCCCGCTCGACCAGGGCGACGGAGTCCTCCAGGTCGAGCGAGCGGACGAGGTACGTCAGGCCCTGGTGCAGGTGTACCGCTCCCTCGTGGACGCTCGTGTGTGCCGCGCCCGCGTCGACCGTGCCCAGCAGCCTGCCCGTACCGGCCTCGACGACCTGGACCGGCCGGCCGCCCTGCCCCCGGATGTCGGTCAGGTCGGCGGCCCGCTCGCGGCGGGTCCAGTGCCAGGCCCTGGTCCGTCGGCGCAGCAGTTTCGCGGCCTCCAACTGCGGGAGCAGGTCCTCGGTGGCCGGGCCGAACAGGGCCAGATCCTCCTCGGTCAGTGGTAGTTCCTCGGCCGCCGCGCACAGGTGCGGGGCGAGCACGTAGGGGTTGTCGGGGTCGAGGACGGTGGACTCCACGGGCCGGTCGAAGAGGGCCTCGGGATGGTGGACGAGGAAGGTGTCCAGGGGGTCGTCGCGGGCGATCAGGACGGCGAGGGCGCCCTGCCCGGACCGCCCCGCGCGTCCGGCCTGCTGCCACAGGGAGGCCCGGGTGCCCGGATAGCCGGCGATCACCACGGCGTCCAGGCCGGAGACGTCCACGCCGAGTTCGAGGGCGTTCGTCGCGGCGAGGCCGAGCAGTTCGCCGGAGTGCAGGGCGTGTTCCAGGGCGCGGCGCTCCTCGGGGAGGTAGCCGCCCCGGTACGCCGCCACCCGTCCGGCCAGCGAGCGGTCGACCTCGGCGAGGCGTTCCTGGGCGATCAGGGAGATGAGTTCGGCGCCGCGCCGGGAGCGTACGAAGGTGACCGAGCGGACGCCTTGCACGGTGAGGTCGGCCAGCAGGTCGGCGGCCTCGGCGGTGGCCGTACGGCGGACCGGCGCCCCCCTCTCGCCGTGCAGCTCGGTCAGCGGCGGTTCCCAGAGGGCGAACACCAGTTCACCGCGCGGTGAGGCGTCGTCGGCCACCTCCACGACCGGCAGGCCGGTGAGGCGGCGGGCGGCGACCGCGGGCTCGGCGGCGGTCGCGGAGGCCAGCAGGAACACGGGCGAGGCGCCGTAGCGGGCGCACAGGCGGCGCAGCCGGCGCAGCACCTGGGCGACGTGTGAGCCGAAGACGCCCCGGTAGGTGTGGCACTCGTCGACGACGACGTACTTCAGCGCCTTCAGGAAGGAGGACCAGCGGGGGTGGGACGGCAGGATGCTCCGGTGCAGCATGTCCGGATTGGTCAGCACGTAGTTGGCGTACTGACGGATCCACTCGCGTTCCTCGAACGGCGTGTCGCCGTCGTGGACGGCCGCGCGCACCGAATGGCCCAGTGGTTGTGAAAGTTCCTTCACAGATCGGCACTGGTCCGCCGCGAGGGCTTTCGTGGGCGCGAGGTACAGGGCGGTGGCGCCGCGGCCGTTCGGCGCCTCCGCGCCGTCCAGCAGTGTGGACAGGACGGGCATGAGGTACGCCAGGGACTTGCCGGACGCGGTACCGGTGGCGACCACGACGGAATCGCCGTCCAGGGCGTGCTCGGCGGCGCGTGCCTGGTGGGCCCAGGGGTGTTCGATGCCCGCGGCCCGCACGGCGGCGAGGACCTCCGGGCGGATCCGGTCCGGCCAGACGGCATGGCGACCCCCGCGCGGGGGCAAGTGCTCCGTATGAGTGATGCGCGAAGCCCGGCTCGGTCCGGACGCGAGCCGGTCCAGGACCGCGCCCGGGGCGGGCCCGGACCGGAGGTCCGTCGGGGGTCGATCGGGTCGATGATTCTTGGCCATCGGCACCGAGTGTGTCACTGGCGTGACGGACAATGGGGCCAAGGCGTCGTGCACGCCTGCCGGTAAGTGATTGAATGCCATCGCGGCTGGCGAACCGTCCCGGGGGCTGAGCCGAGATGCCCCAAGGGCGACCGCTCGATAGCTAGGTGCTGGAGGATCCGTGGACCTGTCCCTGTCGACCGAGACCATGGGCGATCGCACGATCGTCAGGGTCGGTGGCGAAATCGACGTATATACCGCGCCCAAGCTGCGCGAGCAGCTGGTCGAGTTGGTGAACGACGGCAGTTTCCACCTTGTCGTCGACATGGAAGGCGTGGACTTCCTCGACTCCACCGGACTCGGCGTGCTGGTCGGCGGCCTGAAGCGCGTCCGTGCCCATGAGGGCTCACTGCGCCTGGTCTGCAACCAGGAGCGTATTCTCAAGATCTTCCGCATCACCGGCCTCACCAAGGTGTTCCCGATCCACACCTCGGTGGAGGAAGCGGTGGCGGCCACCGACTGACCGCCCCGCTCCCGGGCCGCGTGCCCGGCGGCGGAGGAGAAGGCAGGAGGAGGGCCGGGCTTCTTACGGCCCGGCCTCTCCACAGCACGCCCGTAGTCGCGAGGGGGATGCATGGCCACCGTCGAACTTCGCTTCAGCGCGCTGCCCGAGCACGTCAGGACCGCCCGGCTCGTGGCGGCGGCGGTGGCGCGCAGGGCCGGAGTGGACGAGGCCGTCCTCGACGAGGTCAGGCTCGCCGTCGGTGAGGCCTGCAGCCGTGCCGTGGGACTGCACCGGAACGGTGGAATTCCGGCGCCCGTGAAGGTGCTGCTGATCGAGGAGGAGAAGCAGTTCTCCATCGAGGTCGGCGACGAGGCGCCCCACGCGGTCCCCGGTGAGCGGGTGCCGGGTGACGCGACGGAGACCGAGGAGGACGAGATGGGCCTCGCGGTCATCAGCGGACTCGTCGACGACGTCGAGGTCAGCGCGGGGGAGCACGGCGGATCGATCCGCATGAGGTGGCCCACCGCGTCGCCGGCCACTCTCCTCGCCTGACCGCTTCACCCGGACGGCGACTGTTTTCCGAAGGGCCCCCTCGTGGGGCCCTTCGTCATGTGCGGGTGCCGGCACCCGCGCTTACAGTGGTCTCGAGCGGTTGACCGCGTGAATTCGTTCACGACCGGCCGTGCCATGGAAATGCGCTCGCGTGAATGCCCCCAAGGCGTTACCGATTTCCGGTAGCCGGCCGTCCGGAGGTCGTCGTGGGAGGGTGCGTGCGCGGCATTCACATTTCACGCGCTCTGTTTTGATCGGCTTCCGGTACCTACAATCCCGTCCACATCTTGAGCTCAGCCCAAGCGTCAAGGAGGACGAATGGCGGGGCTTTCCCTCACACAAGAGTCGGGCCGACCCACATCCCTCGCAGCCGCCGTGCTGACCGACGACAACCGCCTGCTCGTGGTGGTCATCGGCGTCGTCGCGCTGGCGGCCCTGGTGGTCGCGGGAGTCCTGGTGCGCCAGGTCCTCGCGGCCGGCGAAGGCACCGACGGCATGAAGAAGATCGCGGCAGCGATCCAGGAGGGCGCGAACGCCTATCTGGCCCGTCAGCTGCGCACCCTCGGCGTATTCGCCGTAGTCGTGTTCTTCCTGCTCATGCTGCTGCCCGCGGACGACTGGAATCAGCGTGCCGGACGATCGGTGTTCTTCCTGATCGGAGCGGCGTTCTCGGCGGTCACCGGATATATCGGCATGTGGCTCGCCGTGCGCAGCAATGTACGGGTCGCGGCGGCGGCGCGCGAAGCGACTCCGGCCGAGGGCGAGCCGGAAAAGGACCTCACCGTCGTCTCGCACAGAGCGATGAAGATCGCTTTCCGTACGGGCGGTGTCGTCGGCATGTTCACCGTCGGCCTCGGCCTGCTGGGCGCCTCCTGCGTGGTGCTGGTGTACGCGGCCGACGCCCCGAAGGTGCTCGAGGGGTTCGGTCTCGGGGCCGCGCTGATCGCGATGTTCATGCGGGTCGGCGGCGGCATCTTCACCAAGGCCGCCGACGTCGGCGCCGACCTGGTCGGCAAGGTCGAGCAGGGCATTCCGGAGGACGATCCGCGCAATGCCGCGACCATCGCCGACAACGTGGGCGACAACGTCGGCGACTGCGCGGGCATGGCGGCCGACCTGTTCGAGTCGTACGCCGTGACCCTGGTGGCCGCGCTGATCCTGGGCTCGGCGGCGTTCGGCGACGCCGGGCTCGCCTTCCCGCTGCTGGTGCCCGCCATCGGCGTCCTCACCGCGATGGCCGGCATCTTCGCGGTGGCCCCGAGGCGCGCCGACCGCAGCGGTATGAGCGCGATCAACCGGGGGTTCTTCATCTCCGCGCTGATCTCGCTCGTCCTGGTCGCGATCGCCGTGTTCGTCTACCTGCCGTCGTCGTACGCCGATCTCGACGGCGTCACCGACGAGGTGATCCTGGGCAAGGACGGCGATCCGCGGTTCCTCGCGCTCGTCGCGGTGGCCATCGGCATCGTGCTCGCGGCCCTCATCCAGCAGCTCACCGGTTACTTCACCGAGACCACCCGGCGTCCCGTGCGGGACATCGGCAGGACCTCGCTCACCGGCCCGGCCACCGTCGTCCTCTCCGGCATCTCCCTCGGTCTCGAATCCGCCGTCTACACCGCCCTGTTGATCGGTCTCAGTGTGTACGGGGCGTTCCTGCTCGGCGGCACCTCGATCATGCTGGCGCTGTTCGCGGTGGCGCTGGCCGGCACCGGACTGCTCACCACGGTCGGTGTGATCGTCGCGATGGACACCTTCGGTCCGGTCTCCGACAACGCGCAGGGCATCGCCGAGATGTCCGGCGACGTACAGGGCGCGGGCGCCCAGGTGCTCACCGACCTGGACGCGGTCGGCAACACCACCAAGGCCATCACCAAGGGCATCGCGATCGCCACGGCCGTACTGGCGGCGGCGGCGCTGTTCGGCTCGTACCGGGACGCCATCACCACCGGCGCGCGGGACGTGGGCGAGAGGCTCAGCGGTGAGGGCGCGCCGATGAGCCTGATGATGGACATCTCCCAGCCCAACAACCTCGTCGGTCTGATCACGGGCGCGGCGGTCGTCTTCCTCTTCTCGGGGCTGGCGATCAACGCGGTGTCGCGGTCGGCGGGTTCGGTGGTATACGAGGTGCGGCGGCAGTTCCGCGAGAAGCCCGGGATCATGGACTACAGCGAGGAGCCGGAGTACGGGAAGGTCGTCGACATCTGCACCAAGGACGCCCTGCGCGAACTCGCCACGCCCGGACTGCTCGCCGTGATGGCGCCCGTCTTCATCGGGTTCACGCTCGGCGTCGGCGCCCTGGGCGCCTTCCTCGCGGGCGCGATCGGCGCGGGCACCCTGATGGCGGTCTTCCTCGCCAACTCCGGTGGAGCCTGGGACAACGCGAAGAAACTCGTCGAGGACGGCCACCACGGCGGCAAGGGCAGCGAGGCCCATGCGGCCACCGTCATCGGCGACACCGTCGGCGACCCCTTCAAGGACACCGCAGGCCCCGCGATCAACCCCCTGCTGAAGGTGATGAACCTGGTGGCGCTGCTCATCGCGCCCGCGGTCATCCAGTTCTCCTACGGCGCGGACAGGAGCGTCGGGACGCGGGTCCTCGTCGCGGTCCTGGCGCTGCTCGTGATAGTCGGCGCGGTGTACGCGTCCAAGCGGCGCGGCGTCGCGGTGGAGGACGAGGACGACGCCGAGCCGGAATCCAAGTCCGCCGATCCGGCGGTGGTTTCCTAGCGCCGGACGGCGGACAACGGGTCAAGGTGCGGGCGGGCGGCACGTATTGGCGTGCCGCCCGCCCTCTCCCCGCTCGCGGGGTCCATGCCGTGAGCCTTCTCTCGCGTGGTGCAAATGGCTTCAAAAGTCCCTTACCGGATGTTCGACGGATGGGTCCAGGCCATCCGGCGTGTATGTTCCGGGGCCGAAGGCCATGGAAGGGACCAATCCGGTGAACAAGAAGCTCGCGGCCGCACTGTCCGGCGGTGCGGTACTGGTACTGGCGCTGACGGGATGCGGCGGCGGCGACGACAACGAGAAGCTGGACGCCTGGGCGAAGCAGGTCTGCGACGCGGTGCAGCCGCAGGCCGCGAAGATCAGGTCGGCCAACGCCGCGATCCAGAAGGAGACCTCGGACAACAGTACGCCCGAGGAGGTCCAGAAGGCCGACTCGAAGGCCTTCCAGGACATGTCCGAGGCCTACAAGGCCATCGGCGCCGCCGTGAACAAGGCCGGGGCGCCGGACGTCGAGGACGGGGAGAAGAAGCAGACGGACGCGGTCAAGGAGCTCAACGACATCTCCGCGTCGTACGCCTCGCTGAAGAAGCAGGTCGACGGCCTCGACACGGACGACCAGGCGAAGTTCGCCGATGGTCTGAAGGACATCGCCGCCGAGCTGGACAAGCTCGGCAAGAGCGGCAGCAACGCCCTCAGCGCGCTGGAGGAGGGCGAGGTCGGCAGGGCGATGTCCCGCCAGCCCAGCTGCCGGACGGCCACCGCGACGGCGGGGACCGCCGGGAACTGACACCGCGGGACGCGCCGGGGGAGGGCGGCGGCCACAATGGAGGGCGTGAGTGACGCCAGCCTGCCGCCCCTGCCCTCGTCCGACCGTCCCGAAGCCGCCGCCCGGCTGCGGGACGCACTGCTCGGAGCCTCCTTCACCGCCGACGGACTGCTCGAACTGCTCGGCGCCCCCGCCTACGCGGCGCTGGCGCGCAGCGAGACGGTGCCCGCCCTCCGGGCCACCCGCGGGGACACGCCGCTGGAGACGCTCGTACGGCTGTTCCTGCTGCAGCAGCCCGTGCCGCACGCGCGCGTGGCGGACGTCCTGCCCGTCGACGTCTGCCTGGAGAGCGGATGGCTGAAGCGTGCCGGCGCGGACGACCTCACCGCGACCGTGGACGTACGGCCGTACGGCGGGCCGGTCGGCGAGGACTGGTTCATCGTGTCCGACCTGGGGTGCGCGGTCGGCGGCGCCGGGGGCATCGGCAGCCGGGACGAAGGCGTGGTGCTCGGCGTCGGCGGGGCGTCCACGACCCTGGCCGGCATCACCGTCCGCACACCCGTGACCTCCGCGCTCGACCTCGGCACCGGGTCCGGCATCCAGGCGCTGTACGCCGCCCGGCACGCCACGCGCGTGACGGCCACCGACGTCAACCCGCGCGCCCTGCACATCACCGCGCTCACCCTGGCCCTCTCCGGAGTTCCGTCCGCCGACCTGCGCGAGGGCTCGCTGTTCGCTCCGGTCCGGGAGGACGAGACGTACGACCTGATCGTGTCCAACCCGCCCTTCGTGATCTCGCCGGGCGCCCGGCTCACCTACCGCGACGGCGGGATGGGCGGGGACGATCTGTGCCGCACGATCGTTCAGGGGGCGGGGGAACGGCTGAACGAGGGCGGGTTCGCGCAGTTCCTCGCCAACTGGCAGCACGTCGAGGGGGAGGACTGGCAGGACAGACTCAGGTCGTGGGTGCCCCGCGGGTGCGACGCCTGGATCGTGCAGCGCGAGGTGCAGGACGTCACCCAGTACGCCGAACTGTGGCTGAGGGACGCGGGCGACCACCGCGGTGACCGGGCCGGGTACCGGGCGCGGTACGACGCGTGGCTGGACGAGTTCGAGGCGCGCAGGGTGAGGGCGGTCGGTTTCGGCTGGATCACCCTGCGCAAGTCGGGATCCGCCGCGGAGTCGATCACGGTGGAGGAGTGGCCGCACCCGGTCGAGCAGCCGCTCGGTGAGACGGTCAGGGCGCACTTCGACCGGCTCGACTACCTGCGGACGCACGACGACGCGGCGCTCCTCGAAGCGCGTTTCGCGTTGGCCGCAGAGGTCGTGCAGGAGCAGGTCGGGCTGCCCGGCGCCGAGGACCCGGAGCACGTCGTGCTGCGGCAGAACCGCGGGATGCGCCGGGCCACCAAGGTGGACACGATCGGCGCGGGCTTCGCCGGCGTGTGCGACGGCACCATGGGCGCGGGCCGGATCCTGGACGCCATCGCCCAGCTCCTCGGCGAGGACCCCGTACTGCTGCGCGACCGGACGCCGGCCCAGATCCGGCTCCTCGTGGAGCAGGGATTCCTGGAGCCCGTCGGCTGACACGGGCGGCGGCGGTCCCACGAACGGTCCCACGGCGACCTCGGCAGGTCGTCCCATGAGTCACGTCACTGTCCTCCACCGCTTCTTTCGCGCCTACCGCAGACGCCGCCCGGCTCCTTCTCCTCGATCCGGAATGTCCGTGAAAGGTCCCCCGGGCCCGTCTCCGGACACTTGATCAGGCCCGTGGCCCTCGCGTTCACCTCCGATTCGCCTGTCCGCCGCCCGGGGGTGGCAGCGTCCCTCGGGGGCCGGTACCGGCGGACGGGAAAGAGGGCATCGGGCGACCATGGAGAGCGGACCGGCGATCTTCGCGGGAACGGTGTTCTGCCTGTTCGGGGGCGGACTGCTGGCCTGGACCGTGACCCGCGTGCGGCAGCACCGCCCCGTCGCCCAGGGTGTGAGCCCCGTCGCATCGATCACCGTCGCGGGACTCGTCGCGACGATCTCCCTGGCCCTCGGCGCATGGTGCCTGACCCGCCTGTGAGGTGCGTGGAACCCCAGCGGCTGCCGGTAACCGGTAGATCGCACTCCGCATAAGCGCAGGCGGAGTCCGGACACTCCGGGCGGCAGGAACGGTGGTAGTCGGGTTACCGTTCGAGTGGCCGTTGCGGGCTTTTCCCGTTTGACACGGGGGCGGGATGTACCGTCACACTCCGCAGCGTCACCACGACCCGACCCAGGGGAGACCGCCTGGGGAGCCCCAAGCGTCGACCGGAGAGAAGAGCGAAGTTGTCCCCGACCAGCGAGACCGCGAAGGGCGGCCGCCGACTCGTCATCGTCGAGTCGCCTGCCAAGGCGAAGACGATCAAGGGCTACCTCGGCCCCGGCTATATCGTCGAGGCGAGCGTCGGGCACATTCGTGATCTTCCCAACGGCGCCGCCGAGGTGCCGGAGAAGTACACCGGCGAGGTGCGTCGCCTCGGTGTGGACGTCGACCACGACTTCCAGCCGATCTATGTGGTCAACGCGGACAAGCGGGCCCAGGTCAAGAAGCTGAAGGACCTGCTGAAGGAGTCCGACGAACTCTTCCTCGCCACCGATGAGGACCGTGAGGGCGAGGCCATCGCCTGGCACCTGCAGGAAGTGCTCAAGCCGAAGATCCCGGTCAAGCGGATGGTCTTCCACGAGATCACCAAGGACGCGATCCGCGCGGCCGTGGCCAACCCGCGCCAGCTCAACCAGAAGCTGGTCGACGCCCAGGAGACCCGCCGCATCCTCGACCGCCTCTACGGCTACGAGGTCTCGCCGGTCCTGTGGAAGAAGGTCATGCCCCGGCTGTCCGCCGGCCGCGTCCAGTCCGTCGCCACCCGGCTCGTGGTGGAGCGGGAACGCGAGCGCATGGCTTTCCGTTCCGCCGAGTACTGGGACCTGACGGGCACCTTCGCGACCGGCCGCACCGGTGACGCGTCGGACCCCGCGTCGCTCCTCGCCCGCCTGCAGACCGTCGACGGGCGCAGGGTCGCGCAGGGCCGCGACTTCGACTCCCTGGGACAGCCGAAGAGCGCGAACACCCTCCACCTGGACGAGGCGAACGCCCGCGCCCTGGCCGCCGCCCTGGAGAACACGCGGTTCGCCGTGCGTTCCGTCGAGTCCAAGCCCTACCGCCGCTCGCCGTACGCCCCGTTCCGCACGACGACGCTGCAGCAGGAGGCGAGCCGCAAGCTCGGCTTCGGGGCGAAGGCCACGATGCAGGTCGCGCAGAAGCTGTACGAGAACGGCTACATCACCTACATGCGCACGGACTCGACGACCCTGAGCGAGACGGCGGTCGCCGCCGCCCGCGCCCAGGTCACGCAGCTGTACGGCGCCGACTACCTGCCCCCGCAGCCGCGCACCTACGCGGGCAAGGTCAAGAACGCGCAGGAGGCGCACGAGGCGATCCGCCCCTCGGGCGACCGTTTCCGTACGCCCGCCGAGACCGGGCTGACCGGCGACCAGTTCAGGCTCTACGAGCTGATCTGGAAGCGGACCGTCGCCTCGCAGATGAAGGACGCCACCGGCAACTCCGTCACCGTGCGGATCGGCGGCACGGCGGCCGACGGCCGGGACGTCGAGTTCAGTGCGTCCGGCAAGACGATCACCTTCCACGGCTTCCTGAAGGCGTACGTGGAAGGCGCCGACGACCCGAACGCCGAGCTGGACGACCGCGAGCGCCGGCTGCCGCAGGTCGCCGAGGGCGACGCCCTCACCGCCGAGGAGATCACGGTCGACGGGCATGCCACCAAGCCCCCGGCCCGCTACACCGAGGCGTCGCTGGTCAAGGAGCTGGAGGAGCGCGAGATCGGTCGTCCGTCGACGTACGCGTCGATCATCGGCACGATCCTCGACCGCGGCTACGTGTTCAAGAAGGGCACGGCCCTGGTGCCGTCCTTCCTCTCCTTCGCCGTGGTCAACCTGCTGGAGAAGCACTTCGGCCGGCTCGTCGACTACGACTTCACCGCCCGGATGGAGGACGACCTCGACCGCATCGCGCGGGGCGAGGCACGGGCGGTGCCGTGGCTGAAGCGGTTCTACTTCGGCGAGGGCGCGAGCAACGGTGACGCGGCCGACGCCGGCAACGGCGACGGGGACCACCTCGGCGGTCTCAAGGAGCTGGTGACCGACCTGGGCGCGATCGACGCGCGCGAGGTGTCGTCGTTCCCGGTGGGCAACGGCATCATGCTGCGGGTCGGGCGCTACGGCCCGTACATCGAGCGCGGCGAGAAGGACACCGAGCAGCACCGGCGCGCCGACGTCCCCGACGACCTCGCGCCCGACGAGCTGACCGTCGAACTCGCCGAGGAACTGCTCGCCAGGCCGAGCGGCGACTTCGAGCTGGGCACCGACCCGGCGACCGGTCACGTGATCGTCGCCAAGGACGGCCGCTACGGCCCGTACGTCACGGAGATCCTCCCCGAGGGCACCCCGAAGACCGGCAAGAACGCGGTCAAGCCGCGCACCGCCTCCCTCTTCAAGTCGATGGCGCTGGACACGGTGACGCTCGACGACGCACTGAGGCTGATGTCGCTGCCGCGCGTGGTCGGCACGGACGCCGAGGGCCAGGAGATCACCGCGCAGAACGGCCGCTACGGGCCGTATCTGAAGAAGGGCACCGACTCGCGGTCGCTGCAGTCCGAGGAGCAGCTCTTCACGATCACGCTGGAGGAGGCGCTGGCGATCTACGCCCAGCCCAAGCAGCGCGGTCGGGCCGCGGCCAAGCCGCCGCTGAAGGAGCTGGGCACCGACCCGGTCAGCGAGAAGCCGGTCGTGGTGAAGGACGGCCGCTTCGGTCCGTACGTCACCGACGGGGAGACCAACGCGACGCTGCGCTCCGGAGACAGCGTCGAGGGGATCACCCCGGAGCGCGGCTTCGAGCTGCTCGCCGAGAAGCGGGCGAAGGGCCCCGTCAAGAAGACGGCGAAGAAGACGGCGGCGAAGAAGACGGCGGCCAAGAAGGCGCCGGCGAAGGCGACGGCCGCCAAGAAGACCGCGGCGAAGAAGACCACGACCGCGAAGAAGACGACGGCGAAGAAGACGGTCGCCAAGAGGGCGACCGCCTCGAACGGGGCGGAGGACTGAGCCCTCCGCACGCGGGTAGACGCCAAGGGCCGCGGACCTTCGCCGGAACCTGTGCCGATCTTCGCCAAGGGTTCGGAATGCGAACGTCCCGGCAACACTTCGATGTCGGGGCGTGAGCATGTCAGGCGCGTCGCGCCGGGCTCCCGGCCCGGGCCGATAGGCTGAACGCATGACGCGAGCCGAGCAGCCAACGGCCCCACAGCCGGCCCCCGACGACACCCTTGTCGTGGACTCCCGCGAGCGTGCCGTCCGCGCCCTGCTGCGCCGACCGCAGCTGAGACGGCTGTGGAGCGCGCAGCTCGTGGGCGGGGTCGGCGACGTCCTCGCCCTCCTGGTGCTGGTCCTCCTGGCCCTTCAGGCCGCGGTCGCCGAGGGCTCCTTCGGCGGGGGCTACCGGGGCGCGGCGTTCGCAGTGGCGACCGTTCTCGGGGTGCGCATCCTGGCGACGCTGCTGTTCGGCGCCGTCCTCCTCGGCCCGCTCACGTCGCTCACCTCGCAGGACGGGCCGCTGGACCGCCGCTGGACCATGGTCGGCGCCGACGGGTTGCGCGCCGCGCTGCTCATCGTGGCGCCGCTGTGGATCGACTGGACTCCCGAGAACGCACTGGCCGTCCTCCTCGTCACCGCCTTCGTGACCGGAGTCGCCGAGCGGTTCTGGACGGTGTGCCGCGAGAGCGCCGCACCCTCGCTGCTGCCCGCCCCGCCGCCGGAGGGCGCGACCGTGCGCCCGCTGCCCGACCACATGGACGCGCTGCGCCGCCTGTCGCTGCGCACGAGCTTCGTGGCGATACCGCTCGCGGCCGTCACGCTCGTCGTCTCGGCCCTGCTCAACAACCTGCTCGGCACCGGGATCGACTGGTTCGGCGCGCACCAGGCGGCCCTCGCCTCGTACGTCGCGGCCGGCCTGTTCGCCGCGTCGCTGTCCGTCCTGACCTTCCTGGAGCTGCCCGGCACCCGCACCCCGCGCGCCCGGTCGCCGCTGGAGGGACTGCGCCGCCCGAAGAGCGCCGCCGGCGCCGACAAGGGCCGCACCGGCGCGCTGCCGCTGCTGGTGCTCGCGTCCGCGTCCGTCGCCGCCGCCGTGTCGGCCGCCGTCGCCGTGTCGGTACTGCACGCCAAGGACCTGGGCGGCGGCCCCGTGCTGTACGGCCTGCTGGTGGGCGCGCTGACCGGCGGTGTCGTCGTCGGTATCCGTACGGCGCCCGCCCTGCTGCCGGCCCTGTCCCGGCGCCGGCTGCTCGCGCTCGCACTCGCCTTCACGGGGGTCGCGCTGCTGGCCGCCGGACTCGTACCGGACGTCACCAGCGTGGTGCTGATCATGGCGCTGGCCGGTGTCGGCGCGGGGCTCGCCGCCGGCACCGGGCACACGCTGCTCGACCAGGAGACCGAGGAGCAGCGGCGGGCCCGCACGACCGGGCACCTGCACGCGGTGGTCCGGGTCTTCGTGGCGCTCGGCGCGGTGATCGCCCCGCCGGTCGCCGCGGTCATCGGGCCGCACCGGCTGGAGAACGGCCGGTTCGTCTTCGCGCACGGCGGCGCCGCCTTCACGCTGATGCTGGTCGGCGCGCTGCTGCTGCCGATGGCCGCGCTGGTCCTCGCCAAGGTCGACGACCGCTCCGGGGTGCCGCTGCGGCGGGACCTGCGCGACGCGCTGCTCGGCGGCAGCGACCCCGGGCAGGCGTCCGCCGCCTCCGGCTTCTTCATCGCCCTGGAGGGCGGCGACGGCGCCGGGAAGTCCACCCAGGCCGAGGCCCTCGCCGATTGGATCAGGGCCAAGGGACACGAGGTCGTGCTCACCCGTGAGCCCGGGGCGACCCCGGTCGGCAAGCGGCTGAGGTCCATCCTGCTGGACGTCTCCAGCGCCGGCCTCTCGCACCGCGCGGAGGCACTGCTGTACGCCGCCGACCGTGCGGAGCACATCGACACCGTCGTACGGCCCGCCCTGGAGCGCGGCGCCGTCGTCATCACCGACCGGTACATCGACTCCTCCGTCGCCTACCAGGGCGCCGGACGCGACCTGTCGCCGACCGAGATCGCCCGCATCAACCGCTGGGCGACCGACGGGCTGGTCCCGCATCTGACGGTGCTGCTGGACGTGGACCCGGGGACCGCGCGGGAGCGCTTCACCGAGGCGCCGGACCGGCTGGAGTCGGAGCCCGCCGAGTTCCACGCGCGCGTGCGGGCCGGTTTCCTCACCCTGGCCGCGGCCGACCCCGGCCGCTACCTGGTGGTCGACGCGGGCCAGGAACCGGAGGCGGTCACCACGGTGATCCGGCACCGCCTCGACCAGGTGCTGCCACTGTCCGAGGCCGAGATCCGGGCCCGCGAGGAAGCACGCCGCAGGGCCGAGGAGGAGGCCCGCCGCAAGGCGGAGGAAGAGGCGGCCCGCAAGGCCGAGGAGGAGCGCCTGGAGCGCGAGCGCGAGGAGCAGCTCGCCCGGCTGCGCGCCGAGGAGGAGGAGCGCAAGCGGCGCGAGCTGGAGGAGGCGCAGCGACGCGAGGCGGAACGGCAGGCGGAGGAGGCCCGGCAGCGGGCCGAGGAAGCACGCCGGCGAGCGGAGGAGGAGCGGCAGCGGCTGCTCGCCGAGGAGAAGGCGCGCGCCGAGGAGGAGGCCCGCCGCAAGGCGGAGGAGGAACGCCGCCGCAAGCAGGCCGAGGAGGAGGCGCGGCTGCGCGCCGAGGCCGAGGCGCTGCGCCTGGAGAAGCGGCGCAAGGCCGAGGAGGCGCTGCTGCGCGCGGAGCAGGCCCGGCGGCTGGCCGAGCAGGCGGCCGCTGCGGCGGAGGCGGGACCGAGGACGACGACCGCCCCCGGTGCCGCGGGCCGGCGGGCGGTCGACGAAGCGGCGACCGTGCCGACGCCCGTGGTGAAGCCGACGAACCCGTCGGGCGGGCCGGCCGACGAGACCGCCGTGCTGCCCCGGGTGCCGGACGAGGACGCCGGGCAGCGGTCCGGCGGCCGGCCCGGGGCGTCCGACGCCGAGGTGACGACCGAACTGCCGAAGCCGCCGGTCCTGCCGGGTGCGGCGGACGAGACGGCGGTGCTGCCTCCGGTGCGGGGGGACGAGCAGGGCCCCGCGGACCGGCGGGTGCCGTCGGGCTACTTCCGGGACGAGCGCCCGGCGAACGGACCCGGGGGAGCCGGCGGACCCGACGACCGTACGCGCGAGCTGCCCCGGATCGATCCCGGGGGGCCCCGCCGCCGGCAGCGTTCGGACTGGGCCGAGGAGACTCCGCTGGACGACCTTCCGACGCTGGCCGACGAGCTGCTGGGCCCGCATGACGACGGGCGTGGCGACGAGGACGGGGGCCGGGGCCGCCGGCGCTGACCGTCCGGTCCGCGGATGCGGGCGTTGTCAGTGCCCGCCCGCACAATGGATCCGGTGAGGCAGACGTGACGGAAGGACGGGCTGACCCATGACCGTGTGGGACGACCTCGTCGGGCAGGAGCGGGTGAGCGAGCAGCTCGCCGGCGCCGCCCGCGACGCGGACGCGCTCGTCACCGCGGCGGCCACCGACGCGCCCCCGCCGGAGGCGTCGAGGATGACGCACGCCTGGCTCTTCACGGGCCCGCCCGGCGCGGGACGCGACCAGGCCGCGCGTGCCTTCGCCGCCGCGCTCCAGTGCGTCAGCCCCGACCGCGCCCTCGGCGGAGCCCCCGGCTGCGGCTTCTGCGACGGCTGCCACACCGCGCTGATCGGTACCCACGCGGACGTCAGCTCGGTCGCCGCCGTGGGAGCCGTGATCCGCGTCGAGGACATGCGTGACACCGTCCGCAAGTCGTTCACCGCTCCGGCGAACGGCCGCTGGCAGGTGATCCTCGTCGAGGACGCCGAGCGGCTGAACGAGAAGTCCGCCAACGCCGTCCTCAAGGCCGTCGAGGAGCCCGCACCCCGCACCGTCTGGCTGCTGTGTGCGCCCTCCGTCGAGGACGTCCTGCCGACGATCCGCTCCCGCTGCCGCCACCTCAACCTGAGTACTCCGTCGGTGGCCGCCGTCGCCGACATGCTCGTCCGGCGCGAGGGCGTCGAGCCGGACGTCGCCGCCGCCGTCGCCCGAGCCACCCAGGGCGACGTCGACCGGGCCCGTCGCCTGGCCACCGACCCGGCCGCCCGCGCACGCCGGGCCTCCGTGCTGAAGCTGCCGCTGCGGGTCGAGGACGTCGGCGGTGCGCTGAAGGCCGCCCAGGAACTCGTCGACGCCGCCGCCGAGGACGCCAAGCAGCTCGCCGAGGAGATGGACGGCAAGGAGGCCGAGGAACTGAAGACGGCGCTCGGCGCGGCCCAGGGCGGCCGACTGCCGCGCGGCACGGCAGGCGTGATGAAGGACCTGGAGGCCGACCAGAAGCGTCGCAGAACGCGCACGCAGCGCAACACCCTCGACATTGCGCTGAGTGACCTGACCAGCTTCTACCGCGACGTCCTCGCCCTCCAGCTCGGCTCGCGCGTCGCCATCGCCAACGGCGACGCGGAGGACGCGCTGGAGCGCATGGCCCGCAGCAGTTCCCCGGAGTCCACACTCCGCCGCATCGAGGCGATCGCGGCGTGCAGCAAGGCCCTGGACCGCAACGTGACCCCGCTGCTGGCCGTGGAGGCGATGACGATGGCCCTCAGAGCGGGCTGACCGAGGACATCCGCCCAACGGCTCGACACGGCGACGCGCACGAGGCGCGTCGCGCACGCAGAGCACTCCTTCCGTCGCGCACGGTTACGCTCGCTGTATGGACACAAGGCGCACCCACCGCAGGACCCGTACCGGAACCGGAATCGCTCTGCTCGCCGCCTCCGCACTGCTGATCTCGGGCTGCTCCTCGGGGAACAGCCCGAGTACGGCCAGTGCGGCGACGGGGGAGACGGCGGCCCTCGCCCCCCTGCCCCGCTCCGCACCCGAGGCCCTCACGCCGTACTACAGGCAGAAACCGGCCTGGCGCGACTGCGAGGTCCCCGGTTTCCAGTGCGCCACGCTGAAGGTCCCGCTCGACTACGCCGAACCGGCGGCCGGTGACGTGCGCCTCGCCCTCACCCGCAAGAAGGCCACGGGCCCCGGGAAGCGACTGGGCTCACTACTGGTGAACCCCGGCGGCCCGGGCGGCTCGGCGGTCGGCTACGTCCAGGCGTACGCCGGGATCGGTTATCCGGCCGACGTGCGCGCCCGCTACGACATGGTGGCCGTCGACCCGCGGGGCGTCGCCGGCAGCGCACCCGTCGAGTGCCTGGACGGGCCCGGGATGGACGCGTACACGCGGACGGACATCACGCCGGACGACGTGAAGGAGACCGGCGCGCTGGTCGCGTCGTACAAGAAATTCGCCGAGGGCTGCGGGGCGGACGCGCCGAAGCTGCTGCGCCATGTGTCCACCGTCGAGGCGGCCCGGGACATGGACATCGTCCGGGCCGCGCTGGGCGACAGCAAGCTGAACTACGTCGGCGCCTCCTACGGCACCTTCCTCGGCGCGACCTACGCCGGGCTGTTCCCGGACCGGGCGGGCCGGCTGGTGCTGGACGGCGCGATGGACCCCTCGCTGCCCGCGCGGCGGCTCAACCTCGAGCAGACGGAGGGCTTCCACACGGCGTTCACCGCCTTCGCGAAGGACTGCGTGCGGCGGAGCGACTGCCCGCTCGGCGGCCGGAGCACCGGTGCCGGGCGGGCCGGCGAGAACCTCAAGGCGTTCTTCGAGAAGCTCGACAGCCGGCCGATCCCCACCGGCGACGCCGACGGCCGCAGACTCACCGAGTCGCTCGCGACGATCGGCGTCATCGCCGCGATGTACGACGAGGGCGCCTGGCCGCGACTGCGCGAGGCGTTGACGGCCGCGATGAAGGAGGACGACGGCGCCGAACTCCTCCTCCTCGCCGACAGCTACTACGAACGTGACGCGAACGGCGACTACAGCAACCTGATGTTCGCCAACGCGGCCGTGAACTGCCTGGACCTCCCGCCCGCCTTCGACTCCCCGGACGAGGTGCGACGCGCGCTCCCCGCCTTCGAGAAGGCGTCCCCGGTGTTCGGCGAGGGCCTCGCCTGGGCCTCGTTGAACTGCGCGTACTGGCCGGTGCGGGCCACGGGGGAGGCCCGGCGCATCGAGGCGAAGGGCGCGGCCCCGATCGTCGTCGTCGGCACCACCCGGGACCCGGCCACCCCGTACCGCTGGGCCGAGGCCCTGGCCGGCCAGCTCTCCTCGGCCCGCCTCCTCACCTACGAGGGCGACGGCCACACCGCCTACGGCCGCGGCAACGCCTGCATCGACTCCGCGATCAACGCCTATCTGCTCGCCGGCACCCCGCCGAAGGAGGGGAAGCGCTGCTCATAGCCGGTACGACCGCCCCCGGAGGCGTCCACTCCGGCCCGCCTCCGGGGCCGGTACGAAGCACCCCGGAAACTGTGTAGACTTACCGACGTTGCTGATCGCACCACAGGTGCGCAGCGCGCCGCCTTAGCTCAGATGGCCAGAGCAACGCACTCGTAATGCGTAGGTCTCGGGTTCGAATCCCGAAGGCGGCTCCGTGAAAGCCCCAGGACTCACTCGCCGTGACCTGGGGCTTTTGCTTTTGCCGGATGCGGCCCCGGGCTTTGGCGAGACGGGGACCGCCCCTGGCGTGGCTAGGGCTGTCCGGTTCATCAGGAGGGTCGTGGACCACGGAAGCGCGTGGACGCGAAGTGCAGCGGGTGCCATGATCACGGCGGCGTCCCACGTGGGTTTGGCGCGCTGGGAGGGGAACCGCGCTGCTCTGTCTCGCCATGCCTTCTGTGCTGGTGGCGTTGCTCTTCGCTGCTTCGGGCGTAGCGGCGATTGCCCGCGGCTGGGTACTCCCCTGGAACCGGCGTCGCATTCGCCGTGTGCGCCTCTACGGCTGGGGGGCAGTTGGTGGCTGCCTTCGGCCTGTGCTGTCAGGCGGTCTTCGGGTTGTCGATCAGCGGCATCGGTACCCGGCAGTCGGGGACCCTGACGGGCAGCGGGCTTCTCCTGGCCGGCCTCATCGTGATGTGGGTGAGCCAGCTCCCGGGCGCTGAGCGGCAGGGCAGCGGCCTGCCTTAGCCGTGGAAGTGGTTGCGCTTGATCACGGCCCGGCGGGTGTTCACGGTCCTCGCCCCTGTGACCGCCCGCGCTGAGCACCTGGACGGCGATCCAGCCGCCGAAGAAGGCGGCGGCGAGAGTGATGAGCCGACGTTCGTGCAGGTAGGTGGCGTGGCCGTGCTGGGGGTGCAGGGCGTCGGCGGTGACGACGGCGCCGGTCGGGCCGATGTCGTCCGGGAGCGAGGCGATGGCGGGATCTCGTTGCTCTTGCCGTCGGTCTGTCGTCGGGCGAGGACCTGGCCGCTGTGGGGCATGGAGGCGATCAGGGCGGTGGCCGTCCGGCCGGCGGTGCGGGGGCCTCGGAGTGTCTCGCCGCCGGCGGCGATGACCTTTCGTCCCGGGGCCGGGGCTTTGCGTTCCCGGAGGAAGCCGCCGATGGCGCGGTCGAGGGCGTCGCCGTTCGCGGGACGGGGCGCTCGCCGACCAGGAGAGTGCGGTGCTCGGACTGCTCGCGGCCGGTCTCACCGGCGAGGTGATCGCCCGCACGCCGGGGGTGTCGGTGCGCACCAGCCGCCGGATGCCGGCTGTGCTGATGGACCGTCCGGGGTCCGCAGCCGCTTTCAGTCGGGCGCACCGGCGGCCGAGCGGGGCCGGCTCGGCGGCTGAGCGGACCCGGCCGCGGGGCGCGCCGTCACGCTGTCCCGGAAGGTCGGCCGCGCAGGTAGGCCAGGACGGCCAGTACCCGGCGGTTGGTGGCGCCGGACAGGCTCAGGTCCAGTTTGGTGAGGATGGAGCCGAAGTGCTTGCTGACGGTGCCCTCGCTGACGTGCAGGGCCGCGGCGACGGACGCGTTGGACCGGCCCTCGGCCATCAGCGCGAGGACCTCCTGCTCGCGGGGGGTCAGTCTGGCCAGGGGGTCGCGGCGGTGGCGCAGGAGCCGGCGGACCACTTCGGGGTCGACGACGGTCGCGCCGGCGGCCACCCGCTGGAGGGCTTCGACGAACTCCTCGACATTGCCGACGCGTTCCTTGAGGAGGTAGCCGACGTGGGTGCCGTCGGAGGAGTCGAGCAGCTCCTCGGCGTAGGCGCGCTGGACGTACTGGCTGAGGACGAGGATGGGCAGCCGGGGGTTCTTCTCGCGCAGTCGCAGCGCGGCCCGCAGCCCTTCGTCGGAGAAGCCGGGCGGCATCCGTACATCGGTGACGACGATGTCGGGGTCGTGCTCTGCGACGGCTGCCGTGAGTTCGTCGGCCGTGCCGACACCGGCGAGGACCTGGTGGCCGAAGCGCTCCATGAGGCCGACGAGGCCCTCCCGCAGCAGCACGCTGTCCTCGGCCAACACGATGCGCAACATCTGGTTCCCCTATCGGGCCGGCGGGGCGTCGAGTCGGCGGTCCGCAGCCGGGGTGCAGGGCACGAGGAGGCGGAAGACCGTGGGCCCGCCGGACGGTGAGGACACCAGCAAATGCCCGTCGAGCACCGAGATGCGATCCGCGACCCCCTCCAGCCCGGTGCCGTCGGCCCCGTCCGCGCCCCCCACGCCGTTGTCCCGTACGCGGACGACGAGTTGGCCCTGGTCGACGCGGGCCTCGACGGTGGCCCGGGTGGCCAGGCTGTGCTTGGCGACGTTCGCCAGCGCCTCGCACACCGCGAAGTAGACCGCGGACTCGACCGCTTCGGGGAACCGGTGGGGCAGGTCGAGATCGAGGTCGACGGGGACCGGGGAGCGGTCGGCGATGTCCTCGATGGCCGCGGCCAGACCTCGGTCGGTGAGGACTCGCGGGTGGATGCCCTGGATCAGCTCCCGCAGCTCGACCAGAGCGGCCTGGGCCTCGTCGTGGGCTTGGGCCAGGAGCCCGGCGAGGGGCTCCTCGCGCGCGTCGAGGCGCGCCATGCCCAGGCGCATCGACAGGGTGACCAGCCGCTGCTGGGCGCCGTCGTGCAGGTCGCGTTCGATACGGCGACGCTCGGCCTCGAAGGCGGTCACCAGGCGCATCCGTGACCGACTCAACTCCCTTACGTGTACGTCGTCCTGGTGGGGCGGCACGTCCAGCAGGAGGCGGGTGAGCCGGGCACGCCCCACGGCGAGCAGGCCGAGCGGGTAGGCCAGCAGTGGGAGCAGGAGCAGCCCGGCCAGGGCGACGGCGAACGCCGCCGGGTAGGAGTGGACCAGCCACAGCTTGATGACACGTGCCTCCTCGCCGTCGGCCGTGGCCATGACCAGGGGGGTGGAGATCAGCCCCCCGCTCACCCCGAGGACCGTGCCGATGACCGCTGCCTCCAGGGGCCACAGGAGGCAGCCGAAGAGGAGGGCGTAACCCAACTCCCGCCAGGTGGAACGCTCCTGGAGGCGGGTGCGCAACCAGGCGGCGGGCCCGGTGCGCGGCGGTTCCTGGTGGGCGTCGGCCAGCGGCACGGCCGGATCGATCAGGCGCAGCCGGCGCCGCTCCACATGTGCGACGGGCAGCCCGGCAAGGAGCAGCGTCAGCAGGAGAGGCACCCCGACGAGGACGACGGTCAGCAGGCTTCCGGCCAGCGCGAGGACGAGCAGGCAGGTCAGCAGGGCGACGCCCAGCGGCACGCTGGTCAGGAAGTACAGGGCGCAGCGCCACGGCCAGCCACTCCGGAGGTACCGGCGCTGGTGCAGGGCCTGCCAGAGGCTGGGTAAGTGCATGGGGGGCACGATATGAGGCCCCTATCGCGCGGACCACCCAGCCAGCTCCACCATCGGACCGGTAGCGGGCTCTTTGCAAGGACGGCCACCAGGTGCAATGTGCGCGGGGGCGCCGCGGGGGGCGGAAGGAGGCAGTGGGCAGCCGCCCTCCCGCCACCCCCCGGTGGCCGTGTCCGTCCCTCCAGGGTGCGGGCCGGCGCCGCGGTGACCTGACCGGGGCCCGCGGCAGGAGGCTGCCCCCGCAGGTTCCTGTCGCCACCGGGCACTGCCTTTTCCCGCCCGGTGCGGCCACCGTGCACAGAAGGGTGGAGCTGTCTCCACCCCGAGGACTCCGCCCGGCTGCGATGTGCGCCGGCTCCGGGCCCGGTTGAGTGGACACCATGAATCAAGCAGCCGTCCGACTCCGTTCGGTCACTCGCTCCTACGGCGAGGGCGCGAGCGCCGTGACCGCCCTGGACAACGTCTCCCTGGACATTCCCCGCGGCACGTTCACCGCCGTCATGGGGTCCTCGGGCTCCGGCAAGTCGACCTTCCTCCAGTGCACCGCGGGTCTGGACCGGCCGACCGGCGGCCAGGTGCTTCTCGGGGAGACCGACCTGAGCAAGCTGAGCGAGAAGAAGCTCACGCTGCTGCGGCGGGACCGCATCGGTTTCGTCTTCCAGGCGTTCAACCTGCTGCCCTCGCTCACCGCCGAGCAGAACGTGGCGCTGCCGCTGCGACTCGCCGGCCGCCGCCCCGAGCGGAACGATGTCCTGGACGTGCTGGAGAAGGTGGGCCTGCGCGAGCGGGCCGGGCACCGGCCCAGTGAGATGTCCGGCGGTCAGCAGCAGCGGGTGGCGCTCGCCCGCGCCCTGGTCACCCGGCCGGAGGTGCTCCTCGGTGACGAGCCGACCGGCGCCCTGGACACCACCACCAGCCGTGAAGTGCTCACGCTGCTGCGGCAGATGGCCGACCAGGGACAGACCGTCATCATGGTGACGCACGACCCGGTGGCCGCCTCCTTCGCGGACCGGGTGCTGTTCCTCACCGACGGCCGGGTCCACGACGAGCTGTTCGCCCCGACGGCCGATCTGGTCGCCGCACACATGACCGGACTGGCGGCCCTCCCGTGCTGAAGCTCGCTCTGCAGGGAATGCGGACCCGCTGGGCCACGTTCATCGGCTCGTTCATCGCCCTCGCCCTCGGCGTCGGCCTCATCGCCACCACCGGGCTCGCCCTCGCGGCGACCTTCAGCGCTGTGGACCGCGGGCCCGAGCGGCTCGTGAAGGCGCCGGTCGTCGTGAAGACCTCCGACCTCGTCCGGGCGGACACGCCCATCGGGGAACGTACGCAGACGATCACCGACCCCGCGCCGGTCCCGGCCGCCGTCACCGCGAAGCTCGCGGCGCTGGGCAGGGCCGTCGAGGACCGCACCTTCCCCGTGTCGGGCCCCGGGCTCGCCGGGAACACCGTCGGCCACCCGTGGTCGGTCGCCGCGCTCACCCCCTACACGCTGACCGCCGGACGCGCCCCCTCCGCGCCCGGCGAGGCCGTCGCCACCGGGGACGCGCTGCGGCCCGGCACCCGGGTGCAGGCCACCACCGCCCGCGGGTCCGAACAGGTCACCGTCGTCGGGACGGTCGCGTCGGCCGGCTTCGAGAACGCGCTGTTCTTCACCGACGCCGAGGCCGCGCGGATCTCTCCCGACGTGGACGCCGTCGCCGTGCACGCCCCGGCCGACCGGGTCGAGGCGGCCGTGGGCGCCGGGTTCGACGTACTGACCGGCGACGAGCGCCGGCGCGCCGACCCGGACCCCGACCGTGACGAGGAGGCACTGGTCTCGGTGAACGCGCTCCTCGGCACGGCCGCGGGCGTCACCGGCTTCGTGTCGGTGTTCGTCGTCGCCTCGACGTTCTCCTTCGCGGTCGCCCAGCGGCGCCGGGAGTTCGGGCTGCTGCGCACCGCCGGAGCCACCCCCGCCCAGGTGCGGCGGATGGTGCTCACCGAGGCGTTCGTCATCGGCGCGCTCGCCTCGGCGGCCGGCTGCTGGCTCGGCGCGGCGGGCGCGCCCCGGCTCGCGGCCTGGATGGCCGACGCCGGCATCGCCCCCGCCTGGTTCCGGATCGGCGAGCAGACGTGGCCGCTGCACACCGCGTTCTGGACGGGCTTGTTCGTCGCCCTGAGCGGGGCGGTCGTGTCCTCGTGGCGGGCCGGCCGGGTCGGTCCGACGGAGGCGCTGCGCGAGTCCGCGGTCGACTCCCGCGCGATGCCGGTGAGCCGGTGGCTGATCGGCGGCGCGGTCCTCGCGACCGGCCTCGGGTCGCTCTCCCTGGCCCTGCTGGACAGCCCGGGCGACGTCCTGAAGCGCAAGACCTACATCACCCAGCCGATGCTGCTGATCGTCGGGTTCGCCCTGTTCGCGCCGGTCCTGGTCAAGCCGCTGATCCGGCTGCTGACCTGGCTGCCGGCCCGCCTTCCCGGCGCGGTCCCCATGCTGGCCGGGGAGAACGCGTCCGCCGGGGTCCGCAGGACCGCCGCCGTCGCCGCCCCGGTCATCATCACCGTGGCCCTCGCCGCCTCCCTGATGGGCACCACCGCCACGATCAGCGAGGCCAAGGCCGGCGAGGCGCGGGAGCAGATCACCGCGGACTACGTCGCCACGGCGGGCGGGGAGGGCCGCGCGCTGCCCGACGAGTTCGTCCGGCGCGCCGGGGCCGTCCCCGGCGTGACCGTCAGCGCGACCCGCTCCACCGGGGTGACCGTCCTGGAGGAGGGGGTCGCCCTCGTCAAGTCCGAGGCCAGGGCGATCGATCCGGCGGCACACGCGTCCGTCTCCCGCCTGCCGGTCGTCGCGGGCCGCCTCGCCGACCTCGACGACGACAGCATCGTCGTCAACGAGGAGTGGCTGACCACGAAGGTGGGCGACAGCGTCTCCGTCTGGCTGGGCGACGGCCGCAAGGCGGACCTGCGCATCGCGGCGGTGCTCTCCGCCGGCACCGGCAACAACGGCGTCTACCTCACCGAGCGCAATGCCGCCGGCGCCCCCGTCGACCGCGTCGACCTCGCGCTGCCCCGGGACGGCGCGGACAGCGCGGCGGCCGCACTCGGCGCCGCCGCGAAGGCGACCGGCGTGCAGCTCCTGACGCGTGACCGGTGGGTCGAGGCCCACTACCCGCGCTCCAGCGAGAACACCCGGCTCGGTCTGTGGACGATCCTCGGCATCGCCCTGGTCCACACGGGCATCGCGCTCGCCAACACCCTGATGACGGCGGCCTCGGACCGGGTCCGCGACCTCGCCTCACTGCGTCTGACGGGCGCCACGAAGGGGCAGGTGCTGCGGCTCGTCGGGGTCGAGGCCCTGGTGGTGGTCGCGGTCGGCGCGGTGCTCGGGGCGGTGATCGCCGGGGTGAACCTGCTCGGCGTGTGGAGCGCCCTCGGCCTGCTCGACGTGTGGTCCGACGTCGTCGTGCCCTGGGGCACGGTCGCCGCGGTGATCGGCGCGAGCGCCCTGCTCGCGGCGGTGGCCTCCGTGCTGCCCGCGTCGTTCGCGCTGCGCGTCCGGCCGGTCGAACTGGCGGGCATGCGCGAGTGACCGCCCGGTACCGGGCGGGCCCCGCCGCGCCCCGGCATCCCGCGCCCACTCCCTTGCGACGCGAGGCCGGCGCTGTGACGAGCGACCGAGCCACCCTGCCCGGTGGTCTCCCGCGCCGTGGGTTCCGGGCCCGCGCCGGGGCGTCCGGCACCCGCCGGACCGCCATGGCGCCGACCGCGCCGGTGCCCGAGCCGGGACAGGCCGCGGTCGTGGAACCGGACGCGTCGAAGGCGAGGCGACCGCCCTGGTCCGGGAGCTGCCGGACGGGCGGGGGCGGCACCTCGCCGTCGAGTACGACCCGGTGCGGGCGGCCCGCCTGAGCCTGCTTCCCGGACGTCGAGGTCGTCACCGCCGCCTGAGCCTGCTTCCCGGACGTCGAGGTCGTCACCGTCGACGCCGCCTCCCTCCCCGGTGTGCTCGTCGGGCGGGGGATCGCGGCGGTGGACGTGGTGATCGCCGTCCGGTCCTGGGCGGGCCTGCCGCACGCGAGGCGGCGGGCTTCCCCCGCCGCGGTCCGCGAGGTGCCGAGCCCCGAAAGGGGCGTTCACCGCGTCCGGCCCGCCGCACGCCCGGTTCCGGGTGGAGGAGCGGCACTTCCGGCGGATGCTCGGGGTGTCCGGCGCCGGGACGGCCGCCGGGCCCGGTGGGACGGGGCGGGGGCGGACTGTGCCGTCCTACGTTCACCTGGTCGAGGTTCGGACGCAACCAGGCGTGAGCCAGAGTGAGTTGCCAATCCCTGGAACATGCCTGTGACCGAAGGGGCCGGGTGGGTCGTAGTGAGTGAGGAGCAGCGTTTATGCCACGTCAGCATGAACCTTCGGCCGGCGGGCCGACACCGGCCGTGGCCGTCCGCCGTGCGGTGTCCGTGCCCGCGCCGGGTGAGGATCCCGGCGCGGATCTGAGACCGCGCAACCCCGGGCCTGCTCCCACGCCCGACTCCGCTGCCGACCCGGACGCCGCGGTACCGGTGCCGGCGCCCTCCGAGCAGCGCTCCCGGGCCGTCGAGGAGGAGGGACGGCAGCAGGAGCAGCAGCGGCGGGCGGCGGAGCCCGACGGAGCGGAAGCCGAGGCGGCGGCCGGTGTGGTCGCGGCCGGGAAAGGTGACGGCGGGAGAGCGGAGGCGGACGCCGACGAACCGGCGCCGGGGCGGCTGCGCGGACCCATGGTGGCCGCGGCCGCCCTCGTGGGGGCGGTGCTGATCTGCGTACCCCTCCTGGTGCTCGGACTGAACCGTGAGGACGAGCGAACGGTCGAGACGGCTCCCGTCGGCGGAACGACGCTCGACCCCGGTACGTCCGACGACATCCCGGCCGGCGACTACCGGGCCGATTCCCCGTCCCCCTCGGCGTCACCGAGCGGATCTCCGTCCCCGTCGGGCTCCGAGGCCGGGCCCAAGGCCGGCTCCGAGCCGTCGCCCTCCGGCGCGGGCAGGGCGGACGCCGGAGAGAAGGCCGAGCCCCGGGCCGCTGCCGGGAAGGAGGAGAAGGGCGAGGGCAAGGCCGCGCCGAAGGCGGAGAAGTCCCCCGCGATCACCGCCCGGCAGCTGGCCAACGCCCTCTCCACCCGGGTCAACGCGCAACTGAGGAACGCCGCGACAGGCAAGTGCGCCGACCTGCCCTACTTCGACAAGGGTTCGGTGGACGGCCCGGTGAGCCAGTACGACTGCCGGCCCACCACCCAGGACAACCAGCTCTGGGACCTGGAGGTGGCCGACGCGGACGGCGGACCGCAGGGAGCGAGCCTGTTCGTCATCAGGAACCGCAAGGACGGGATGTGCATGGACCTGCCCGACTACGGCAGCGTCGCTCCCGGGACCAAGGTCACCGAGTACCACTGCAGGCCGGCCGCGGACAACCAGCTCTGGTGGCTGGAGCCGCAGTCGGGGGCCTACCGGATCCGCAACGCCGCGAGCGACCTGTGCATGAGCGTGGTCGGCGGTGGTTCCGCCGGGAACGACGCCAGGCTCCAGGTGGTGCGCTGCGGCTCGGGGTCGAGCGCGCTGCGCTGGTCCGTCGTCTCCGTCGTCAAGCCCTCCTGAACGGCGGCCGCCGCCGGCGTCCCGCCTCGTCGCCCCCGCCCCGCCCGGTGGACACCGTTCCGCACCTCTCCGTGGGAGAACGTGTGCCACGCGGCGTCGTACGGAGGCATCAGTGCGGCCTGCCGCGGGAGGCCACGGCATGAACGGCTGGTCCCACGGGCGCAGTCGTCGGCCGGGACGGTGCGGCGAGGACATGGGGACGCCGAGGACCGTCGTCGCCGTGGGGACGACGGGAAACCGGGTGTGGCCGGCCCGGCGGCCGCCGTTCGTGTTCATTCCCGTCCGCCTCGGGGCGGACGCTGCTCACCGTGGTGCGGAACCAATCAACCAATGGGCTGCGGGCGTGGTTCGGCGGGTTCCCGGAAGGGCTGCGGGTGCCGGCCGGCGAGCGGCGGGCCGTGAGCCGGCGGACGGTGTGGCGGCTCTCCCGGCTGGGGCGGCCGCCGGTCGTCCGACCCGACGGGCGGAACGACGGGGGGTCCGGCCGGTGGCCTGATCACTTGGCGTCCGCATAGCACTCCACCACCGCCGTCGTGAACGGGAACCGCACCGGTGTCTCCCCGAAGGTCAGCCGTCCGGCCAGGTCCGCGGCCTGCCGGATCGCCTCCGCCACCGTCGCCGCCTCCTCCTCGGGACAGTGCACGATCACCTCGTCGTGCTGGAAGAAGACCAGCTCGGCCGCCATGTCGCGCAGGGCCTGCCGCAGCGCGGCGAGCAGCAGCAGGGCCCAGTCTGCGGCGCTGCCCTGGACGACGAAGTTGCGGGCGAAGCGGCCACGTGCGCGGGCGTCCGTCGAGGCGTAGCCCGGAACCCACGGGCGGGCAGCGGACTCCTGGTCCTCCTCGGCGGCCGGGATGCCCGCCTCCTCCGTCGCGTCGTCCGCCGTACGGACGGCCGGCGGGCAGGTGCGGCCCAGCCAGGTCCGTACGAGCCGGCCCTCCTCGCCCGCGCGGGCGGCCTCGTCGACGTAGGCGACCGCCCGGGGGAAGCGGCGCCGGAGCGCGGCGAGGTTCTTCAGGCCGTCGCCGGAGGTCTGGCCGTAGACCGCGCCGAGGACGGCGAGCTTGGCCTGGGCTCGGTCGCCGGAGAAGGCGCGGTCGGACACCGACTGGTACAGGTCGCTCTCCCGGCCGGCGACCTCCATCAGGCCGGGGTCGCGGGAGATGGCCGCCAGTACGCGCGGTTCCATCTGGTCGGCGTCGGCGACGACGAGCCGCCAGCCGGGGTCGGCGACGGCCGCGCGGCGGATCACCTTGGGGATCTGCAGCGCGCCCCCGCCGTTGGTCACCCAGCGGCCGGTCACCGTCCCGCCCGCGAGGAACTCGGGCCGGAACCGGCCGTCGCGCACCCGGTCCTTGAGCCAGGACCAGCCGTGGGCGACCCAGATCCGGTACAGCTTCTTGTACTCGAGCAGCGGTGCGACGGCCGGGTGGTCGACGGACTCGATCTCCCAGCGGCGGGTCGAGGCGACCTTGACGCCGGCCTGGGCGAAGGCCTTGATCACATCGGCGGGCAGGTCGGGCCGGACCCGGCGGCCGAAGGCGGCGGACACCTCGTCGGCGAGCTCGGCGAGCCGGCGCGGCTCCCCGCCGCCCGCGTACCGCCCGCCGAGCAGGTCGTGCAGCACCGCACGGTGCACGTCCGCCCGCCAGGGCAGCCCCGTGCGGTTCATCTCGGCGGCCACCAGCGCCCCCGCCGACTCGGCGGCGGTCAGCAGCCGTATCCGGTCCGGGTGTGCGGTCGCGTCGGTCCGACGCTGCTGTTCGGCGTGGACCGCGAGGAGGTCCGTCAGCGGCAGCCGGACGCCCTGGGGTTCGAAGAGGGAGGACTGGGCGCCCGGTTCGGTCTGGCGCTGCGGCGGGTCGGGCGGTACGGGACCGCCGCGCAGCCGGGCCAGCGCCGCCACGGCCGAACGGGGTTCCCCGTACCGCCCCTCGTGGCCGAGCAGGAGCGTCTCGGCGGCCTCGATGTCGTAGGCCCGCTCCACTCGCACCCCCGTGGCGAGCAGGCGCGGGTAGACCTCGGCGGTGGACCGCCACACCCACCGCGTGACACCGGGACGGCTCCGGACGGCCTCGGCGAGGTCCGCCTCCCGCAGCACCGGACCGGCGGGCAGCCCGTCCGGACCGAGGGGGGCGACGTCCACGCCGCCTTCCTCGGCCGGAGCGAGCGCCCACCGGTCGGCCATGCTGCGAGTGTGGCAGGGGGGTCTGACAACGGCCCTCTGGCCGGTCGGCCTTCCGGTCGGCCGGCCCCTGGTCGGCCTCCCGGAGCTCAGTCCTCCTGCGCGCTCCCGCTCCCGCCCTCCGTCCGGGTCTCGACGTACCGCGCCAGCATGTCGGTGACGTGCCGCTCGGTGGCGGACTTGGTGATGCCGAGGCCGCTGAGGAGACCTTCGCCGTTCTCGTGCTCCAGCAGTGCGAGCAGGATGTGCTCGGTGCCGATGTGGTTGTGGCCGAGGCGGAGGGCCTCGCGGAAGGTGAGTTCCAGGACCTTCTTGGCCGCCGGGCCGTACGGCACCAGCTCGGGGGTGTCCTCGACGGCCGGCGGGAGTGCCGCGCGGGCGGCCCCGGCGACCGCCCGCACGGTGACGCCCTGCTCGGTGATCGCCTTGACGGCCAGGCCCTGCGGCTCGGCCAGCAGGCCGAGGACCAGGTGCTCGGGCAGGCCCTCGGCGTTGCGTGCGGCCTGCGCCTCGTGGTGCGCGGCCATGACCGTGTTGCGGGCACGGGGCGTGTAGCGGTTGAAGCCCTGGCTCGGGTCGAGGTCGTTGCCCTCCTTGGGCACGAACCGCTTCTGGGCCGCCTGCCGGGTGACGCCCATGCTCCTGCCGATGTCCGTCCAGGAGGCGCCCGAACGCCGGGCCTGGTCCACGAAGTGGCCGATCAGGTGGTCGGCCACGTCGCCGAGGTGCTCACCGGCGAGCACCGCGTCCTGGAGCTGCTCCAGGGGCTCCTCGTGGACCTTCTTGATGGCCGTGATGAGGTCGTCGAGACGCACGGATGACTTGATGACCGGATTCGTCGTCATGCGTCAACCTTAAGTTGACAGCTTAAGGTCGTCAACCTGAAGTTGACAGTTGTGGGTGCACTCCCGGGGCGTGGCACGATCGGCCCGTGAGCACGTCCAGCACCGTCGACCGCGCCTTCCGGGCCGCCCTCTACGACACCGGCGACACCGCCCTCGACGCCGGCGCGTCCCTGCTCGCCGCCGACCCGGCGGCCGACGCCGAACTCGCCCGAAGGGGCGAGGAGTTCGTGGCGGTCGCCTGGCGACGCGGCTGGCAGCCCGCCGACGTCGTACGGATCGTCCGGCGCGAGCTGGACGACGTCCACGTACGGCTCGTCTCCGCGCTGATCCGCGCGCAGGCGCCGCGCGACGACCGCCCGCGCGGGCCCCGCTGGAAGGCCCAGCTCGACGAGCTGGGGGCGGGCGACGCCCCGCGCGGCGACCGGTTCGCGTACGCCACGGCCGCCCTGGAGCTGTACCGCCTGCTGCTGCGCCTGCCCGCCCTCGAACCCCTCGACGAGGGGGCCGCTCCCGCCCCGCGGGACCGGCGGCCGGAGTCCCGCGTGCTCGGCCGCATCCGCGCGCTGCTGGCCAAGGCGGAGGCGACCGGGTTCCCGGACGAGGCGGAGGCGCTCAGTGCCAAGGCGCAGGAGCTGATGGCGCGGCACAGCGTCGACGAGGCGCTGCTCGCCGCGCGGGAGCCCTCGGGGGAGACGCCGCAGGCCTGCCGGATCGGGGTGGAGCCGCCGTACGAGCAGGCCAAGGCGGTGCTGCTGGACGCGGTCGCCGGCGCGAACCACTGCCGGGCCGTGTGGAACGAACCGCTGGGTTTCTCCACCGTGGTCGGCTTCGCCCCCGACCTGGAGGCGGTGGAACTCCTCTACACCTCACTGCTGGTGCAGGCCACCACGGCGATGACCAGGGCGGAGGCCGCACAGCGGGCGGGCGGACGCAAGCGGACCAAGACCTTCCGGCAGTCCTTCCTCGCCGCCTACGCGCACCGCGTGGGCACGCGTCTCGCGGCCGTCGCCGAGATCCGGGTGAGCGACGACCTGCTCCCGGTCCTCACCTCCCGCGCGGTGGCGGTCACCGAACGGACGGACCGTCTGTTCCCGGAGACGACGACCACCCGGCTGCGCGGGGTGAGCGACGCGGCGGGCTGGGAGGAGGGCGCCCGCGCGGCGGACGACGCACAGGTCGGGTCCCGCCCGCACCTCCCCTGAGCGCCGGGGCGCCGTTCGGATCCCGCCGGGGCCGCGGGGCCCGGCACCGCTTCCCCGTACTCGGCTTCGCCCACGCGGGAGGAGGCCCCACCGCCGCGTTGCCGTCGGTTGCCGGGGCTCCGGCCCCGGCACCCTCCTCCGCCTCGCGGTGCACGGCACCGGGCCCCGCCCGGCCCGGCGGCAAGGCACCGCCCGCCGGAGCCGACCCGGCCCCGACCGGCACCGCCTCAGTCCCCCGCCTGCTGGTAGGCGCTCACGGTGATCCTGTGGCCGGACGGGCCGTCGGCCGCGACCGGGCCGTACGTCCAGCGGAAGCTCCGGGTGCCGGAGAGTTCGACCTGCAGCTCCTCGGCGTCGAAGGCGCCCTCGCCGGGCGCGCCGCGTTCGTAGGTGAGGGTGAACGACGCGGACTCGCCCTTGGCCAGGGTCAGCTTCTGGGCCGTGGCGCCCTCGGTCGGCGGCACCTCGACGGTGGCGGAGTCGCCGGCGCCGGCCAGCCGCACCTCGGGGAAGCCGTCCAGGGTGCAGGGAGCGCTCTGGTTGGTGAAGCCGACGGGGACCTCACCGGTGTCCCCCGCGGCCGGTGCGACGCTCGCGGGTCCGACCTCCGTGCTCACCGTGTCGGCCGAGCAGGCGGTGCTCTCCCGCTTCCCGTCGCCGCCCCCGTCCCCGCCGCCGCAGGCGGCCAGCAGGAGGAGTGCGGCGAGGGCGGCGGGGACGGAGATCGGCGTGGTGCGCATGAGTGATCCTCTGGGGTTCGTGGAGGTGCCCACCGGTCATCATCACGTACCCGCCGCCGATCCGCCCCGGGGACGCCCGCTAGGAGCCCAGCCCCGCCGTGGACAGCCCCGTCGGGAGGGACCCTCCCTCGGCCCTGGAGTACGTCTCGGTGCCGGGGGAGCCCTCCCAGGTGACCTTCAGGGAGCCCTCGCCGACGGAGTCGACCGTGCCGCTCGCCCGGTCCTCGGTGCCGTCGTCGCACTTCAGACGGATGGAGTGGGTCCCGGCCCGCTCCCGCGCGGTGCCGCTGCACACGGGGCCGCCCGTGGCGAAGAGGGCGGCGTCCTCGCCGTTGACGATCAGGGCCACGGCCTTGCCGTCGGCGGTGGTGAGCCAACTGCCCTCCAGCTCGCCCGCCGGGGCCGTGCCCGCGTCGGAGCCCCCGGTGCCGTCACCGGGGTGCGTGGCCGCCGTGGCGGACGGGGCGGGACCGGTCGTGGGACCGCCCGAGCCGTCGGAGCCGCCCCCGCTGCAGGCGGTCAGCGAGAGCGCACCGGCCAGTCCCACGGCCACGGCCGCGGCCCGTGCGCCTCGGGAGCGCGACCCGCGCGACCCGCGCGACCCGGACGACCCGCGCGATGACGGCGATACGGGCTGGTACGTCACCGAAGCCTCCGAAGTCACTGCGAGCCTCCTGGGCGCGGCCGGCCCCATCGGCCGGACGGTCGCCGTCAGCTAACAGGACCCGACCGGAACACCACCAGCCTCCGTGACACACCTCGCACCACATGCTCACGGGGCGCCGATGGGTCGGCGCGCGGGGAGAGCACAGGACGAACAGAAAGGGATACGAGGGAACACAAAGGCCCTCGTTCGCGTCTCTCAGGGAGCGGGTTCGGTAAAGCGTCCGTCAAAGCGGGCACTGCTCGGCCGTCGAGGCGGTAACTGCGGGAACACCCCGCGTGCACGTGCATCTGCTCATGCATCGGCACATGAACAAAGCTATGATCCGGGTCAGTTGACCACTGCATCAATGGCCACACCAGCCAGTGCACCAGCGGGGAGCGACCTGTGGACCACGACGTGTACGACGGTGACGGGTACGACGGTGCCGATGCATCCGGCGTGTACAACGGCATGGCGGCCACCAGGCTGGACGGTGTGGCCTGGCAGAAGAGCCGGCACAGCAACTCGCAGGGTTCCTGCGTGGAGTTCGCCCGGCTGCCCGGCGGAGAGGTGGCCGTGCGCAACTCCCGCTTCCCCGAGGGCCCCGCGCTCGTCTACACCCGCGCGGAGATCGAGGCCATGCTGCTGGGCGTGAAGGACGGCGAGTTCGACCACCTGGTCGCCGGCTGACCGGCCCGTCGGGGTCCGGGGGCGGCTCCCGGGGCGCTCCGGAAGGGGGTGCGGCTCAGGAGGCGTCGACACGCGTAGAGCCGCGGCACCCGGAGGCGCCGCGGTACGTCATGCGCCGGGACAGGGGTGGCCGACGGGGCGCGGGAGCCGGAACAGGGCCCAGACCACCTTGCCGCTGAGCGCGCCGGCCATCGGGTGCCAGCCCCAGCTGTCACTGAAGGACTCGACCAGGAACAGCCCCCGGCCCGACTCGGCGGAGGAGTCGTCCGGCCCGCGCGCGACGGGGCTGTCGTCGCCGGGATCGCGCACCGCGCACACCAGTCGTCCGGTCCACCGCATCAGATGCAGCCGTACCGGCAGGTCCGGCGCCGTCGGCCGCGGGGTACCGGCCGGCAGGCCGTGCCGCAGGGCGTTGGTGACCAGTTCGGAGACGACCAGGCACACGTCGTCGAAACGGTCTCCCAGGTCCCACTGGTCGAGCGTCCCGCGGGTGAAGCGCCGGGCCTCACGGACCGCTTCGTAGCAGGCGGGGAGGGCGCAGGAGGCGGCGTCGGACGCGGCCGCGAGGTTCAGCGGCGGAAGGCCCTGCCGTAACGGCTCGAGCATGGTCGATCCATTCGTCCCCATGCGAGGCACTCCCGGGAATTCGCGGTCGTAGCGAGGCTGCGGTGGTGCGGAGACCATGGTTTCGGATGCGTACAGCAGATGCAAGAGCAGATGCACGTGCAGTTGACCGAAATCTTCCCTGCCGTACTGGTTTGTTGGCCAATTTTTCCGTCATCTCCCCGCCTCCTTCCGGCTGTTCCCTTGTCTCCTCGTTGCTCCTTCCTTCTCCTCCCTTCTCCTTCCACGCCCGTTCCGTGTCCGTTCCGTGCCGCCTCCCGACCGGACCGATCGGTCGGATTCCGTTTCCGTAACCGGGCGAGTACTGCTCGAAGTGTTTTAGTGGCAGACTGCGAGCCCTGAAGACGTTGGGGAGGCTGGCGAACGTGAGCGCGGGAGAGCCGGGATCGGTGGTGCGGCGCATGCTGCTCGGATCACAACTCAGGCGACTGCGTGAGGCGCGGGGGATCACGCGCGAGGCCGCGGGCTATTCGATCCGCGCCTCCGAATCGAAGATCAGCCGGATGGAGTTGGGCCGGGTGAGCTTCAAGACCAGGGATGTCGAGGACCTGCTGACGCTGTACGGCATCACGGACGAGCAGGAGCGCCAGTCGTTGGTCTCCCTCGCCAGGGAGGCCAACGTGGCGGGCTGGTGGCACAGTTACTCGGACGTACTGCCGAGCTGGTTCCCCACGTACGTGGGTCTGGAGGGCGCCGCCTCGCTGATCCGGGCGTACGAGGTGCAGTTCGTGCACGGTCTGCTGCAGACCGAGGAGTACGCCCGCGCGGTGGTGCGGCGCGGCATGAAGGGGGCGAGCGAGGAGGACGTCGAGCGGCGGGTGACGCTGCGCCTGGAGCGGCAGAAGTACCTGGTCTCGGAGAGCGCCCCCGAGTTCCACGTCGTCCTCGACGAGGCGGCCCTGCGCAGGCCGTACGGCGACCGCGCGGTGATGCGCGGCCAGCTCCAGCACCTCATCGACTTCTCCGAGCGGCCCAACGTACGTTTGCAGGTCGTGCCGTTCAGCCTCGGCGGGCACTCCGGCGAGTCGGGTGCGTTCACCGTCCTCAGCTTCCCCGAGTCGGACCTGTCGGACGTCGTGTACCTGGAGCAGCTGACCAGCGCACTGTACCTCGACAAGGCCGAGGACGTGGCCCAGTACGAGAAGGCGCTCAAGGAGCTCCAGCACGACAGCCCGGGCCCCGCGGAGAGCCGTGATCTCCTGCGGGGGCTGCTGCACATGTCCTGAGAACAACTCAACTCGCGTGAAACGCAAGTACGATGACGTCTCATCAGACCATGCAGTCGATCAGTGCTCCGCTGATGCGGCGAGGGATTGAGGGATCACATGTCGTCGTACTTCACCGACCTGGCTCAGCAGTACATCGACGGTGAGTGGCGCCCGGGCACCGGCTCCTGGGACATCATCGACTTCAACCCGTACGACGACGAGAAGCTCGCGTCGATCACGATAGCCACGGTCGACGAGGTCGATCAGGCGTACCGGGCGGCCGCCCGCGCCCAGAAGGAGTGGGCGGCGACCAACCCGTACGCCCGCCGCGCGGTGCTCGAGAAGGCGCTCGGGCTGGTCGAGGAGCGCGAGGAGGAGATATCCGAGGCGATCGTCGCCGAGCTCGGCGGCACGCGGCTGAAGGCCGCCTTCGAGCTGCACCTCGCCAAGGAGTTCCTGCGCGAGTCGGTCCACCTGGCGCTGCGCCCCGAGGGCCGGATCATCCCCTCGCCGGTGGACGGCAAGGAGAACCGCGTCTACCGCGTCCCCGTCGGCGTCGTGGGCGTGATCAGTCCCTTCAACTTCCCCTTCCTGCTCTCCCTCAAGTCGGTCGCCCCCGCGCTCGCGCTCGGCAACGGCGTCGTGCTCAAGCCGCACCAGAACACGCCGGTCGTCGGCGGCTCCCTGGTCGCGAAGATCTTCGAGGACGCGGGCCTGCCCGGCGGACTGCTCAACGTGGTCATCACCGACATCGCGGAGATCGGCGACGCCTTCCTGGAGCACCCGGTCCCGAAGGTCATCTCCTTCACCGGCTCGGACGCGGTCGGCCGTCATGTGGCCACCGTCTGCGCTTCCCTCTTCAAGCGCTCGGTCCTCGAACTCGGCGGCAACAGCGCGCTGGTGGTACTCGACGACGCCGACCTCGACTACGCCGTGGACGCCGCGGTCTTCAGCCGGTTCGTCCACCAGGGCCAGGTCTGCATGGCCGCCAACCGCGTCCTGGTCGACCGGTCGGTGTCCGAGGAGTTCACCGAGAGGTTCGTCGCCAAGGTGAAGTCCCTCAAGGCCGGCGACCCGCGCGACCCCGCCACCGTCATCGGCCCGGTGATCAACTCCCAGCAGGCGGACGCCCTGTCCGGTGTCGTCGGGCAGGCGCTCGCCGAGGGCGCCACCGCCCTGGTGCGCGGCGCCCGCACCGACAACCTGGTCGAGCCGTCCGTGCTGACCGGCCTGCCCGCCGACTCCGCCCTGCTCCGGCAGGAGGTCTTCGGTCCGGTCGTCTTCCTCGTCCCGTTCGACGGCGAGGAGGAGGCCGTGCGCATCGTCAACGACACTCCGTACGGCCTGAGCGGCGCCGTGCACACCGGTGACGTCGAGCGCGGCGTGAACTTCGCCAAGCAGATCGACACCGGCATGTTCCACGTGAACGACGGCACCGTGCACGACGAGCCGATCGTCCCCTTCGGCGGCGAGAAGCACTCGGGCATCGGCCGCCTCAACGGCGACACCATGCTGGACGCCTTCACCACGATGAAGTGGATCTCGGTGCAGCACGGCCGGAGCGGCTTCCCGTTCTGAGCGGGCGGGGCGGACCCCGGGGCCGTTCCCGGGGGGGTCCTACGCTGGGCACATGTCAGTGATCCGTCTCCTGGTGCTCGGCGCGGTGCGCCAGCACGGGCGGGCCCACGGGTACCAGGTGCGCAACGACCTGGAGTACTGGGGCGCGCACGAGTGGTCCAACGCCAAGCCCGGCTCGATCTACCACGCGCTGAAGCAGATGGCGAAGCAGGGGCTGCTGCACGCGCACGAGATCGCGCCGTCCACGGCCGGTGGCCCGCCGCGCACGGAGTACGAGGTCACCGGGCAGGGCACCGAGGAGTACTTCCGGCTGCTGCGGGAGGCCCTGACCTCCTACGACCAGAAGCCGGACGTGCTGTCGGCGGGGCTCGGGCTCATGGTCGACCTCGACCGTGCGGAGGCCCTCGCGCTCCTCGAGCAGCGGATGCGCGCGATCGGGGAGTGGCGCAGGGCCGTCACCGAGTACTACACGCCCGAGGGCGGCCCCGGCCGGCTGGGCCACATCGGGGAGATCATGGACTTCTGGGTCCACTCCGCCGACACCGGCGCCGAGTGGACCCGCGCCCTCATCGAGCGCATCCGGGGCGGCGCCTACACCTTCGCGGGAGAGGGCGAGCCGTTCGTCGGCGTCCTGGCCGAGGGCGAGGAGAACCCGTACGCGACGGGGGAGCGGCATCCCGGGGACGACGGGTAGTCGAGTCCGACCGATGCGTGGCGAGGTATCGCGCTCGAGCGAGTAGTCGATGTCGGCTGGCGAGGCAGGTCCCGTGCGCGCACACGATGAGCGGGCGATCCGGGCGAACCGATCACCGGCTTGCACCTCACGTGGCGTGAGGTCCCAGGGTGGAGTGCGTACCCAGAAGGGAGCGGAAGTGAGCTACTCCGTGGGACAGGTGGCCGGCTTCGCCGGCGTCACGGTGCGCACCCTGCACCACTACGACGACATCGGCCTGCTCGTACCCGGCGGGCGCAGCCACGCGGGGCACCGGCGTTACAGCGACGCCGACCTCGACCGGCTGCAGCAGATCCTGTTCTACCGGGAGCTCGGCTTCCCGCTCGACGAGGTCGCCGTCCTGCTCGACGACCCGGCCGCGGACCCGCGCGCGCACCTGCGCCGGCAGCACGGACTGCTGACCGCCCGGATCGAGAGACTGCAGAAGATGGCGGCGGCCGTGGAGCACGCCATGGAGGCACGCAGCATGGGCATCAACCTCACGCCCGAGGAGAAGTTCGAGGTCTTCGGTGACTTCGACCCCGACCAGTACGAGGAGGAGGTGCGGGAACGCTGGGACGACACCGACGCCTACCGCCAGTCCCGGGAGCGGACCGCCTCGTACACGAAGGAGGACTGGCAGCGCATCCAGCGCGAGACCGACGAGCTCACCCGGCGTTTCGTCGCCCTGATGGAGGCGGGCGAGCCCGCCGACTGCGAGGCGGCCATGGACGCCGCCGAGGAGCACCGACGGGGAATCTCCCGCCATCACTACGACTGCGGGTACGAGATGCACACCTGCCTGGGCGAGATGTACGTCTCGGACGAGCGCTTCACGCGGAACCTCGACCGGGCCCGGCCGGGCTTCGCCGCCTACCTGCGCGACGCGATCCTCGCGAACGCCGCCCGGCACACCTCCTGAGCGGTGGTCGTGGCCCGGGCCGCACCCCCGGGCCACGACCACCACCCCCTGCGTGCGCCCCGGAGGGCCGGTGGAACCCGGAACCCCACGACTGCGTTGATACGTTTGGGCCGTCAGTCCCAGCCCGCCTCCCCAGCAGCAGGAGCCACAATCCCGTGACCACCCTTGCGCTCGGCCCCGAGTGGCTGAGCCCGGACTACCTGATCGAGACCTTCAGCCTGCCCGGCATCCTGCTGATCGTCTTCGCCGAATCCGGACTCTTCGCGTTCCTGCCCGGCGACTCCCTGCTGTTCACGGCGGGTCTGTTCGTGGCCGAGGGCAACTACATCAGCCAGCCGCTGTGGCTGGTGTGCACGCTGATCGTCCTGGCCGCCGTCATCGGCGACCAGGTCGGCTACACGATCGGCAAGTTCTTCGGACCCAGGCTGTTCAACCGGCCGAACTCCAAGCTCTTCAAACAGGAGAACCTGGAGAAGGCGCACGAGTTCATGGAGAAGTACGGCCCCAAGGCGATCGTCCTGGCCCGCTTCGTCCCCATCGTGCGCACGTTCGCCCCCATCGTGGCGGGCGCCGGCCGCATGAAGTACCGCACGTTCTTCACGTACAACCTCATCGGCGGTGTCGCCTGGGGCTGCGGTGTCACCGTCGCGGGCTACTGGCTCGGCCAGATCGAGCTCATCAAGACCAACATCGAGCCGATCCTCATCCTGATCGTCCTCCTCTCCGTGGTACCGATCGTCATCGAGTACCTGCGCGAGCGCGGGAAGAAGAAGCGCGCCGCCGTCGAGATCCCGGTCGTCGCCCCGCAGCACTTCCAGCAGCCGCTCATGGACGACGCCACGACCCAGCTGCGCCGCATCACCCCGGCCGCCCCGCAGCAGCACTACGGTGACCAGGGGTACTCCCCCCGGCAGGGCTATCAGCAGCAGCCGTACGGCGATCAGGGCTACCCGCAGCAGCAGTCCCAGCAGCCGTACGGCGACGAGCACTACAACCAGCAGCCGTACAACCGCGGTTACTGAACCGCCTCGGGGCGCGGGGGACTGCGCAAGCGTCCCCCGCGCCCCGAGGCCGCCGACCACCGGTGAGCCCCGAGCCGGACGGTGCCGGGACCCCAACGGCGCCCTCGCCGGAAACCCCGCGCTAGAAGCCCCGCGTCCGCTTCGCCGCCCGCCGCTTCTCCGCGGACCCGATCCGCAGGAAGATCCGCGAGATCTCCGAACCGAGGTTCACCCCGATCGCGATGGCCATGGCCAGTGCCACGGCCTTCGTGAGGTACGTCAGCCCCGATTCGACCTCGTTCTGGGCGATCCCCAGCAGACCGAAGTACGTCGCGGAACCGGGCAGCAGCGGCCCGATCGCCGCCGTGGTGTACGGCAGCGCGGACGCGAACCGGTACCGGGCCAGCAACTGCCCGAACAGGCCTACGAGGCCCGCCGCCGCGGTCGTGGAGACCACCGGCGAGATGTCGCCCGTGTAGTGCATCGCGCCGTACACCACCCAGGCGACCCCGCCGTTCAGTGTCGCCATCAGCACGGTGGACCGTTCCTGCTGGAGCAGCACCGCGAAGGCCAGAGCCAGCAGCATCGACGCGGCGATCTGCCACAGCGGGTCGTCGGAGACGCCGAGCGCCGCGTCCGGGTTCAGCCTGGCGCCCAGTTGCACGCCGAAGTACAGCACCGTCAGCACCCCGGCCACGATGCCCACGAAGAAGTACAGGACCTCCAGCAGGCGCGCGGACGCCGTGATGTAGAAGCCGGTCAGGCCGTCCTGCACGCCGGCCACCAGCGCCCGCCCGGGCAGCAGCGCGAACAGCCCACCGGTGATCACCGCGGACGCCTTCACGTTCACGTGCGCCAGCGTCAGCGCCACCCCGATCGCGGCCGGCGGCATCGCGGCCACCGTGAACTGGTAGAACTCCGGCAGCCCGCGTCCCGCGCACAGCCAGGCCAGCCGGTCGCCGAGCATCGCGCCGACCGCGGCCGACACGAACACCACGAAGCCACCGCCCACCAGCACCGACGCCGCCCCCGCGAGCAGCCCGCTCGCCATGGTCAGCGCCCAGCCGGGGTACGGGTGCCGGTTGCGGCGGATCTCCGCGAGCCGGCGGTAGGCCTCCTCCAGGGAGACGTGCGTCTCGTCGTCGCTGAGGTCGTCCACCAGCTGGTAGACGGCCGCCAGCCGGGTGTAGTCGGGGCTGCGGCGCCGCACCGTGCGCGACGCGGTCACCGGGTCGTCGACCAGGGACGGCTGGTGGGAGATCGACAGCAGGGTGAACGTGACGTTGGGCTCGCAGCGGTCCAGGCCGTAGGAGCGGCACACGGCGAACATCGCCGCCTCCACGTCCTCGGCGCCCTCACCGCCCGCCAGCAGCAGCTCGCCGATGCGCAGGGTCAGGTCGAGCACGCGCGGCACGGCCGGCCCGGCCTCGTCGTGCCGCTGCACCGGCTCCGGCGCCGGCCGCTCGGTCACCGGCATGCGCAGCATGGTGCGCATCCGGTCCTGCCACGGGATGTCCTTGGCCAGGCTGACCAGCGGGATCCCGCTCGCCGGGGTGAACGCCGCCGGCTGCTTCGTGCTGTAGGTGCGCGGCGTGCTGAACGCCGACCCCTCCGTCTCGGGCGGGGGCGGCGGGGCCACACCCAGCCCTTCGGGGACGGCGAACTCGGAGGTCGTCTCGGACTCCGTACCGGTCTTCGGGGCGGCCAGCCCTTCGGGGACGGCGAACTCGGAGGTCGTCTCGGACTCCGTACCGTTCCTCGGGGCGGCCAGCCCTTCGGGGACGGCGAACCCGGAGGTCGTCGACGACTCCGGTTCGGCCGGCGCCGCGACACCGGTGGGAGGCGTGAACACGCTCCTCGCCTCGTCCGACTGCGGCTTGCGGCCCTCCGCGTCCGTCACCTGCTCCGCTCTCCCTTTACGACACCGTCCGTAAGCCTGCCCCGTACAGCCTCAGTATGCGCACGCACGGCAAAACGGGCCGCACGCGTGCGTGCGGCCCGTTTCTGCGTCGTGCAGCGGGAGGGCTCAGTGACCGCCCGTCTCCTTGAAACGCTTGTAGGACCGCTCGATCTCCGCCTCGGCGTCCACCCGGCCCACCCAGTTGGCGCCCTCGACCGACTTGCCCGGCTCCAGGTCCTTGTAGACCTCGAAGAAGTGCTGGATCTCCAGGCGGTCGAACTCGGACACGTGGTGGATGTCCCGCAGGTGCTCCACGCGCGGGTCCGTCGACGGGACGCAGAGCAGCTTGTCGTCGCCGCCGGCCTCGTCCGTCATCCGGAACATGCCGATCGCGCGGCAACGGATCAGGCAGCCCGGGAACGTGGGCTCGTCCAGGATGACCAGCGCGTCCAGCGGGTCGCCGTCCTCGCCGAGGGTGTTCTCGACGAAGCCGTAGTCGGTCGGGTAGGCGGTCGAGGTGAAGAGCCGACGGTCCAGGCGGATCCGACCCGTCTCGTGGTCCACCTCGTACTTGTTCCGCGAACCCTTCGGGATCTCGATCGTGACGTCGAACTCCACCGGACGCTCCTCCATGATCAGCACGTAGTTCTGGTGGTTAAGTGTCCCTCACGCAGATGGGTGATCGCGAAAGGGGCTGGTGGTCGTGCCAGAGCTGAGGCCTTGGCGGGCCGCGGGACCGCACGTCGTGCGGATCGCGGACGCCGTACGACCTCGTCTCACCCGGGCCGCGGAGACCGCACGGCCACGTCTGGCGCGCGTCGCCGCGGCCGTCGGGCCGCGGTCCGCACGACCGGACCGGCCGGAATCACCGCAGGTCCCGCGGGTCGCACGGCCGAAGACCTGGCAGTTCACCGCGGCCGCCGCCACCGTCGGGCTGGCGCTGGCCGCGGGTGTGGTGACCGCCGTCGGCCCCTGGGACTCCTCGGGTCAGCGTACGGCCGAGCGGGACCGGGCCGTGGCCCTGGAAGTCGCACGTGGCACAGATCACGGCGGCGCCCGCGCCCACGCCGGCACGCCGCCCCGCGGACCCCGGGCCGCCCCACCGGCTGTCTCCGTGCTCACCGGCCTCGGCCCCACCGCCGCCGTGAGTCCCGCGCCCGGCGGCGAGGCTCTCGCCGCCGTCCTCGGCCCGCTGCTGAGGGATCCCGCGCTCGGCACCCGCTCCGTCGCCGTGGTCGACGTGGCCACCGGCGAACGGCTCTACGGCAGCGGCTCGGAGGACGCGCTCACCCCCGCCTCGACCACCAAGATCGCCACCGCCGTCGCCGCGCTCTCCGCGATGGGCGCCGATCACCGCCTCACCACCCGCGCGGTGTACGAACCCGACACCAGGGAGGTCGTCCTGGTCGGCGGCGGCGACCCGACGCTCACCGCCCGCAAGGAGGCCGGGGGGCTGGCGAGCCTGCGCGACCTCGCGGGGCGGACCGCCGCCGCCCTTGCCGAACGCGGGGTGCGCGAGGTGACGCTGTCGTACGACACGACCCTCTACGAGGGCACCACGATTCACCCGATCGGCGTCAACCCGAACATCGCGGCCGTCACCCCCCTCATGGTCGACGAGGCCCGCACCGACGGCTCCACCAGCGGCCCGGCCCCGCGGGCCGCGGACCCGGCGGCCGACGCCGCACGGATCTTCGGCGACCTGCTGGAGGAGCACGGCGTCAAGGCCACGCCCCCCGGTCCCTCGAAGGCCACCGCCCGCGCCGCCACCCTCGCCGCGGTCTCCTCGCCCCCGCTGGCCGTCCTCGTCGAGCGGATGCTGACCGACAGCGACAACGACCTCGCCGAGGCCCTCGCCCGCCACACCGCCCTGGCCGCCGGCGGGAGCGCCGACTTCGCCGGTGCCGGCGCGGCGATCACCGCCCGCCTGAAGCACCTCGGTCTCCCCCTGGAGGGCGCCGGCATCGACATCAGGGACGGCAGCGGCCTCGACCGGCGCGGCAGACTCACCGCCGGCCTCCTCACCGCCCTGCTGGTCAAGGCCGGCGACCCGGCCCACCCCGAGCTGCGCCCGGCCCTCACCGGCCTGCCCGTCGCCGGCTTCACCGGCACCCTCGCCGGCCGCTACGCCGACGGCGCGGCAGGCGTCGTGCGCGCCAAGACCGGCACGCTCACCGGCGTGAACACGCTGGCGGGCACGGTCGTCGACAAGGACGGCCGCCTGCTGGCCTTCGCCTTCCTGGCGAACGCCACCACCGGCCCGACGGCGGCCCAGTCCGCCCTGGACAAGGCGGCCACCGCACTGGCGGCGTGCGGCTGCCGCTGACCCGGACACTGCGGCGGAGGGGGCGCGGGGAACTGCGCACGGGGGCCGGGGCGGAGCCCCCGGGAGGGGACGGGAAGGGGCGGCGGCGGAGAACCGAAGGCGCGGCGACCGCCCGTCCTGCCCGGAACCGGCGTCGGCTTCCTGCGAGACGCGCGAACCGTGCAAGGGGACCGGGAGCCGCCTCCGTCACCTCGCCGTCCTGCCCGAAACCCGGGCACTCACGTACCGTTGACGCATGACGAGCATCGGTGGCGCTGCCTCTTCCGGGATGGTCGACTGGAATCTCGCGGTCGCGACCGCGACCCGGCTCATGCGGCCGGGCCCCGAAGTGAGCCGCGACGAGGCCCGGGCCGTCGTCGCGGAGCTGCGCCGGCACGCGAAGGCCTCGGAGGAACACGTCCGGGGCTTCACTCGTCTGGGCACCGAGGAGACCCACGACACCCCCCTCCTGGTCGTCGACCGCCCCGGCTGGGTGCGGGCCAACGTCGCAGGCTTCCGCGAACTGCTCAAACCGCTCCTCGACAAGATGCAGGAACGGCGCGGCACCGGCCCCGGCACCATGGTCCTCGGCGCCGTCGGCGGCAAGGTCACCGGTGTGGAGCTGGGCATGCTGCTGTCCTTCCTCGCCTCCCGCGTCCTCGGCCAGTACGAGACCTTCGCCCCCGCCACCCGCGACCTCCCGGCCGGGGCGAACGGCGCCGGCCGACTGCTGCTCGTCGCCCCCAACATCGTCCACGTCGAACGCGAACTCGACGTCGAGCCCCACGACTTCCGCCTGTGGGTGACCCTCCACGAGGAGACCCACCGCACCCAGTTCACCGCCGTGCCCTGGCTGCGGGACCACCTGGAGGGCGAGATCCAGTCGTTCCTGAGGGAGACCGACGTCGACCCCATGACCGTTCTGGAGCGCATCCGCGAGGCCGCCCAGTCGCTCGCCGGCGGCCGCCCCGAGGGCGAGGAGGGCGACGAGGGACGCTCCCTGGTCGAAATCGTGCAGACCCCCGCCCAGCGTGAGGTCCTCGGCCGCCTCACGGCCGTGATGTCCCTGCTGGAGGGCCATGCCGACTTCGTGATGGACGGCGTCGGCCCCGAGGTCGTGCCGAGCGTCGCCGAGATCCGGGAGAAGTTCCAGCAGCGCCGCGCCAAGGGCGCCTCCCGCCTGGACATGGCCCTGCGCAAGCTGCTCGGCCTGGACGCCAAGCTCCGTCAGTACCGCGACGGCGAACGCTTCGTGCGCGCCGTCGTCGAGGAGGTCGGCATGGACGGCTTCAACCGGGTGTGGACCTCGCCCAACACGCTTCCCACCAAGGCGGAGATCGCCAAACCGGCGGACTGGGTCACACGGGTGCACCGCAAACCGGAAGCCTGAGCCCCGCGCACCGTCATGCGCCGTACACGGCCGACGGCAGGCAGACGCCCCTTCAATCACCCGTCCGAGGGACCGTGAGTCCCGAGTAGGCGTGCAATGCTCGGGGAAAGGCCCGGTTCTGTCACCATCTACACACTCTGAGTGACCGAACCTCGGGCTCACCCCCCGACAACTTCATGAAGGGAACCGGACATGGGTCCCCATCCTGCGGTCGCGGCGATACGCCTGGCGGTCCGCCGCGTCCTGAACGACATCCTCGACGACCACGGCCGGGCGCCCGGTCGCCCCGCGCACGAGCCGCCCCCCTCCCCCCTCGTGCTGGTGGCCTGCTCCGGCGGCGCCGACTCCATGGCGCTCGCCTCCGCCCTCGCCTTCGAAGCCCCCCGCCTCGGCGTCCGTGCCGGCGGCGTCACCGTCGACCACGGCCTCCAGGCCGGCTCCGACCTGCGCGCCGCCGAAGTCGCCTCGCGCCTGCGCGAACTCGGTCTCGAACCCGTCGAGTCCGTCGCGGTCACCGTCGGCCGTGACGGTGGACCCGAGGCCGCCGCCCGGGACGCCCGCTACGCCGCCCTGGACGCCGCCGCCGGTCGGCACGGCGCCGCCGCCGTCCTGCTCGGCCACACCCGCGACGACCAGGCCGAGACGGTCCTGCTCGGCCTCGCCCGCGGCTCCGGCATCCGCTCCCTGTCCGGAATGGCCGCGGTCTCGGGGGCCGACGGCCGTTACCGGCGCCCCTTCCTCCGGCTCGACCGGCAGACGGCCCGCAAGGCCTGCATGGTCCAGTCCCTGCCCGTCTGGGACGACCCGCACAACGCCGACCCCGCCTACACCCGCTCCCGGCTCCGCCACGAGGGCCTGCCCGCCCTGGAGAAGGCCCTCGGCAAGGGCGTCGTCGAGGCCCTCGCCCGTACGGCCCAGCTCTCGCGTGACGACGCCGACGCCCTCGACGCCTGGGCGGGCCGGGCCGAGGCCGGCGTCCGCGACGCCGACGGCCGCCTGGAGTGCGCCGCGCTGCACGACCTGCCACCCGCCGTACGCCGCCGCGTGCTGCGGCGCGCCGCCATCGAGGCCGGCGCGCCGGCCGGTTCGCTGTTCGCCCGCCACATCGAGGAAGTCGACCGGCTGATCACCGGCTGGCGCGGTCAGGGAGCCATCAATCTCCCCGGCCGGGTCGTCGCCCGTCGGCAGGGTGGCAGACTGGTGATTCGGCAGGGCTGAATCCGGACCCCACCGACCCGTACGAGTCGCGGGGCGGACCGGACCGGCCGGTGGGACGACCGAAAGTGATGCGGGTGGACGCGAAAGACATGGGTGCCGACCTCGAGAAGGTGCTCATCACCAAGGAAGAGATCGACGCCAAGCTGGTGGAGCTGGCCGCGAAGATCGACGCGGAGTACGCGGGCAAGGACCTGCTGATCGTCGGCGTGCTCAAGGGCGCGGTGATGGTGATGGCCGACCTCGCGCGGGCGCTGTCCACCCCCGTCACGATGGACTGGATGGCCGTGTCCTCGTACGGGGCGGGCACCCAGTCCTCCGGTGTGGTGCGAATCCTCAAGGACCTCGACACCGACATCAAGGGTCGGCACGTCCTGATCGTCGAGGACATCATCGACTCCGGACTGACCCTGTCCTGGCTGCTCTCCAACCTCGGCTCGCGCGAGCCCGCCTCCCTCAAGGTGTGCACGCTGCTGCGCAAGCCCGATGCCGCCAAGGTCGCCATCGACGTGGAATGGGTCGGCTTCGACATCCCCAACGAGTTCGTCGTCGGCTACGGCCTCGACTACGCCGAGAAGTACCGCAACCTCCCGTTCGTCGGTACGCTCGCGCCCCACGTCTACGGCGGCTGAGCCCGGGGACCCGGTCCGCCGCACGGTGATCGGGAACCCCGGCGGGCTCCGCGGCGTTGGAGCATGCGTGGACGCGATCGCCGGCCGTCCCCCGCAGCTTCGGGGGGCGATGCTGGGGTACCGTCCGAAGAACAGTCTTTATCAAACTCACTATGGCAGGAGGGACGGGGCGGCACCGCTCCGTATGGATGGACGTGAAGCGATACTTCCGTGGGCCGGTCATGTGGATCGTGCTGGCCGTCCTCGCCGTGGTCGTGTTGATGCAGGTCGTCGGCTCGTCCGGCGGCTACAAGACGGTGGACACCGGCGAGGTCGTCCAGGCGATCAATGAGAACAAGGTCGAGTCGGCCAAGCTGACCACCGGCGACGAGCAGACCATCAAGGTCCAGCTCAAGGACGGCGTCGAGGTCAAGGACAGCTCGAAGATCCAGGCGAGCTACATCGGCGACCAGGGCGTCACCATCGCCAGCACGCTGCAGGACAAGTTCCAGAACAAGCAGATCCCGGACGGCTACACGGTCTCGCCGTCCAAGCAGAACCCGTTCGTGGGCATTCTGCTGTCCCTGCTGCCCTTCGTCCTCATCGTCGTGGTCTTCCTGTTCCTGATGAACCAGATGCAGGGCGGCGGCTCCCGCGTCATGCAGTTCGGCAAGTCCAAGGCGAAGCTCATCACCAAGGACACCCCGAAGACGACGTTCGCCGACGTCGCGGGATCGGAAGAGGCGGTGGAGGAGCTCCACGAGATCAAGGAGTTCCTGCAGGAGCCGGCGAAGTTCCAGGCCGTCGGGGCGAAGATCCCCAAGGGCGTCCTGCTCTACGGCCCGCCCGGTACCGGCAAGACCCTGCTCGCGCGCGCCGTCGCGGGGGAGGCCGGTGTGCCGTTCTACTCGATCTCCGGTTCCGACTTCGTCGAGATGTTCGTCGGTGTCGGCGCCTCCCGGGTCCGTGACCTGTTCGAGCAGGCCAAGGCCAACGCTCCGGCGATCGTCTTCGTCGACGAGATCGACGCGGTCGGCCGTCACCGCGGCGCCGGCCTCGGCGGCGGTCACGACGAGCGCGAGCAGACCCTGAACCAGCTCCTCGTCGAGATGGACGGCTTCGACGTCAAGGGCGGCGTGATCCTCATCGCCGCGACGAACCGGCCCGACATCCTCGACCCGGCGCTGCTGCGCCCCGGCCGCTTCGACCGCCAGATCGCGGTCGACCGTCCGGACATGCAGGGCCGCCTCGAGATCCTCAAGGTGCACCAGAAGGGCAAGCCGGTCGCTCCGGACGTCGACCTGTCGGCCGTCGCCCGCCGCACCCCCGGCATGACCGGCGCCGACCTGGCCAACGTGCTGAACGAGGCCGCGCTGCTGACCGCGCGCAGCGATCAGAAGCTGATCGACAACAAGATGCTGGACGAGGCGATCGACCGTGTGGTCGCGGGCCCGCAGAAGCGGACCCGGATCATGTCGGACAAGGAGAAGAAGATCACCGCGTACCACGAGGGCGGACACGCCCTGGTGGCGGCGGCCTCCCCGAACTCCGACCCCGTCCACAAGATCACGATCCTCTCCCGGGGCCGCGCCCTCGGCTACACGATGGTGCTCCCGGACGAGGACAAGTACTCGACCACCCGCAACGAGATGCTGGACCAGCTCGCCTACATGCTGGGCGGCCGCGCGGCCGAGGAGCTCGTCTTCCACGACCCGACCACCGGTGCCGCCAACGACATCGAGAAGGCCACCAGCGTGGCCCGCGCGATGGTCACGCAGTACGGCATGACCGAGCGGCTCGGTGCGATCAAGTTCGGTGGGGACAACACCGAGCCGTTCCTCGGGCGTGAGATGGCTCACCAGCGCGACTACTCGGAAGAGGTCGCCGCGCTGGTCGACGAAGAGGTCAAGAAGCTCATCGAGACCGCGCACAACGAGGCGTGGGAGATCCTCGTCGAGAACCGCGACGTCCTCGACAACCTGGTCCTGGCACTCCTGGAGCGGGAGACGCTGGGCAAGGAGGAGATCGCCGAGATCTTCGCGCCGATCGTCAAGCGCCCGCCCAGGCCCGCCTGGACCGGCTCCTCCCGCCGTACCCCGTCCACCCGTCCGCCGGTCCTCTCCCCCAAGGAGCTGGCCCTGACGAACGGGGCGAACGGCGCGACGCCGGCCATCACCACCGCCAAGAGCACCGCGGCGGACCCCGCCCCGGCGCCGGAGCGGACCCCGGAGGAACGCCCCGAGAGCTGATCCCGAGGCCCCCGGCGGCCCCGCCGGGCCCGGAATGGATGCCGCGCCTCCCCTGGTTCTAGCCTGGGGGGCGCGGCATTTGCGTACCCGCAGTGGAGACGCGTGCCCCTCACGCGTGAGAGCACAGGAACGAGGCATCCCACATGACCGACCCCGTGGCGCTGGACGGCATGGCCGCCATCGGCGAGTTCGACGAGAAGCGGGCCCGCAACGCCGTCCGCGAGCTGCTGATCGCCGTCGGCGAGGACCCCGACCGGGAGGGCCTGCTGGAGACGCCGGCACGGGTGGCGCGGGCGTACCGGGAGATGTTCGCGGGGCTGTGGCAGAAGCCCGAGGACGTGCTGACGACGACGTTCGACCTCGGTCACGACGAGATGGTGCTGGTCAAGGACATCGAGGTGTACTCGACCTGTGAGCACCACCTGGTGCCGTTCCGGGGCGTGGCGCACGTCGGGTACATCCCGGCCCCCAGCGGCAAGATCACGGGACTGTCCAAGCTGGCCCGGCTGGTGGACGTCTACGCCCGCCGCCCGCAGGTGCAGGAACGGCTCACCACGCAGATCGCGGACTCCCTGATGGAGATCCTGGAGCCGCGCGGAGTGATCGTGGTCGTGGAGTGCGAGCACATGTGCATGTCGATGCGCGGGATCCGCAAGCCCGGTGCGAAGACCCTCACCTCGGCCGTGCGCGGTCAGCTGCGGGACGCGGTGACGCGCAACGAGGCGATGAGCCTGATCATGGCGCGCTGACGCGCGCGCCTCACGCCGCCGGAGCCGTGCCCGGACCGGCCGTGTCGTCGTCCTCCGGGAGCCTGCAGACGCGCTCCAGGAAGATGGCCGCCACTATCACGCCGATGCCCGCCAGGACCGAGAAGCCGGCGTAGACGGCCTGGTCACGGCGGGCGGGGACGTCCAGGGACTCCAGCAGGAAGACGCCCGTGCCGCCGTACATGCCGGCGACGAGCGCGGCCACCAGGGCGCTGGCCTGCCCGAACACGACCGCGCGGGCCGCCATCAGGGGGTCGACCCCCTTGGCGCCGGCCCGTCGCTCCCGCTGGGCCCTGAGACGGGCGCGGAGGGACAGCGCGGTGGCCGTGAGGACCACCGCGATCAGGGCGAGGACGATGGGCGCGGCCACGGGCACGCTCGGAAGGGTGCCCAGGGAGTTCCAGAGGCGGGCGCCGGCCCAGGACAGAATCCCGGCCACGACGAAGACGCCTGCCAGCACCCTGATGCGCAGCTCTTTCACGGTGTCCCTTCGCGTTCCCCGGACGGTGCCCGGGATGGGGTCGTGTCGACCTTAACGGCTACTCGGGCAACCGGAGTTCCAGGTCGGCACGGGGCGTGACGCCCTCCCGGGTGACCGCGCCGAGGAGATCGGCGACCGGACCGCGGCCGGGAAGCTCCGCCTCGGGGTCGGCGTCGTGCCAGGGGGCGAGCACGAAGGCGCGCTCGTGGGCGCGCGGGTGCGGGAGCGTGAGGTGCGGGTCGTCGGAGCGGAGGTCCGCGTAGGAGACGATGTCCACGTCCAGGGTGCGCGGGCCCCAGCGCTCGTCCCGGACCCGGTGGAAGGCCTCCTCGACCGCGTGCGCCCGCTCCAGCAGGGAGGACGGGGGCAGGGTGGTCCTCAGGATCACGACCGCGTTGAAGTACGAGGGCTGGCTGCCGGGCTCGACGCCCCACGGCTCCGTCTCGTACACGGGGGAGACGGCCTTGACCCGGACGCCCGGGGTGTCCTCCAGGGCGTCGACGGCCCCCTGGAGGGTCTCCAGGCGGTTGCCGAGGTTGGCGCCGAGGGAGATCACGGCCCGTTTCGGGTTGTGCAGGGTGGCGTCGGCGGCGTCGACCTGCTCGACCACGGAGGCGGGGACGGGCTGGACGGTCGGGTCGGTCTGGCCCGGGATGGACGGCCTGGTCATACGCGGCTCCGGGTGATGGTGACGGTCACGTCGTCGAAGGGCACGGTGATCGGGGCGTCCGGCTTGTGGACGCACACCTCGACCTCCTGCACCACGTCGTGTTTCAGACAGACCTGGGCGATGTGCTCGGCGAGCGTCTCGATGAGGTCGACGGGCTCGCCCTGGACGACCGCCACGACCTCTTCGGCCACGATGCCGTAGTGCACGGTCTTCGTCAGGTCGTCGTCGGCCGCGGCCGGCCGGGTGTCCAGGCCGAGGACGAGGTCCACGATGAAGGTCTGGCCCTCCTCGCGCTCCTTGGGGAACACCCCGTGGTGCCCGCGGGCCTTCAGGCCGCGCAGCGCGACACGATCCACGCGAATCACTCCTGCAGTCGTCGGTCCGGACGGCCGGTGCCCGTGCGGGCGGCACACCGGCCTGCACTCGAATCTACCCGTGGCCGCCGTCGGCGCCGACGACCCGGGGGTGCGGACACGGGCCGGTGGCCGGAGACGTCACCGCCCGTTCCCCCTGGGGCGGCCGGGTGTTCACCGTGCGCTGGGGCCCCTGCCCGCCCCGCCGTGATGCCGGCCGCTTCCGGTGAGGGGCGGACGGGCCTCGATGTCCGTCTACCCGCTCAGGCCGGGGTGCCGTCGTCCTCGCCCTCCTCTTCCTCGGCCAGGACCGGGGAGGCGTGGTGGGACCAGAGCTTCCAGCCGGACGGGGTGCGCCGGAACACGTTGGTGGCGACGACGAGCTGGCCGACCAGGGGGCCGAGCTCCTCGCCGGCCTCGGGGGCGGGGCCGCCGCTGAGGATGTTCTCGGTGCAGGTCACCACGGCGGTGTCGCCGGTGACGGAGACGTGCGTGTCGGTGAGGAAGAACTGGATGTAGTCGGTGTTCGCCATGATCAGGGCGTACGACCTGAGGACCTCGCCGCGTCCGGTGAGCACGGGCCAGCCGGGATGCACGCAGGAGACCACGCCGGTGTCCGCGGGGTCGTGGTACGACTCGTCGACGCCGAGGTCGCCGGGGGTCAGCCAGAGCGAGGCGACCTCTTCGAAGTCGCCTCGCTCGAGTGCCTCGTAGAAGGCGGTGTTGGCGGCCTCGACGTGCTCGACATCGGTGTGGGGTGCGCTCACCGGGCTCCTTCTGCGCCGTGCGCGCCGGGTTCGGGGGAGGTGGGGTCCGTCGTGCGCGCCTGCGCGATGGCGTGCGTGACCCGTACGGCGTCCGCGGTGGCCCGTACCTCGTGCACGCGGACCGCCCAGGCGCCGGCCTGTGCGGCGAGGGCGGAGACGGCGGCGGTGGCCGCGTCGCGTTCCCGCGCGGGCGGGGGCGTGCCGTCCGGGCCGGCCAGGACGCGGCCGAGGAACCGCTTGCGGGACGCGGCGACGAGGACCGGGTGGCCGAGGGCCAGGACGCGGTCGAGGCGGGCGAGGAGGGCCAGGTCGTGGTCGGCGCCCTTGGAGAAGCCGAGGCCGGGGTCGACGATCACACGGTCGGCGGCGACTCCGCCCTCCCGGACGGCCTCCACGCGCGCGCGGAGTTCCTCCGCGACCTCCGTGACCACGTCGGTGTACACGCCCTCGATGCTGCCGCCCTCCAGGAAGCCGCGCCAGTGCATGACGACGAAGGGGGCGCCGGCGGCGGCGACGACGGGGATCATGGCGGGGTCGGCGAGTCCGCCGCTGACGTCGTTGACCAGGGTGGCGCCGGCCGCGAGGGACTGTTCGGCGACGGAGGCGCGCATGGTGTCGACGGAGACGGTGACGCCCTCGGCGGCGAGGCCGCGGACCACGGGGATGACGCGCTTGATCTCCTCGGCCTCGTCGACGCGGGTGGCGCCGGGCCGGGTGGACTCGCCGCCGACGTCGACCAGGTCGGCGCCCTGGGCGACCAGGTCGAGGCCGTGCTTGACGGCGGTCGTCGTGTCGAACCAGCGGCCGCCGTCGGAGAAGGAGTCGGGGGTGACGTTCACGACTCCCATGACCGCGCAGCGGTCCCAGTGAGGAAGGCCCGCGACCTGGCGGCGTCCGCTGTGGTTGCTCATATCTTCAGCGTAGGCCCAGCAAGAGGCCGGAGTGCGCCTCGGGCCGGGCGGGGCCCCTGGGGCACGGCCGCGTTCCGCCCGGGTCTCGTGGCCGGCCGGCAGGGGGGCGGTACGGTCCTTCCCCGCGCGTCCCGGCCGGCGTCGTGCCCCGCGCTTCTGCGGGGGTCCTCGCACCGGCGCCGCCCCGGGCGTCAGGCGGCGATCGCGCCCTTTGGGGCGGTGCCCTGGCGGAGGCGATCACCGTGCGGGGCAAAGCGGCCGGGGATACCGGGAGTTCGGCGGACGGTTCCGCGGGGCAATAAATGATCTTGATAATTGGGTCATACGTCTATTCGGGCGTGACGCACGTTCCCCGATGCCCTGTGAAAGCCTCGGTAATGCTTTGCTTTCCCGGGGTGGGGCACCAACATTCGCCTACGCGCGGTAAGTTTCTGGCCATGCCACGTGGACGTCACCGTCATTCCCCGCCCCTGCACAGGGTGCTTCCCCCGTCGGCGATCGCAGGTGTGTCCGTCGTCTGCGCCCTGGGGCCCTGGGTGTTCACGCAGCCGATGGTGCTTCGTGTCCTGGCCGCGGTCGCCGCGGTCACGGCGATCGGCGGCGCCGTCGTGATGCGGCACTGGGACACCCAGGCGGGCAAACGCATCGCCGATCTCACGCGCGCGCGTGCGCACGACGAATGGCGTTTCGAGGAGCGGATCGCCGAACTGGAGTCCGACCTCGAGGAGTCGCGCGAACTGCGGGCGAAACTGGAGCAGCGGTTGCGTGCCAAGCGCACGGAGCTCGCCGGGCTGCGCAACGAGCACGCGGCTCTGCTGCGGCGGTACGCCGCCTCCGAGACCGACCGGGCGAGCGTCCTGGAAGAACGCCGGGTGCTCGAGACGGAGGTCGCGGTTCCGGCCCGCGCGCTGCCGGCGGGACTGACGGGGGCGGCCGCCGCCGCGGAGACGCCCGCGGCGGCCTGCGAGACGGTGGAGCAGGACGAGGCCGTCGCCGAGGAGGCGCCGGCGGCTCCCTCCGTCTTCTCGCCGGAGGGGGCGGAGCTGTTCCTGCGCGCCGGCGCGGCGCTGGCTCGGCTCGCCGGGGCCGCCGACGCCGTGGAGGGCGGTGCCGTGCAGGACGGCGCCGTGGAGGACGGTGCCCGCGCGTACGTGCGGGCCGACGGGGCGCCCGGTCCGGCCGCCGCCGACGCCCGGACCGGTGACACGCCGGATGACGACGGCTCCCCGAAGGGCGACGACGCCCCCGAGGGCCCCGAGGACGACGGCCCCGAGCCCACGAAGCGGCCCGAGCGGAAACAGGCGCGGGAGGACGGGGCCGAGGGACGGACCGGGGCGGTCGACGAGCCCGGGCGTACGACCGCCTTCCCCACGCCGGCCGCTCCTTCGGCCCCGTCCGCGCGGCAGCCCTCCGGGCACTTCACCGTGCCGGCGGCGGTGGCGGTCGTACCGCCGACCGCGCCGGTGCGGCGGCCGGCGTCCGAGGACGGCTTCGACTTCTTCGGGACGAAGAAGGAGACGGACGGCGCAGCCCTGGACGCCGTGCAGAACGAGGACCTCGCCGACGTCGTCGGCGAGGAGGCGCTCGCGCTGCACAAGGCGGAGGCCGAGGGACGGTTCAAGCCCGCCGACGAGGAGGCGCGCGGCGTCGGCCAGGTCATCGACCTGACGGCACACGACGAGACGGAACACATCGACGTCGAAGGCCTGCGCAGCGCCGCCTCCTGAACCCCCGGCCACCCCGACGGGCCCCGCGCGCACCGCGCGGGGCCCGTCGGCGTTCCGGTGCACGCGCACATCCTGCGCGCCGTCCGCCTCGGCTGGTGCTCCTGCGGCCTGCGGGGGCCGGCGGCCGCCCGCCGGGCAGTGGGCACAGCGTCGGTCCGGCTCGTTCGTGTGACGGTCCACTCGCGGGCTCGCGACGGCCTGGGCCGGCCGGAGTCGCGTGAGCGGCGCGATCCGGTGCACCGGTCACGGCGTCGGCGTGCGGGCCCCGCTCCACCGGAGCGGTGGTCCGGGGCCTTTCCGCCGCCTCGGCCGTGACCGCCCGGCCAGGTCGCGCAGGGCGGTGCCCCCGGAGGCCTCTCCGGCCGGGGGCCCGTTGTGACCGGACCACGCACGGGATGCGTGCCGCGCCGTACCGGGGCCGAGTACGCCGGGGGCCCGGGGGCGCCTCCCGCGCCCCTGAGGCAGTGGGGGGAGCGCCCAGGACCGTTCGGGGCGTGCGGCCGTGCGGACTTTCTCCTGCGCGGTCCCAGGCGACGGTCAGGTCATCCAGCGGTCCGGGCGGGCGTCCCTGCGGCCGGTGCGTGAGCGCTCCGCCTGGGAGCGCAGGAGGGCCGCCGCCTCGGCGGCGTCCCGCAGGCGGGCCGTCACCGACTTGTTCGCGCCGGTGTCCACGTGGACGTCCGCGACCCCCCGGGCCCGCTGCCAGGGGCCCTGGACCAGCCGTACGCTCTGCACCTTGGCGTGCGGCACCAGGGACAGACTGCGGCGCAGCAGCCCGTGGCGTGCGGCGAACACCGTGTCGGTGACGGCGAGTCCGTAGCCGCGCCACCACAACGGAACGCACCACCGCGCGCGGCGCGGCGGCGGGACGAGCGCCTCGCGCGGGGGCACGCTCACCCCGGGCAGCACCCGCGCGACGACCGACTCGGCGAGTTCGCGCGGGGCGACCGGCAGCAGCAGGGAGTTGGACGAACCCGCCACGTCCAGTTCCACCCGCACCCAGCCCCGCCGCCGCCACAGCAGCGGCTCGACCAGCCGTACCGTCTGCACGCGCCCCGGCGGCACCGTCTCGTGCGCCCGGTCCAGCAGCCCGTGGTCGATGCGCAGCCCGTCGGGCGACTCGCCCAGCGTCCAGTCGTACTCGGCGACGAACCGGCCCACACTGCTCGCACCCGCGGCGCCGAGCATCGGCACGGCCGCGGCGAGCACCGTCCACAGGCTGTGGGTGGCCGTCCACAGCAGCGGCACCACGACACCGGCGACGACGAGCCAGCCCCAGGTCGCCCCGGTCAGCAGCAGGGAGACGGCGAGGACGCCCGGCGGCACCCGCAGCATCTCCCGGGACGGCGCCTCGCCCACCTCGTGCGCGGTCTCCGGCGCGAAACCCGCCGCCCGCGCGAGGAGTTCCGCGCGCAGGGCACGCGCCTCACCGGCGCCCAGGAAGGCGAGTTCGTCCTTCTTGTCGGTGCCTATGACGTCGAGTTTGAGCTTCGCCACGCCCGCCACCCGTGCGAGCAGCGGCTGGGTGACGTCGACGGCCTGGATCCGCTCGAGGCGGATGTGCGCGGTGCGCCGGAAGAGCAGCCCGGTCCGGATGCGCAGCTCGCTCCCGGTCACCGCGAAGTGGGTGAACCACCAGCTCAGGAAGCCGTAGAGGGCGGCGGCCGGAATGAGTACGGCGAGGCCGATCAGCAGGGTCGTGGTCGTCAGCCGGGCCAGCTGGCGCTGCGCCTGGTCGGGGTCGTGCAGCGCCCACCCGATCAGCACCGCGACGGGCGCCCACGCACGCCTGAGCGGTGTGACGGGGTGCAGCCGCCTCTCGGTCACGGGCGGCCGGTCGCGCACGTCCTCGTGGACGCCGGGGGGCGTCACAGCCCCGCCGATCGGGCCTCGCCGAGCTCGGTGAGCCGGTCGCGCAGCCGCTCCGCCTCGGCCGGATCGAGGCCGGGGATGGTGGCGTCGGTCGCCGCCGCCGCCGTGTGCAGCTGCACGCTGGCCAGCCCGAAGTGCCGTTCCACGGGCCCGGAGGTGACCTCGACCAGCTGCATCCGCCCGTACGGCACGACCGTCTCCTCGCGCCACAGCACGCCCCGGCTGATCAGCAGGTCGTCGGCGCGCTCCGCGTACCGCCAGGAGCGCCAGTTCCGCTCCAGCATCACCCAGCCCCAGACCAGCAGGGCCAGCGGCAGCAGCGCGAAGGCGGCCCAGCCGGGTCCGGCCAGCAGCCCCGGCACCAGCGCGGTGGCCAGGGTCAGCAGCCCCAGCCACACCACCAGCAGCAGCCGCCGCATCCTCAGCAGTCCCGGGGGCAGCGCGATCCATCCCGGCTCCTCGCCGCCCCGGGCCGCCGGCCCGCCCGTTCCCGCTGTCCCCGTGTCGTGAGGGCTCCCCGTCTCCATGGCTCCAGCGTACGTAGGGGAGACTGTGTTCATGACTCCCACGACGGAGACCACGGTCGGTGTCGGCGGTGCGGCGGAGAGCACCGACATGGTGCTCAACATCGGGCCCCAGCACCCGTCGACGCACGGCGTCCTGCGGTTGAAGCTCCTCCTGGACGGCGAGCGCATCGTCCGCGCGGAGCCGGTGATCGGTTACATGCACCGGGGCGCGGAGAAGCTGTTCGAAGCCCGGGACTACCGGCAGATCATCATGCTGGCCAACCGCCACGACTGGCTGTCGGCGTTCTCCAACGAGCTGGGCGTGGTCCTCGCCGTGGAGCGGATGCTCGGCATGGAGGTCCCCGAGCGCGCGGTGTGGCTGCGCACGCTGCTCGCGGAGCTGAACCGGGTGCTCAACCACCTGATGTTCCTCGGCTCCTATCCGCTGGAACTGGGCGGCATCACCCCGATCTTCTACGCCTTCCGGGAGCGCGAGGAGCTCCAGCACGTCATGGAGGAGGTCTCCGGCGGGCGCATTCACTACATGTTCAACCGCGTGGGCGGTCTCAAGGAGGACATCCCGGCGGGCTGGGCCGCCCGCGCCCGCGGCGCCGTCGCCGGCGTGCGCTCCCGCATGGACCGCTTCGACGACCTGGTGCTCGGCAACGAGATCTTCCGCGGCCGCACGCGCGGCGTCGGCGTGCTGTCGCCGGAGGCGGTGCACGCGTACGGCGTGAGCGGGCCGATCGCGCGGGGCTCCGGCGTCGACTTCGACCTGCGCCGCGACGAGCCGTACCTCGCCTACGGCGAACTGGGCGGCGTCCTGAAGGTGGTGACCCGCGCGGAGGGCGACTGCCTCGCCCGCTTCGAGTGCCTCCTGGAGCAGACCCACAACGCCCTCGACCTCGCCGACGCCTGTCTCGACCGGCTCGCCGAGCTGCCCCCGGGCCCGGTCAACCAACGGCTCCCGAAGGTGCTCAAGGCGCCCGAGGGGCACACGTACGCGTGGACCGAGAACCCGCTCGGCATCAACGGCTACTACCTGGTCAGCAAGGGCGAGAAGACGCCGTACCGGCTGAAGCTGCGCTCGGCGTCGTACAACAACATCCAGGCGCTCGCCGAGCTGCTGCCGGGGACGCTGGTCGCGGACATGGTGGCGATCCTCGGGTCACTGTTCTTCGTCGTCGGTGACATCGACAAGTAGGTCCCCCGCGTCCGCGATCCCCACCGGCTGCACCAGCCAGCCGAAGTCGCCGAGTCCGCCCGGCGCGGTGAGTTCGGCGGCTTCCCCGGCGCCCGCGAGGGCGCGCACGTACCCGGCAGGGTCGGTGGAGGCCAGCGTGAGCGGGGGACGTGCGCCGCCGATCCCCAGGGCGCGCAGGGCGTCCCGCTGGGTCAGCAGGCGCGTACCGGGGAGCGCGCGGGCCGCGGCGCACGCGTCCAGGGCCACGTGCGCGGTGAGGTCGCACGTCCCGTCCGGCACGGGCGTCGTCTCCCGCCCCTCCCGGAACGCCGTGAGCGTCCCGAACGGCGGCCGCGCGGCCGCCGTGTGCGCGTAGTCCACGGCGACGGCGAGCCCCCGCGCGAGCGTGTCGACGGCCGAGGCCCAGGCCCGGTCGCGGGGCAGGCCGATCTCCGCGCGGAGCCCCTCCTCGGCCGCCAGCGGCCACCACCGCGCCAGCCACGCGGCCTCCGCCCCGGCGACCGGCTCCCCGAGCCGCTCCGTCCCGTCCCGCCGCACCAGCACCAGCCGGGGTACGCCCGACGGGTCCACCTCGGCGACGTCCACGGGCACGTTGTCCAGCCACTCGTTGGCGAAGAGCAGCCCCGTGGTCCCCTCCGGGGGCTCGGCCCGCCACTCGATCCTGTGGTCCAGCCCGGCCGGCCGGTCGGCGAGCTCGACGGCGTACGCACGGACGCGCGCCGCCACGCCGGCGGGGAGCGCGGCGAGGACGCCGGTGACCAGCTCGCCCCGCCCGGCCGCCATGTCCACGAAGCCGAGCACCGCCGGCCGCCCCAGCGCCTCGTCGACCCGGCACAGCAGTCGCGCCACGGCGCCCGCGAACAGCGGCGAGGCGTGCACGGACGTACGGAAGTGCCCGGCCGGGCCCGCGCCGGACCCGCGGTAGAAGCCGTCAGGACCGTACAGGGCGTCCTGGGCCGCCGCCCGCCAGCCCCGAGGGCCCGCCTCCCCGGTCTCCGTCGTCACCGGTTCCGCTCACCCGCCCTCGCCGTCGTCACCGGCCCAGGTTAAGCGCACGGACGTGCCCGGCCTCCACCTTGCGGAGTACACGTGCCGACCGGGGATCGGCCCTCCGGTTGACCCCTGCGCACATTTCACTTCCCTACGCTGGGTTACGTGCAGCTCCTCTATGACCTCCTCCGCAGACACCCGACCTGGGTCGACGGCTCCTGGGCCGCGGTCCTGTTCGGGATTTCGGTGTTCAGCGGGACGGCCGTGGAGGAGCCGCAGGGGACGGACCTGCCGGTCCTCGTGCCGGTCGTGCTGCTGCTGTCGCTGGTCGTCGCGCTGCGCCGCCGGATGCCCGAGCGGATGCTGGTCCTCGCCCTCGCCGTGGGCCTGGGACAGCTGATCGCGGACGTGGCGACGCTGCCCGCCGACTTCGCCCTGCTGGTGATCGTCTACACGGTCGCGGCGGTCGGCGCCCGCTGGGCCTCCCGCCTCGCGCTGACCGCCGGCCTGTGCGCGGCCCCGCTGGCGCAGTTGCGCTGGCCCAACGAGGACGTGGGGGTGGCGACCAACCTCGCCATAACGGTCCTCCAGACCGCGCCCTTCGCCCTCGCCTGGGTGCTCGGTGACTCCATCCGCACCCGCCGCGCGTACTTCGCGCAGCTGGAGGAGCGGGCCGCCCGGCTGGAGAAGGAGCGCGAGGCGCAGGCCAAGGTCGCGGTCGCCGCCGAGCGCGCCCGGATAGCCCGCGAGCTGCACGACGTCGTCGCGCACAACGTGTCGGTGATGGTGGTGCAGGCCGACGGCGCCGCCTACGTCCTCGACGCCGCCCCGGACCAGGCGAAGAAGGCCCTGGAGACGATCTCCTCCACCGGTCGTCAGGCCCTCGCCGAGATGCGCCGCCTGCTGGGCGTGCTGCGCACCGGCGAGCACCAGGAGGCCGGGGAGTACGTGCCGCAGCCCGACGTGCGGCAGATCGCGGACCTCGTCGAACAGTGCCGGGGGTCGGGGCTGCCGGTGGACTTCAAGGTCGAGGGCACTCCACGTCCGCTGCCCAGCGGCGTCGAGCTCACCGCGTACCGCATCGTGCAGGAGGCGCTCACCAACACCCGCAAGCACGGCGGACCCCGCGTGGGCGCCAGCGTGCGCCTGGTGTACTTCGACGACGGTCTCGGCCTCCTCGTGGAGGACGACGGCAAGGGCGCCCCGCACGAGCTGTACGAGGAGGGCGGTTTCGACGGCCAGGGCCACGGTCTGATCGGCATGCGTGAACGGGTCGGCATGGTCGGCGGCACCCTGGACGCGGGCCCGCGCCCCGGCGGGGGGTTCCGCATCAGTGCGCTGCTGCCGCTCAAACCCGCGCATTGACGCCCGCGCACGCCTTCCGCTGACACCTGTCACATCCACCCGAAGCCCCGACGACCGAATGGAAGAAGCCCCGATGACGATCCGCGTGATGCTCGTCGACGACCAGGTGCTGCTGCGCACCGGATTCCGGATGGTGCTCGCCGCCCAGCCGGACATGGACGTCGTGGCGGAGGCGGGCAACGGGGTCGAGGCCCTGGAGGTGCTGCGCTCCACCGCCGTCGACGTGGTGCTGATGGACGTCCGCATGCCCAAGCTCGACGGGGTGGAGACGACCCGCCGGATCTGCGCGGACACCGATCCGCCGAAGGTGCTGATCCTCACCACCTTCGACCTCGACGAGTACGCCTTCTCCGGGCTCAAGGCGGGCGCGTCCGGCTTCATGCTCAAGGACGTGCCGCCGGGCGAGCTGCTCGCCGCGATCCGCGCGGTCCACAGCGGCGACGCCGTGGTCGCCCCGTCCACCACCCGCCGGCTCCTGGACCGGTTCGCGCCGATGCTGCCCAGCGCGGGCAAGCAGCCCGAGCACAAGGAGCTGGAACGGCTCACCGAGCGCGAGCGGGAGGTCATGGTGCTGGTCGCGCAGGGCCTGTCCAACGGCGAGATCGCGGCCCGGCTGGTGCTCTCCGAGGCGACCGTGAAGACCCACGTGGGCCGCATCCTGACCAAGCTGGGCCTGCGGGACCGGGTGCAGGTGGTCGTCCTCGCCTATGAGACGGGCCTGGTACGGGCCGGCGGACACGGCTGAACGGACGGCCGCGCGTCGGTGGGGTGCCCGCATGCCGCTGTGGATCAACGGGCCCTTCGGGGACGGGAAGACACGGACCGTACACGAGACACGGCGCCGCCTGCCGGGCGGCGTCATCGGTGACCCGCAGCACCTCGGGTCCGGCCTGCACCACATGCTGCCGCCCGGACTGCGCGGCGACTTCCAGGACCTGCGGGCCTGGCGGCAGGGCGTCGTCGAGGTCCTCGACCTCGCCCTGACCGAGCACGACGGCGTGGTGATCGCCCCCATGACCGTCACCGACTCCGGGCACTTCGCGCAGACCGTGGGCAGGCTGCGCGAACTCGGCCACGGCGTACGCCGCTTCGCCCTGCTCGTCGAGCGCGTGACGGTGCTGCGGCGGCTGCACGAGCGCGCTTTCGGCCACCTCCTCGGCTCCGTCGTGGGGGACGCCTCCCCGCGCCGGAGAACTGGGCGGTGCAGCGGCTCGGCCACTGCCTGGAGCGGCTGAGCGAGCCGGAGTTCGCCGAACACCTGTGGACGGACCGCACCACGGTGCCGGAGACGACGGACCGCGTCGCCGCGCCGGCCGGGCCGACCCTGCGCCCCCACCACGGGGGCCGGCTGCGGCAGGCGGGCGTGGGACTCCGGCACGTCCGCCCGCACTGACGACCGCCCGCGCGGCACGCGCCCTCAGCGCAGGATCCCCTCCAGGAAGTCACCGCCGAGCCGGGCCACGACCGTCACGTCCAGCTGGTGCAGCACGTACCGCCCACGGCGGCGGGTGGTGACCAGGCCGGCCTTCTTCAGCACGCCCAGGTGCCGGGATATCTCCGGCGCCGTCATGCCGTGCGCCTGGGCCAGCTCGCCGGTGGTGTACGCGCTGCGGGCGAGGTTGCGGCACATGCGCATGCGGACCGGGTGGGACAGCGCGGTCATCCGCAGGGCCAGCTGCTCGACCGTCGGCGGGGCGGCCGGCTCGGCGGAGCCGACCGGGTAGTGCAGCACCGGCTGCCAGCCGTACCGGTGCAGCACCATCAGGTGCGGCCAGCCGAGGCTGGTCGGGACCAGCAGCAGCCCGCCGTCACCCGTGGCCGTACGCCCCTCGCCCAGCTTGTCGACGGTGATCCGCCCGGCGGCCTCGTCGAGCGTCACCGCGGGCGACACCGCCGCCAGCGCCTCGGCCAGCCCCTTGTGCCGGAGCAGGTCGGTCTTGTGGCGGGTGTCCGCGGCGAGTCCGTGCCGCAGCCGGGACCACGTCTCGGCGAAGAACGCCTCGTCGCAGTCCTGGAGGAACTGTCGCAGCCAGGCCCTGATCCGCGGCGGGTCGGCGAGCAGCCGCTCGGTGAACTCCGTCTGGCGCGGCCCCCGTGCGGCGGCCAGCTCCAGCGAGCGGCGCCGCAGCCCCTCGTCGGTGAGCGGGCCCGCGCCCGGAGCGCCGTAAGGGAGCGCGCAGGTGAACTCCAGGGCGGCGTCCACGAACTGCTCGTCGGACAGCCCGTCCAGCAGGTCCAGTTCCTCGGTGAGCGTGCCGCCCGGGAGCGTCACGCGGTCCGGCGCGCCGGCGCTCGGCAGGAACAGGTCCGAGAACGTCGTGCGCCACAGGAAGTCGGCCTCGCACATCCGGTCCGCGAGGTGCGGGTCCAGCCGTGCGGTCACGTCCGTCACCCAGCCCCGGATCCCCGGATGGTGCCCGGGCTCGGACAGCGCGTGCAGCGCCATGCCGAGCTCGGCGAGGGGCGAGGGCACGGCGGCGACCCTCTCCGGCCGCAGCCCCGCGATGGCGATGCTCACGCTCATGCCCACATGGTGCACCCCACCGCCCCTCCCCCTTCCCGGCCCTCGGGGCATCCGCCCCGGACCCCGGTCGGGAGGGGACGGCGCGGACGAGGAGCCGTCAGATCCGGACCAGCCGCCGCGCGAACTTTGCCGCCGCCGCACGCACGTCGTCCGCCGTCCACTCCAGCCCCGCGGAACGCACGTACACCTCCGTGCAGGACAGTCCCGGCCCCTTCGGGTCCCAGTGGTTGGCGAAGAGCACGGCCCCCGTCTCCCCGGCCGCCTCGATCGCCGCCTCGGCGGCCGCATCCGCGTCGTACGGCAGCCACACCTGGAAGTCGTGGGTGTGCGGCACCTCGGGACGGACCCGGAACCAGGGCAGCCCTCCCGCCTCCAGGCCCTCGCGCAGCGCGGCTGCCACCACGCGCGCGTGCCGGACGTACTCCGGCAGCCGGGGCAGCTCCCGATCGAGCCCGATCAGCGCCGACAGCGCGGTCGGGAACTGCTGGAAGACGTTGCCGCCGTACCGGTGCCGCCAGGCCCTGGCCTCCTCCACCAGCGTCGCGGGACCGGCGAGGGCCGCCCCGCCGAACGCGTCGAGGGACTTGTAGAACGACACGTAGACGCTGTCCGCGAGCCCCGCGATCTCCTCCAGCGGCCGGCCGAAGTGCTCGGTGCACTCCCACAGCCGCGCCCCGTCGAAGTGCACGACCGCGTCGCGTTCCCGAGCGGCGTCCACGACCTCCGTCAACTCCTCCCACGTGGGCAGCACGAAGCCGGCGTCCCTGAGGGGCAGCTCCAGCATCAGCGCCCCGAAGGGCTCCGCGAAGTCGCGTACCTCGGCAGCGGTGGGCTGCCGGGGCCCGCTCGTCACGTGCACCGGCCGCAACCCGCTGAGCTGGCTGAACGCGTCCCGCTCGTGCACCTCGGGGTGGCTGAGCGGATGCAGGGCGACTGCCGGGCTGCCGGTACGGCCGGCCCAGCAGCGCAGGGCCACCTGCTGGGCCATCGTGCCGGTGGGGAAGAACGCGGCGGCCTCGGCGCCGAGCAGTCCGGCGACCCGCTTCTCCAGGGTCTCGACGACACCGCTGCCGTAGAGGTCGGACATCTCGTCGAGGTCGTACACGCTCCCCGCCGCCTCCAGCAGCGTCAGTCGCTCCCGGAGCGGGGCGACGAAACCGAGGCGCGCGAGCACGCGCGGGGCGCCGCGCCAGGCGGCGATCCGCCGTTCGCGCAACGTCGGCCGCGGCTCGCCGTCCGCCTCCTGCCCGGGCCCCCGCCCGTCCCGCACCGTCGTGGGGTCACTCATGCCGTCCGGATCGCTCATACGCGCGATCATCCCGCGTCCCCGCCCGCGCGGGCACCCTCGTCCTCCGGACGCGGTCCCGTCGCCCACGTCCGCCCGCGGGTGCCGCGACGGCGCACGGAAACCCCACAGCCTGTGGACGACCGGCCGTCCCCGCAACCGATCGCGTTAGCATGACGAGAAATCGTCCGGTACCCCGAGCGGACTGGAACGGGAAGGCCGCCCTCGCGTGAACACAACCCCACAGCCCGATCCCCGGGACCGCCCCGCGCGGCTCACCGTCGGCGTCGTCGGCGCCGGACGCGTGGGCCCCGCCCTGGCCGCGTCCCTCCGGCTCGCCGGGCACCGCCCGGTGGCCGTCTCCGCCGTCTCGGACGCCTCCCGCAGGCGCGCCGAGCAGATGCTCCCCGACGTGCCGGTGGTGCCGCCCGCCGAGGTCCTCCGGCGGTCCGAGCTGGTGCTGCTGACCGTCCCGGACGACGCCCTGCCCGAGCTGGTCTCCGGGCTCGCCGACACCGGCGCGGTGCGGCCGGGCCAACTGCTGGTGCACACCTCCGGGCGGTACGGCGCGAAGGTGCTCGACCCCGCCCTGCGGGCCGGTGCGCTGCCGCTCGCCCTGCATCCCGCGATGACGTTCACCGGCACCTCCGTCGACGTGCAGCGCCTCGCCGGGTGCTCCTTCGGCGTCACCGCCCCCGAGGAGCTGCGGCTGGCCGCCGAGGCCCTCGTCGTCGAGATGGGCGGCGAACCGGAGTGGATCGCCGAGGAGAACCGCCCGCTCTACCACGCGGCTCTCGCCCTGGGCGCCAACCACCTGGTCACCCTCGTCGCCCAGTCCCTGGAGCTGCTGCGCACCGCCGGGGTCGGGGCCCCCGACCGGATGCTCGGCCCACTGCTGGGCGCCGCCCTGGACAACGCCCTGCGCTCCGGCGACGCGGCCCTCACCGGCCCGGTCGCGCGCGGTGACGCGGGCACGGTCGCCGCGCACGTCGCCGAGTTGCGCCGGCACGCGCCGGGGGCCGTCGCCGGCTACCTGGCGATGGCCCGCGCGACCGCCGACCGTGCCCTCGCCCACGGGCTGCTGAAGCCGGAACTCGCCGAGGACCTCCTCGGTGTGCTCGCCGGCAGAACCGGCGATGCCGGCGGATCCGCGGGCACCGGGAGCACCCCGGGGGAGGACCGATGAGCGGCACGCCCCGGCCCTCCGCCCACCCCACCCGCACGACGACGCGCGCGTCCCGGAACGGAGCCTCCCGATGACCGCCACCCTGCTGCGCACCGCCGCCGAACTGCACGCACGCGCGCGTACCGGCCGCCGCGCCGTCGTGATGACCATGGGCGCCCTGCACGAGGGCCACGCCACGCTGATCCGCACCGCGCGGGAGATCGCCGGCCCCGACGGCGAGGTCGTGGTCACCGTCTTCGTCAACCCGCTGCAGTTCGGCGCGGGTGAGGACCTGGACCGCTATCCGCGCACCCTGGACGCCGACCTCGAGCTCGCCGGGCAGGCGGGCGCCGACGCCGTCCTCGCCCCGTCCGTGGACGAGGTCTACCCGGGCGGCGAACCCCAGGTCCGCGTCAGCGCCGGGCCCATGGGCGGACGGCTGGAGGGCGCCGCGCGCCCCGGCCACTTCGACGGCGTCCTCACCGTCGTCGCCAAGCTGCTCCACCTCACCCGTCCCGACGCCGCCCTGTACGGCCAGAAGGACGCCCAGCAGCTCGCCCTGATCCGCCGCATGGTGCGGGACCTGAACTTCGGCGTCGAGATCGTCGGCGTCCCCACCGTCCGCGAGGAGGACGGGCTCGCCCTGTCCAGCCGCAACCGCTACCTCTCGGCCGCCGAACGGCGCACCGCGCTCGCCCTGTCCCAGGCCCTGTTCGCGGGCCGCGACCGGCACGCCGCCCAGCAGGCGCTGCGCGCGCGGGCGAGCGAAGTGCCCTCCACGCGCGGGCGTGCCGAGGCGCTCAGCGCCATAGGGGAGTCCCGCGCGGCGGCCGACGCGCACGCCGTCGCCACGGCCGCCGGCGGCCCGGCGGCCGTCCGCGCCGCCGCCCGCCTGGTCCTCGACGAGGCGGCCCGCCTCACGCCGCCCCTCACCCTGGACTACCTGGCCCTGGTCGACCCCTGCGACTTCACCGAGATCGGCGACGACTTCACCGGAGAGGCCGTCCTCACCGTGGCCGCCCGCGTGGGCACCACCCGCCTGATCGACAACATCCCCCTGACCTTCGGAACCTTCGGAGCCGCCTCGTGACCAGCACAGGCATACGACTGCACGCTCCCGCGCCCGGGTGGTCCATCGACGCGGACGTCGTGGTCGTCGGTTCCGGTGTCGCCGGCCTCACCGCCGCCCTGCGCTGCGAGGCCGCCGGCCTGACGACGGTGGTCGTCACCAAGGCCCGTCTCGACGACGGTTCCACCCGCTGGGCCCAGGGCGGCATCGCCGCGGCCCTCGGCGAGGGCGACACTCCCGAGCAGCACCTGGACGACACCCTGGTCGCCGGCGCGGGCCTGTGCGACGAGGAGGCGGTCCGCCTCCTGGTCACCGAGGGACCCGACGCCGTACGCCGCCTCATCGCGACCGGCGCGCACTTCGACGAGTCGACCGACGGCGCCCTGGAACTCACCCGCGAGGGCGGCCACCACCGCCGCCGCATCGCCCACGCGGGCGGCGACGCCACCGGCGCGGAGATCTCCCGCGCCCTCGTCGAGGCGGTCCGCGCACGCGGGGTGCGCACCGTCGAGAACGCCCTCGTCCTCGACCTCCTCACCGACGCCGACGGCCGCACCGCCGGCGTCACCCTGCACGTCATGGGGGAGGGCCAGCACGACGGCGTGGGGGCGGTCCACGCCCCCGCCGTGGTCCTGGCGACGGGCGGCATGGGCCAGGTCTTCTCGGCGACCACGAACCCCGCCGTCTCCACGGGCGACGGCGTGGCCCTCGCCCTCCGCGCGGGCGCCGAGGTGAGCGACCTCGAATTCGTCCAGTTCCATCCGACGGTGCTCTTCCTCGGCCCCGAGGCGGAGGGCCAGCAGCCGCTGGTCTCCGAGGCGGTGCGCGGCGAGGGCGCCCACCTGGTGGACGCCGACGGCGTGCGCTTCATGCAGGGACGGCACGAGCTGGCGGAGCTCGCCCCGCGCGACATCGTCGCCAAGGGCATCATGCGCCGCATGCGGGAGCTGGACGCCGAGCACATGTACCTGGACGCCCGCCACTTCGGCGCCGAGATGTGGGAGAACCGCTTCCCCACGATCCTCGCCGCCTGCCGCGCCCACGGCATCGACCCGGTCACCGAGACCGTTCCGGTCGCCCCGGCCGCCCACTACGCCTCCGGCGGCGTCCGCACCGACTCCCACGGCCGCACCACCGTGCCCGGCCTGTACGCGTGCGGCGAGGTCGCCTGCACCGGCGTGCACGGCGCCAACCGCCTCGCCTCCAACTCACTCCTCGAGGGCCTGGTCTACGCCGAGCGCATCGCCGCCGACATCGCGCGGGGCGGGAACACCCTCCACGCGCGCGTGCCACAGCCCCTGCCGGCCACGGAGCGCCCCGCGTACCCGCTCCTTCCCCCGGAGGCCCGCCTCACCATCCAGCGGATCATGACCCGGGGGGCGGGCGTCCTGCGCTCCGAGACCTCCCTCTCCGAGGCCGCCGACCGCCTCCACCGGCTCCACAGCGACGCACGCGACGCCCTCGACGAGAACGGCAAGACCGCCGAGCCCGGCGTCGACACCTGGGAGGCCACCAACCTCCTGTGCGTGGCCCGCGTCCTGGTCGCCGCCGCACAGCGGCGCGAGGAGACCCGCGGCTGCCACTGGCGCGAGGACCGTCCCGAGCGCGACGACACGGCCTGGCGCCGCCACATCGTCGTACGGCTGAATCCGGACCGATCGCTGGCGGTGCACACCACCGGCAGCACAGACTTCCCCCCGACCCTCCCCCAGGCCCAGGAGCAGTGACAGCAGTGACCACCCCCGACCTTCCCCTCGTTCCCTCCGACGGCTGCGGCGACGGCTGCGCCTGCGGCGCCGACGAGGAGACCTACCTGGAGTGCGGCCTCGACCCCGCGCTCGCCCAGCTCCTGGCCGACGCGGGCCTCGACCCCGTCGAGGTCGAGGACATCGCAGGCGTCGCCCTCCAGGAGGACCTGGCCCACGGCGTGGACGTGACGACGGTCGCGACCATCCCGGAGGACGCCGTCGCCACCGCCGACTTCATCGCGCGGGAGGCGGGCACCGTGGCGGGCCTGAGGATCGCCGAGGCGGTCATGTCGGTCGTGTGCACGGAGGAGTTCGAGGTCGAGCGCCACGCGGAGGACGGCGACCGTGTCGAGGCGGGCCAGACCCTGCTCTCCGTCACGACCCGCACCCGCGACATCCTCACCGCGGAACGCAGCGCCCTGAACCTCCTGTGCCGCCTGTCGGGCATCGCGACCGCCACACGCGCGTGGGCGGACGCCCTCGAAGGCACCGGGACGAAGGTCCGCGACACCCGCAAGACCACTCCCGGCCTGCGCAGCCTGGAGAAGTTCGCCGTGCGCTGCGGCGGCGGCGTCAACCACCGCATGTCCCTCTCGGACGCCGCCCTGGTCAAGGACAACCACGTGGTGGCCGCCGGCGGCGTCGCCGAGGCCTTCCACGCGGTCCGCGAATGCTTCCCCGACGTCCCGATCGAGGTCGAGGTCGACACCCTGCACCAGCTCCGTGAGGTCCTGGACGCCGGCGCCGACCTGATCCTGCTGGACAACTTCACGCCCGGCGAGTGCGCGGAGGCGGTGGCCCTCGTCGACGGCCGCGCCGCCCTGGAGGCCTCCGGCCGCCTCACCCTCGCAGGCGCGAAGGCGTACGCGGACACGGGCGTCGACTACCTGGCGGTGGGGGCACTCACCCACTCCTCGCCGATCCTCGACATCGGCCTCGACCTGCGAGCGGCGGAGTAGGACCGACCATGCTGCTGACGATCGACGTGGGCAACACGCACACCGTCCTGGGCCTCTTCGACGGCGACGACATCGTCGAACACTGGCGCATCTCCACGGACGCGCGCCGCACGGCCGACGAGCTCGCGGTCCTCCTCCAGGGCCTCATGGGCATGCACCCGCTGCTGGGCGACGACCTGGGCGACGGCATCGACGGCATCGCGATCTGCGCGACGGTCCCGTCCGTCCTGCACGAACTCCGCGAGGTGACGCGCCGCTACTACGGGGACGTCCCGGCGGTGCTGGTGGAACCGGGCGTGAAGACGGGCGTGCCGATCCTCACCGACAACCCCAAGGAGGTCGGCGCGGACCGGATCATCAACGCGGTCGCGGCGGCCGACCTCTACGGCGGCCCGGCCATCGTCGTCGACTTCGGCACGGCGACGACGTTCGACGCGGTCAGCGCGCGCGGGGAGTACGTCGGCGGGGTCATCGCGCCCGGCATCGAGATCTCCGTCGAGGCGCTCGGCGTCCGCGGTGCGCAGCTGCGGAAGATCGAGGTGGCACGGCCGCGCAGTGTGATCGGCAAGAACACGGTCGAGGCGATGCAGTCCGGCATCATCTACGGATTCGCCGGGCAGGTCGACGGTGTGGTCAACCGGATGGCCCGCGAGCTGGCGGACGATCCCGATGACGTGACCGTCATCGCGACCGGTGGGCTGGCGCCGATGGTGCTGGGGGAGAGCTCGGTCATCGACGAGCACGAGCCGTGGCTGACGCTGGTCGGGCTGCGCCTGGTGTACGAGCGCAACGTGCCGCGCCTGTAACGCGCCCGGCGTCTGCGCGGGTCGGGCGCCTGCGGGCCGCCTTCCTCACTCCCCGCCTCGCCCGCCCGTGCCGCCCTGCGCGGCACGACTGCCCGCGGGAGCGGCGGCGGGCGGCTGCCTACGGCGGGACGGGGACGGGGCGGGGGTGCCCACCCGCAGCGGCCGGCGCGGCCGCGCCCCGCACCCCGTCCGAGGAACGTGATCCGCGCCGGTCCGAGGACGGACACCCCCGACACGGCCCCGCTCCCCCCACCGACTACAGGCGCCACTCGAGCCCCCACCGGGCCGAACCCTGTGTCGTGGGCGCAGGAGCCGTGCTCCCATCGGGCCGAACCCTGTGTCGCGGGCGCAGGACCCGCGCCCCGCCGGGCCTGACCCTGCGTCGCGGGCATTCCGCCCACCCGGGTGGCGCCCCGCGCCACACCTGACCCATACGCGGTGTTTGTCTGATTAGCGCGTATCGTCGCGGCATGCCCACGCCCTACGGATCCCGCGGCGGCATGGCGTTCGGCGCGCAGGAGCTGTGTGTGCTCCGCCGCGCCCTCGCCCTCGCCCTGCACCCCGCCCCCGCCCCGGCCGACGACCTCCAGGACTGCCGCCGCCTCGCCGCGGACCTTGCCGAGGCGACGCGGGAGAGTGCCAGGCTGCGCGCCTTCCTCCTGGCCGACCTCGGCCGCTACCGCGCCGCCCTCCCCGGCACCGCCGCCGGCTACCTCGCGCTCCTGGAGGAGGCGCTGGGCGCCGGGTACCGCCCCCGCCCCGACGACCTGGCCGCCCTCCGGGCCCTGAGCGGCAACCCCACCGCCGCCGCCCTTCTGCACCGCTGCCGGCGCGCCCTCCTCCTGGCCCTCCCCGGCGGTCGCGCGGCCACCGGGGACCCGGGGGAGAAGCGGGACCCGGCCCGGAAGCCCCCCGCCACCCCGCCGAACCCCGCTCCCGCCCCCACCCCTGCACCCGCTCCCGCCCCCACCCCCGCTCCCTCCCCCGCCCGCCCCGTGCCCACCCCCGGCGAGGTCTTCCCCCGCCGCAGACCCACCCCGCCCCCGGCGGACCGGCACCTGGTCGCCGGCTGACGACCCCCGCTGTCCTACCCTGGACCCATGGACTACGTCTCCGCGCTCCTTCCCCCGGTCGTCATGGCCGCTCTCTTCATCGGCGTGATCCGGGTGATCGTGAAGACCCAGGGCGGCGCCAACAAGACCAAGGAGGACGCCGTGGTCGACGCGGCCCCCGCACGGGCGCAGGGCTCCCGGCCCGCCCCGAAGACCGAAGTCTGACCCCGACCGCCCCGGCGTACGATCAAAGGTCGTACGCCCTTTTTGTTCACGTTTGCCGATGATCATGCCCTTCGGCACGCGATTGGCGGGATCCGCCACTATTGTTCTGAGTTGTGCCTCGCCCCTTGGGAGAACTCGAAGACGCGGTCATGACGCGGGTGTGGAAGTGGAACCGCCCGGTGACCGTTCGGGAAGTCCTGGAAGATCTTCAGAAGGAACGGTCCATCGCGTACACCACGGTGATGACCGTTTTGGACAATCTCCATCAGAAGGGCTGGGTGCGCCGGGAGGCGGAAGGCAGGGCCTATCGATATGAGGCGGTCTCCACTCGCGCCGCCTACGCCGCCGCGCTGATGAACGAAGCGTGGTCGCAGAGCGACAACGCCGCCGCCGCTCTCGTCGCGTTCTTCGGCATGATGAGCGAGGAACAGCGACAGGCTCTCACCGACGCGATCCGCATCGTCCGGCTCCCGGAAACCCCCGCCGACGAGAACCCCGGCTCCGCGGAGGACCGGAGCGGACGATAGCGTCCGCACATGTCCGCAGCCAGCCCCGAAGTCCCCGCAAAAGCCATCACGGTCCGACGGGCCCGCACCAGCGATGTCCCCGCCGTGCGCCGGCTCCTTGACGCCTACGTCCGCGGGCGCATCCTGCTCGACAAAGCAACGGTGACGCTTTACGAGGACATCCAGGAGTTCTGGGTCGCGGAGCGGGACGACAACGCGGAGGTGGTCGGCTGCGGCGCCCTGCACGTGATGTGGGAAGACCTCGCGGAAGTCCGCACTCTCGCCGTGAAGCCCGGCCTGAAGGGCGCGGGCGTCGGGCACCGGTTGCTGGAGAAGCTGCTGGAGACGGCCCGCTGGCTCGGTGTTCGGCGCGTATTCTGCCTGACCTTCGAAGTGGACTTCTTCGGCAGGCACGGCTTCGTGGAGATCGGGGAGACGCCCGTCGACACCGATGTGTACGCGGAGTTGCTGCGCTCCTATGACGAGGGTGTCGCGGAGTTCCTCGGCCTCGAACGCGTGAAACCGAACACCTTGGGCAACAGTCGGATGCTTCTGCATCTTTGATCTGCGCGCGGTGCCCTATGTCCGAAACGCGCATGTTTCCGTGCCGGGTGCGGGGGCGGGGCCCTGTCAGGGGTTTGTGTTTTTCCGGCAAAAGCGGTTTGCTTTCCGGAGTACTGCAGTACTGCATATAACAAGGGGCGGCGATACGGCGGACGCCGGCACACCCCGGCCCTCAAGTTATCGATGAAAGGAAATCCGGTGGCACAGAAGGTTCAGGTCCTTCTTGTCGACGACCTCGACGGCGGCGAGGCGGACGAGACCGTGACGTTCGCGTTGGACGGCAAGACGTACGAGATTGATCTCACCACCGCCAATGCGGACAAGCTCCGTGGCCTTCTCGAGCCTTACGTGAAGGGCGGTCGTCGTACCGGAGGCCGCGCTGCGGGCGGACGCGGAAAGGCGCGTGCCGCTTCCGGCGGCAGCCAGGACACCGCGGCCATCCGTGCGTGGGCGAAGGAGAACGGTTACGAGGTCAACGACCGCGGCCGTGTCCCCGCGTCCATCCGCGAGGCCTACGAGAAGGCCAACGGCTGACCGTCGGCCCGTGGAGCGGCGGCCGCACCCGCACGCCGCAGCCGGACCCGGTGGATCTGCGTCGCCACCGTGTTCACCAGGCGCACGAGGTCCGGGGGGCCGTCACCGTCCCCCCTCGCGCCCATCGCCGACAGCGTCGGCAGCGAGGCCCCGGCCCCGCGTCCCGGCTCGGGGGGCCGCAACCACACGGCGACCCCCTGCGATCCACCGCGGTCCAGGGGGAGCGGCCGGGCGCCGGAGCCGACGACGGCGGCGCCAGGGGGGCGGGGGGCGTCCATGAGGCCTCCCGCGCCGATCGCCACCAGGTCCAGCTCCAGCGAGCCCCAGTCCAGCCACTCCAGCAGCCCCGGCAGCTCCTCCGCGCTGCCCGCCGCCACCAGCAGCCGCATCCGGCCGCCCCCCAGGGCCACGGGGAACCCCCGCCCGGGAGCCGCCGAGCGCGCCAGGTGCTCCAGTGCCGCGCGGCCCGCCTCCACGGGCACGTCCAGGACGTCGAAGCGCACGCCCACCGCCAGCCGCACCGGCGTCCCGGGCACCGTGGGCCACTGCAGCGCGTTCTCGTACCAGAGGCGCACGTCGTCGCTCGGTGCGAGCGGCCGGCGGAGGAGCGGCTCCGCGGGGGTGACGGTCCGGACCATGCCGGGAGCAACGCTTCCGTGCCCTCCGGGTTACGTTGGGTGCTCGTGCGTGAGCGGAGGGTGTCGAACAAAGGGGCGTGCGGGGGTGCGGGGAGGTGCAAGGTTGTTCGCCCGTAGCGGAGGGAACCCGTGCACTCGGCATGGAGTGTCCGTGGCAGCGGGTAAGACATCCCTAGTGAGAGGGGGCGACATGCGGGGCGGGACGTCTCCCGTTCGCCATGGGCGTACTGGCGAAGGGGGTAACTGCCTGGCCCGCGGGAACATCGTCTCGCACCATCGGGTTGGAGCAGATGTCGGCGTGAGCGGGGTCAGGAGGCCATCGACGGTGTCGGCAGTTGGAATGAGCGGTCCCCGCTCGCGGGACTAAGCTGCGGAAGGACAGGGAGGGGAAGTTCCCCCCACTGCCTGACCGCTCTGAGGAGCGATTAACGATGTTCGAGAGGTTCACCGACCGCGCGCGGCGGGTTGTCGTCCTGGCTCAGGAAGAAGCCCGGATGCTCAACCACAACTACATCGGCACCGAGCACATCCTCCTGGGCCTGATCCACGAGGGTGAGGGTGTCGCCGCCAAGGCCCTTGAGAGCCTCGGGATTTCGCTCGAGGCGGTCCGCCAGCAGGTGGAGGAGATCATCGGGCAGGGCCAGCAGGCCCCGTCGGGTCACATCCCCTTCACCCCCCGTGCCAAGAAGGTCCTGGAGCTGTCGCTCCGCGAGGCCCTTCAGCTGGGCCACAACTACATCGGCACGGAGCACATCCTGCTCGGCCTGATCCGTGAGGGCGAGGGCGTCGCCGCCCAGGTCCTGGTCAAGCTGGGCGCCGATCTGAACCGGGTGCGGCAGCAGGTCATCCAGCTGCTCTCCGGTTACCAGGGCAAGGAGACCGCCACCGCCGGCGGTCCTGCCGAGGGCACTCCCTCCACGTCCCTGGTCCTCGACCAGTTCGGCCGGAACCTCACCCAGGCCGCTCGTGAGTCCAAGCTCGACCCGGTCATCGGGCGCGAGAAGGAGATCGAGCGGGTCATGCAGGTGCTGTCCCGCCGTACCAAGAACAACCCGGTGCTGATCGGTGAGCCCGGCGTCGGCAAGACCGCCGTCGTCGAGGGCCTGGCCCAGGCCATCGTCAAGGGCGAGGTGCCCGAGACCCTCAAGGACAAGCACCTCTACACCCTGGACCTCGGTGCCCTGGTCGCCGGCTCCCGCTACCGCGGTGACTTCGAGGAGCGCCTGAAGAAGGTGCTCAAGGAGATCCGCACCCGCGGCGACATCATCCTGTTCATCGACGAGCTGCACACGCTGGTCGGTGCGGGCGCCGCCGAGGGCGCCATCGACGCCGCGAGCATCCTCAAGCCGATGCTGGCCCGCGGTGAGCTGCAGACCATCGGTGCGACCACGCTGGACGAGTACCGCAAGCACCTGGAGAAGGACGCGGCCCTGGAGCGCCGCTTCCAGCCCATCCAGGTCGCGGAGCCGTCCCTGCCGCACACGATCGAGATCCTCAAGGGTCTGCGCGACCGGTACGAGGCGCACCACCGCGTCTCCATCACCGACGAGGCCCTGGTCCAGGCGGCGACGCTCGCCGACCGCTACATCTCGGACCGCTTCCTGCCGGACAAGGCGATCGACCTGATCGACGAGGCCGGTTCCCGGATGCGCATCCGCCGGATGACCGCGCCGCCGGACCTGCGCGAGTTCGACGAGAAGATCGCCGGCGTCCGCCGCGACAAGGAGTCCGCGATCGACTCGCAGGACTTCGAGAAGGCCGCCTCCCTGCGCGACAAGGAGAAGCAGCTCCTCGCCGCCAAGGCGAAGCGGGAGAAGGAGTGGAAGGCCGGCGACATGGACGTCGTCGCCGAGGTCGACGGCGAGCTGATCGCCGAGGTCCTCGCCACGGCGACGGGCATCCCGGTCTTCAAGCTCACGGAGGAGGAGTCGTCCCGCCTGCTGCGCATGGAGGACGAGCTCCACAAGCGGGTCATCGGCCAGGTCGACGCCGTCAAGGCGCTGTCCAAGGCGATCCGCCGTACCCGTGCCGGCCTGAAGGACCCGAAGCGTCCCGGTGGCTCGTTCATCTTCGCCGGTCCGTCCGGCGTCGGTAAGACCGAGCTGTCCAGGGCCCTGGCGGAGTTCCTCTTCGGTGACGAGGAGGCGCTGATCTCCCTCGACATGTCGGAGTTCAGCGAGAAGCACACGGTGTCGCGTCTCTTCGGTTCGCCCCCCGGCTACGTGGGCTACGAGGAGGGCGGCCAGCTGACGGAGAAGGTGCGCCGCAAGCCGTTCTCGGTCGTCCTCTTCGACGAGGTCGAGAAGGCCCACCCGGACATCTTCAACTCGCTGCTGCAGATCCTGGAGGACGGTCGTCTGACCGATTCCCAGGGCCGGGTCGTGGACTTCAAGAACACGGTCATCATCATGACGACCAACCTCGGCACCCGGGACATCTCCAAGGGCTTCAACCTGGGCTTCGCCGCCCAGGGCGACACGAAGACCAACTACGAGCGCATGAAGAACAAGGTCTCGGACGAGCTCAAGCAGCACTTCCGGCCCGAGTTCCTCAACCGTGTCGACGACGTGGTGGTCTTCCCGCAGCTCACGCAGGACGACATCCTGAAGATCGTCGACCTGATGATCGGCAAGGTGGACGAGCGGCTCAAGGACCGGGACATGGGCATCGAGCTCTCCCAGTCCGCCAAGGAACTGCTGTCCAGGAAGGGCTACGACCCCGTGCTGGGCGCCCGGCCGCTGCGCCGGACCATCCAGCGGGAGATCGAGGACACGCTGTCGGAGAAGATCCTCTTCGGCGAGCTGCGTCCCGGTCACATCGTGGTCGTGGACACCGAGGGCGAGGGCGAGTCGCGGACCTTCACCTTCCGCGGCGAGGAGAAGTCGGCCCTGCCCGACGTTCCGCCGATCGAGCAGGCGGCCGGCGGAGCCGGCCCGAACCTGAGCAAGGACGCGTAGGCGCCGCGCTCGGCCCGAACGGAAGAAGGGGTCTGCCCCGGGACACACGTCCCGGGGCAGACCCCTTTTCCCGTGGCTGCGTCCGGTTCAGGACAGCCGGCCGTCGTAGTCCGGCAGCTTGAACGTCTTCTCGGCGTGGCCGCCCGACAGGTCGGTGGCGCTGTTTCCGATGTTGGCGATGATCGTGTATCCCTTGGCCTCGATGTTGACGCGCTGAGCGGTCTTGTAGTCGGCGACGTTCTTGAACAGGTCGAAGAACCCGCGGACGTACAGACCGGAGGACTCGTAGCCGACGTGGTCGAGGTTCCAGTCGGTGGGCGCGTGGATGATGCCCGGGCGGGCGGTCACGAAGAACACGGCGACGCCGTGCTCCTGCGCGTACTCCGCTACCTCCAGGACCGGCTCGTTGGCGGGTTGCGGGAAGCTGAACCCGAAGTCGGTCTCCAGCGCGGTGTTGTCGACGTCGAGGACGATCGCCTGCTTCTCGCCCGGCCGGGCGTCCCCGATCCGCTGCTTCAGATAGGGCAGGGCCTGGTCCATGACCGCCCGGCAGTCACGCTGCCAGGTGTCGTAGTCGACGTCCGCCGCCGCGGTGGCGGCTGCCGCCGGGGAAGCGGCCGGTGGAGTGGGGGTGATGGCCTCGGCCGGTGCGGCCAGGGCCACCAGGGCGGCCGCGGAGACAGCGGTGACCGATGCGCGGATCGGCCAGGAGCGGCGGCTTCTCATCTCGTGGGGGTCCTCTCACGTCCGTGGAGCTGCCAGCGTGTCGTGTGCATGCTCGTCTGCGAGGGTGACGTGAGGTGGACCGTAGGGTTGCCGAACGGTGGGCGTCCGGAGGCCTGCGTCACATATGCGGAATGGCCGAACCCGGTCGTCGGTGACATGCTGCACAGGCGATTTGCCCGTTACTAGCCGGAATAGTAGCTAAAGCTCTTTCGTGAGACGGGCATTTGACCCGATATTCTGGTCGATCGGCTCCAAATGGGGGGTTTCACCCCATACGAGTGCTGTGTCAAGAGACCTGCATCTCAGGACACATCTACGACTTTTCTTCGTAGGTCACACCTTTGCGCGGTTATCGGCGGAGGGGCTACCAATGAACCACCACCGAGGCGCGGATCCGTCCGCCGGGTGGTTTTCCTCTGCCCCCTCCTGATGAGGTTCGTATGTCCCAGCGCGTCACGTCCCGTTCCTTCCGCACGTCCCGGATCCGCACCCGCGCCGCCGTGCTGGCCGCCGGACTGGGGGCCTCGGTCGTGATGGGAACCGGGGTCGCGGCCGCCGCCGACACCACGGCCGCGTCCGGCGTCGCCGACGCAGTCCAGGCGCAGGCCGCCGCCCAGGCCAAGGCCGCGAAGACCCAGGCCGCCCAGGCCGAGAAGGCCGCCCAGGCGAAGGCTGCGAAGGCCGCCCAGGCCAAGAAGGCAGCCCAGGCCGCCGCCAAGAAGAAGGCTTCCTGGGTCTCCCCGGTGAAGAGCTACACGCTGTCCGCGAGCTTCGCCCAGAACGGCGGCATGTGGGCGTCCAAGCACAGCGGCCAGGACTACGCCGTCCCGACCGGCACCGCGGTGCTGGCCGCGCACGGCGGCACCGTCGTCAAGGCCGGCCCCAACGGCGCCGGCGACGGCCCCGCGTACGGCAACGCGGTCGTCATCAACCACGGCGACGGGACGTACTCCCAGTACGCCCACCTGTCGCAGGTCAACGTGAAGGCCGGCCAGATCGTCAAGACCGGACAGAAGATCGCCCTGTCCGGCAACACCGGCAACTCCAGCGGCCCGCACCTGCACTTCGAGATCCGCACCACCCCGAACTACGGCTCCGCCATGGACCCGGCGAAGTTCCTGCGCGCCCACGGCGTGACAATCTGAGATCTCGCACAGCGAGGTCTTCTCATGGCCCTGCCCGGCGAAGAGTTCGAGCGCCGCGTCCTGGACGTGGCGGCGGGTGTCCCCGCGGCGCCGCTGTCCGGTGCCGTCCACGCTGAAAGGCGCGGGCCCCCGGAAGGAGGGCACCGACGACGGCCCCCCGGCTCCGGCGGCGGTGACCGAGCCCGTCGGACCCCGAACGGCGCACAGGCCCCCGATGGTGTACATCCCGTCGGGGGCCTGCGCGCCGTCGGCGGGGCCGTTCGGTCACTGCGCCAGCACCGGGTAGCTCCCGGTGTTCGTCGGCGCGTGTTCGGGCAGCCACAGCACGGCGACCGCGCCCTCGGCCGGCACGTCGTCCGAAGCCCCCGCCGGGCGTACGTTGCGGAAGGTCAGCCGTGCGCCCAGTACCCGGGCCTGCCCCGCCGCGATCGTCAGGCCCAGCCCGTGACCCCGGCCGGCCCGGTCCGCGCTGCCGGTGCGGAAGCGGCTCGGCCCCTCGGCGAGCAGGGTCTCGGGGAAGCCCGGCCCGTGGTCGCGGACCCGGATGACCCGGCCCTCGACGGTGACCTCGACGGGCGGCCTGCCGTGCCGGGCGGCGTTGGCGAGCAGGTTGAACAGCACGCGCTCCAGGCGCCGCGGGTCGGTGGTCACCTCCGACTCGTGCACCACCCGCACCGTGGCGTCCGGGTCCTTCGCCCGGACCCGCCGGACGACGAACCGGCCCAGCAGGATGTCCTGCAGTTCGGCCCGCTCGGACGCGCTGTCCAGCCGGGCCACCTCCAGGACGTCCTCGACGAGGGTGCGCATCGCCTTGGCCCGGTCCAGCACCAGCTCGGTCGGCCGGCCCGGCGGCAGTAGTTCGGCGGCGGTGAGCAGACCGGTCACGGGGGTGCGCAGCTCGTGCGCGATGTCGGCGGTGACCCGGCGTTCGGCCTCCAGCCGCTGCTGCAGCGCATCCGCCATGGCGTCCACCGCGCTGGCCAGGTCGTCGGTCTCGTCCCGCACCACCCCGCCGATGGCCTCGCGCACCCGGACGTCCGTCTCGCCCTTGGCGACCCGGTTGGCGGCCGTGGCCGCCTTCCGCAGCCGCCGCGACAGGTGCCCCCCGATGAGCACCCCGAGCGCGCTGCCGCCCAGCACCACCGCGATGGAGCCGATCACCAGGGCCTGGTCGAGGTCCTTGAGGATGTTCGAGCTGCGGTCCGTGAAACCGGAGTGCAGGGACATCACGTGCCCGTTCTTCAGCGGCACCGCCGCCCAGATGTCCGGCGCCCCGCCCGGCCGGTCGGCCACGTAGGTCGCCCGGCGGCCCTCCTCGGCCTTCTTCCGCAGCTCCTTCGGCAGCTCCGGGTCGTCGATCCTGGTGTTGGGGAAGTTCAGCCGCCCCGACAGCTCGTAGTTGCGCTGGGCGATCAGGATGCGCTCGTCCGCCAGGTCGCGCGCGTTGTCCAGCATCGACACCCGGGCCGCGTTGTGCACGACCAGACTCAGCGCGATCGCCACCAGCGCACCGACCAGCGCGATGGCGGCGCTGAGCTTCCACCGCAGACCCGTGCCTATGCCCGCCCGGCCGACGGACGCCGCCACCAGGCGCCGGAAGTACCCCCGCATCGGTTTCTCTCAGGCCTTCAGTTTGTAGCCGAAGCCGCGGACCGTCTCGATGCGTTCCTGGCCGATCTTCGTACGCAGTCGCTGCACATGGACGTCCACGACCCGGGTGTCTCCGCCCCAGCCGTACTCCCACACCCGTTCGAGCAGCTTGTCGCGGGAGAGCACGGTGCCCGGCGCCGCGGAGAACTCCAGCAGCAGCCGCATCTCGGTCGGTGTCAGCGCCACCGGCTCGCCCGCCCGGCGCACCTCCATGCCCCCGGTGTCGACCACCAGTTCGCCGAACGCGAGCACGCCCCCGTCGCCCGGTCCCGCCGCGTCCTGCCGGCCGCCGTTCGCGCGCCCGAAGCGGCGCAGCACCGCGCGGATCCGGGCCACGAGCACGGCACTGTCGAACGGCTTGGTCACGTAGTCGTCGGCGCCCGCCTCCAGGCCCAGCACCACGTCGATGGCGTCGGCCCGCGCAGACAGCATGATCACCGGCACCATCGACTCGTCCCGGATACGCCGGCACAGGCTGACCCCGTCGAGCCCGGGGACCATGACGTCGAGCAGCGCGATGTCGGGACGGTCCGTGCGGAACGCCTCCAGGCCCGACAGCCCGTCGGGCCTCGCGGTGACCGCGAAGCCGTCCCGCTCCAGGGTGAGCTGGGTGGCCTCGCGGATGACGTCGTCGTCCTCGACGAACAGGACGTGGGTCTGGTCTGCCATCCCGGTGCTCTCAGTCCTCGTGTGATCTCGGGTCGGTGCGGACGGTTTCTTCCGCCCCCCGCACGGACGCGGGGGCCGTGCCGCGGGTTCACCCGTCCATCGGTCCGGGCGGCCCCGCAGGTTCACGCCGTGAGCCATGTCTCAGCCGGCGGGCCCCGGCGACGGCTCCGCGACGGCCACCTGTCCGTAGTCGTTGTGCGTGCGGTACTTCTCGGTGAACCGGCCCGAGCCCCAGCGGTACGTGATCACGTTCTCCCCGGACGGACTCGCCACCGGGTCCCCCGGGTCGTACACCTGCTTGGTCACCACCAGGTCCCCGCGGTCGATCTCCGCGTACACCGGGGGCTCCTCGGCCGAGAACGCGTTCACGTACGCACCGTCCTGTTCGCGGTACACGTACGAGCCGACGCCCACCGCGTCCCCGCAGGTCAGCACGTTGACGACGACGTCGTCGACGTCTCCCCGGGTGAGATCGCCGTAGCTCACGTCGACGGGGTACTCGTCGGCGACGCACGGTTGCAGCTCCCGCTTGACCTCCGCCGAGACCGCCGGGTCGGCCTTGACCAGCCGGACCGCTTCCGCCCGGTCGGGGGTCCGCGAGGGCTGTGCCGACGCCGCCGCGGCGGGGGCGCTCGCCACGGAGTCCGCGTGCGCCGGGCCCTCGTCCCGCGCGCCGGTGCCGCCCGTGCCGCAACCGGCGAACAGGACGGCGGCGGCGAGCGCGGTCGTCGCCGTGCCCGCCGCCCGGGCGGCGGTGCGGGCCCGTGTGGGCCCCGTGCCGGTCAGGCCGCGCAACGCTCCCGCTCCTCACGCTCCAGCGCACGTGCTTCCAGGTCGCGCGCCTGAAGCTCCTCACGGAGCCGGGCGAGCGCCCGGTGCAGCGTGCTCTTGACCGTTCCGGCCGACATGCCGAGGGCGGCGGCCGTCTCGTCCGTGGACATCTGCTCCCAGTGTCGCAGCACCACGACACTGCGCTGCTTCGGGGCGAGGACCTTCAGGACGTCCATCAGCAGGGCGCGGTCGGCGTGCTGCTCGGTGGCGTCGTCCACACAGGCTTCCGGAAGCTGCTCGGTGGGCACCTCCTCCAGCTTGCGGGCCCGCCACCACTCCGTCCGCGTGTTGATCATGACCCGGCGCAGATAGGCGTCGGCCAGCCGCTTGTCCTCGATGGTCTCCCAGCGGCCGTACGTCCGGACCAGCGCGGTCTGCAGCAGATCCTGCGCGTCGACGGGGTCCGGGACCAGGCGGCGGGCGCTGCGCAGCAGCGCGTCCTGCCGGGTGCGGACGTACTCCTCGAATGCGAGCACCTCGCCCCGCGCCGTGTCCTGCGCCATGGTGAACCGCCTCCCGTTCCCCGTGCCGGCCCGCCCGCGCGGGCCGGTCGCCGCTCGTGCTCCGTCGTCCCCGTGCTCTCGTCGAGCACGTGACCGAAGGTACGGAGGCGTTGTCACGGTGCTGTCCGGAGCAGCCTGCGGGAAGCACTCGGCTGTCCGTCGGTTGTGTAACGGAAGGAGGAACGGGGCGAAGCGGCCGGCCGGCCGGTCGAGTGCGGTGCGGGGTGACATGACCGGCCGTGCCGGTGGGGCGCGTGTGAAGCGGCTGTATGTGACGTCAGACGGGTGTGTGCACCGGCTGTGCCCGGCGTCAGGTCATCGGCAGCCGGTACAGACCGCCCGGCAGCGGCTCCACCAGACCGTCGGCGACCAGACCGTCCAGCGCGCGGGCGCGCTGGACCGGCTCGTGCCACACCCGGTCCAGCGCGGCCTGCGGCACCGGAGCGTGCGCCTCCCGCAACACGGCCAGCAGCCGCCCGCGGACCTGGCGGTCCGTGCCCGCGTACGTCTGGCCCCGGCGCGGCGGACCGTCGTGGGCCGGCTTGCCCGCCAGCCGCCAGGCGCACTGCGCGGCGATCGGGCAGCGGTGGCACGACTCGTTCTTCGCCGTGCACACCAGCGCGCCCAGCTCCATGGAGGCGGCGGCCCACCGCGCGGCGGTCGCGGCGTCCTCCGGCAGCAGGGTCCGGGCCAGCCGGCGCTCGGCGGCGGTGGTGGCGTTCGGCGGGTACTGCGCTCCGGTGACCGCTCGGGCGAGGACCCGGCGCACGTTGGTGTCCAGCACCGCGTGCCGCTGCCCGTACGCGAACGACGCCACCGCCGCGGCCGTGTACTCCCCGATGCCGGGCAGCGCCAGCAACTGGGCGTGGTCGGCCGGTACGTCGCCGCCGTGCCGCTCCGTTATGGCGACGGCGGCGCCGTGCAGCCGGAGCGCGCGGCGCGGGTAACCGAGCCGGCCCCAGGCGCGGACCGCCTCGCCGGGCGCCTGGGCGGCGAGGTCGGCGGGGCGCGGCCAGCGGGCCAGCCACTGCTCGTAGACGGGCAGGACCCGGTTCACCGGGGTCTGCTGCAGCATGAACTCACTGACCATCACCCCCCACGCACCGGCCTCCGGGCGCCGCCACGGCAGATCCCGGGCGTGCTCGTCGAACCAGTCGATGACGGGGGAGTGCAGCGGCTCACCGGGAGCGCGCTCGGACACGGAATCGGCGACAGGGCCGTACGGGGGTTTGGTGGGAGCAGTCATGGCCCCTCGATCCTCCCACGCCGGGCCCCGTCCGCGGTGGGAGCGCCACGGCGGGGGCCTCCCGCAGGGTGAGGGCACACCTGACGATCGACAGCGGTGGCACACCCCCGTCCGCTTGTAGCGTCGGGGACATGGAACGTGCCCGTCCCGCCGTGCTCGCCCAGGGCTGCCTGCTCTGGACGGCCCTCGCCCTGCCGGCGGTCTGCACCGACCGGCTCGGGCTGAACGAGCCGCGTCCGCTCTGGCAGCAGCTCGCCGGACTCGGCGTGCTCGCCGCCGCCACCGCCGTGGCCCGGCGCCGGCCGGCGGTCGCCTTCGGGCTGGCGGCCGCGCTGAGCCTCGCCGCCGCCCCGGCCCTGTTCAGCGTCTCCTACGGCCCCGCCCTCGGCGCGTTCGCGCTGCTGCTCGGCCTGCGGGCGCCCCGTACGGTCCCCGCGGCGCTGTGCTTCGCCGCCGTCGCCTGCGCCGGCACCGTGAAGATCGCGTCCGTGGGAGTCGATCCGGCCCCCGAGTGGCTGGTCCTGACCGGCACCCTCCTCTTCGGCTGCGTCCTCCCCTGGCTCGGCGGGCGCTACTGGCGGCAGAGCCGCGCGCTCACCGCGGCGGGCTGGCTGCGGGCCGCCCGCCTGGAGGAGGAGCAGCGCCTGACCGGGGAGCGCGCCCGGCTGCGCGAGCGGGCCAGGATCGCCCAGGACATGCACGACTCCCTGGGCCACGAACTGAGCCTGATCGCCCTGCGTGCGGGCGCGCTCCAGGTCGCCCCCGACCTCCCCGGCCACCACCGGACCGCCGCGGCCGAGCTGCGCGCCGCCGCCGCCGACGCCACGGACCGGCTGCACCGCATCATCGGCGTCCTGCGGGAGGAGGACGAGCCGCTGCCGCTCGCCCCGGCCGGCGAGAGCGTCGAACAACTCGTCGCCCGCGCCGCCGAGTCCGGCCTGCCGGTGCGCTGGGAGACCGGCGGGCGGGGCACGGCCGTGGCGCCCGGCGAGGTCACCGAGAGGCTGCTGCACCGGGTGGCCAGGGAGGCGCTGACCAACGCGGCACGGCACGCTCCGGGCGCGCCCGTCGTCGTGGCGGTGACGGGGGGCGACGGACGGGGAACGACCGTCACCGTCACCAACGGACGGCCGGCCCACGACGGGTCCCGGGCCTCCGGCGGCGGTTCGGGACTGCCCGGACTGCGCGCTGCCGTCACGGCGGTCGGCGGCACGTTCGAGGCGGGCCCGCACGCCGGCGGGTTCCGCGTCCGGGCGTACGTCCCCGCGCGGGCGGACGCGGTGCCCGCGCCGCCCCGCCCCGCCTCCGCCCCCTTCACCCGCGCCCGCCGCCGTGTCGCCGTCGGCCTCGGCGCCGCCGCCGGCGCGGGCGTCGTCCTGGTCGGCGCGGCCTTCGGCTGGTACGCGTACACCGAGACGCACGCGGTGCTGGAACCCGCCGCCTACGCCGGACTGCGCCTGGGCACGCCGGTCGCGGACCTCGCGCGGGCACTGCCGGACCGGCACGTCCGGGACCCGCCGACGGAGCGCGCGCCCGCGCCGCCGAAGGACGCCGACTGCCGTTACTACCGCGCGAGCGGCGAGCTCCTCGTCTCCGTCGACCACTTCCGGCTCTGCTTCGACGACGAGGGGCGCCTGGCCGCCAAGGATGTGATCCCGCGCGTCGGCCCGTCCGGCGAAGGGCGGGACGAGTACGAGGAGTTCGCACCGTGATCCGGGTCCTGCTGGCCGACGACGAGGCGATGGTGCGCGCCGGGGTGCGCGCCATCCTGGGGAGCAGCGGCGAGACGGAGGTGGTCGCCGAGGCGGGCGACGGGCGCGAGGCCGTCGAGCTGGCCCGTGCGCACCGCCCCGACGTGGCGCTGCTCGACATCCGCATGCCCCGCCTGGACGGGCTCGCGGCGGCCGAGGAGATCGTCCGCGCCGTCCCCGGCACGGCCGTCGTCATGCTCACCACCTTCTCCGAACGCGCCTACGTCGCCCGCGCCCTCGGCGGCGGCGCCACCGGCTTCCTGCTGAAGTCCGGCGACCCGTACGAACTCATCGCGGGAGTACGGGCGGTGGCGGGCGGGGCCGCCTTCCTGTCGCCCAAGGTGGCCCGGTACGTCATCGAGGGCCTCGGCGGAGCCGACGGCGGCGGCCGGCTCGCCCGGGAGGCCGAGGCGCACGCGCGCGTGGCGGTGCTGAGCCCGCGCGAACGCGAGGTCCTCGGCCTGGTCGGGACCGGACTGTCCAACCCGGAGATCGCCGCCCGGCTGCATCTCGTCGAGGGGACGGTGAAGGCGTACGTCAGCGCGGTCCTCGACCGGCTCGGCGTACGCAACCGCGTACAGGCGGCGATCGTCGCCTACGAGGCGGGCCTGGTGGCGGACTGAACCCGCTCAACGGCGCCGGTGCGCGGCGCACGGCGGCAGCGCGCGGGCGCCGCTGCACGGCCCCGGCCCGGTGAACCACCGCGCGGTGGACGTCGACGACGCGCGCACGGCCTCCGTGAGCCGGACCGCCGGGCGCGTGCCCAGACGTACGACGGTGAGGGCGACGACCGCGCCGAGCAGCAGGCCCGCCGCCACGTCGTGCGGGTAGTGCACACCGACGAACACCCGGGAGAACGCCAGGAGCAGGGCCAGCGGGGCCGTCAGCAGGACGAGCACGCGCCGGACCAGGACCAGCGAGAGGGCCGAGGCGCCCGCGATCGTGGCGTGGTTGCTCGGGAACGACCAGTCGCCGTGCGCCGGGCACTCCGCCAGGGACGGGGCGGCGTCGGCGACCGCCCGGCACGGACGCTCCTGCGTCACAAAGGACTTGAGCGCCTCGCTGCACACGTACGCCACAGCCGTGGCCACAGGTGCAAGGGCCGCGATCGCGAACGCCCGGGTGTCCGCGTGCCGTGCGCGCCACCAGCCGGCCACGAACAGCGCGACGAACACCAGCAGTCCGGCCTCCGTCCCGATCTCGGCCGTGTGCCGCACCCACGCGGGGGTGTCGTGCGCGTGGTCGGTGATGTCGCGGTAGAGCCCGCTGTCCACGAAGTCCATGGTCACGGACGGTAGGCGAGGCGCCGATACGGTCACACCCTGCGACCGTCGTGTGCCGGCCCTGACGAAGGACAGGGGTGGCAGGGCCTTTACCGGGATGATGATCCGGAAAAGTTGTGCTCGGAGCGGCGGGTGGGACAAGCGAACGCGCCGATCTCTCGTACAGTTTGCGCCGTGGGATCTCTGCGCAATCCGGTCGGGCCGCTTCCCTCCACCATCTACTGGCGTCGGAGGGCCGTACTGCTGTCCGTGCTGGCCTTGTTGGCGCTGTTGATCATCTGGGTGGTGGTCTCCGGCGGCGGGGGCGGCGATGACCGTGACAACGGTGCCAGCGGCAAGAATCCCGCACCCTCCATCACTCCGGGACCGTCGAGTTCGGGTCCGGCGTTCAGCCAGGCGCCGGGCGGGCGGGACGAGTCGGGGAGTGGCGGATCCGACGGTCCGGGCGGTTCCGGCGGTTCCGGGTCCGGGTCCGGGTCCGGCGGCTCGTCGTCCGGGTCCGGGGACGACGGGGCCAACGGCGATCCCGCGGACTCCGGTGGCGGCGCCGGGGGCAGCGCGGGCGGAGGCTCCGAGGGCGGTACGTCGGCGGGGGTCGGCGCGGATGACGCGCTGCCGTCCGGGTCGGGGTCCTCGCTTCCCAACTGTGCAGCGAACGCCGTGGAGTTCAGTCTGCGCAGCTCCCGCAACGCCTATGAGCCGGGGCAGAAGCCCACGTTCCTGCTCACCGTGCGGAACACCTCCGGGAATGACTGCAAGGTCGATCTCGGGCCGGAGAAAGCGGTGTTGACGATCACTCCGGCGAGCGGCGACGACGCGTACTGGGCGTCGGACGACTGTCCGAAGGAGGAGCGGAGTCTGGTGTTCCGGGTGCCGGCGGAGGACAGCATCACGTACACCGTGGAGTGGGACCGCAAGGCGAGCGCACCGGAGTGCGCGAGGCCGAAGGCCGGGACGGCCGGCGCGGGCACCTACCTGGTGGAGGCGAAGGCACCGGGCTTCGAGAAGGTGCGGACGTCGTTCGTACTGGAGGCGGACTGACCCGGCTGCGGGCAGTCGTGCCTCCCCCGGTGCCTCGGGCCCGGGAGGCGCCCCGGGGGCGGTGCGGGTGGGTGCGGGGCGCCTGCGGGCGCCTCCCCCACTTCCGGCTTCGCCCGAGCGGGGACCCCATCGCCCCGGACCCCCATCGCCCCCCGTACCGCCCCGGCCGCCCGCAGTCAGGGCCTGGCAGTCAGGGTCTGCCGGAGAACAACATGAGGGCGGGCCACACGCCGACCTGCGCACCCAGGCCGCACAACCCCGGGTTGATTTCCGGCAGGCCCTGTCTGCCGTCCTAGACGTACCGCTCGAGGATCGAGCTCTCCGCCAGCCGCGACAACCCCTCGCGCACGCTCCGCGCCCGCGCCTCGCCGACCCCGTCCACCGCCTGCAGGTCGTCCACGCTCGCGGCGAGCAGCTTCTGCAGCCCGCCGAAGTGTTCCACCAGGCGGTCGATGACCGTCCTGGGGAGCCTCGGCACCTTGGCCAGCAGCCGGAAACCGCGCGGCGACACCGCCGAGTCCAGGGTCTCCGGGGAGCCCGTGTACCCCAGGGCGCGGGCCACCGTCGACAGTTCCAGCAGTTCCGCCTGGGGAAGCGCGTCCAGTTCGTGCAGGGCCTCGTCGACCGTGCGGGAACGCTTGGCGGTGGGCTCGGGCACGTAGTCCCGCACGATCAGCTCGCGCTCCGGCTCCACACCGGCGATCAACTCGTCCAGCTGGAGGGCGAGGAGACGCCCGTCGGTGCCCAGTTCGACCACGTACTCGGCGATCTCGGTGGCGATGCGGCGCACCATCTCCAGCCGCTGCGCGACCGCCGAGACGTCCCGGACGGTCACCAGGTCCTCGATCTCCAGCGCCGACAGCGTGCCGGCGACCTCGTCGAGACGGAGCTTGTAGCGCTCCAGGGTGGCCAGCGCCTGGTTGGCGCGGGACAGGATCGCCGCCGAGTCCTCCAGGACCCGGCGGTGGCCGTCGACGTACAGCGCGATCAGGCGCATCGACTGGGAGACGGAGACGACCGGGAAGCCGACCTGCTTGGAGACGCGGTCGGCGGTACGGTGCCGGGTGCCGGTCTCCTCGGTCGGGATGGTCGGGTCCGGCACCAGCTGGACGCCCGCCCGCAGGATCTTGGACAGGTCGGACGAGAGCACGATGCCGCCGTCCAGCTTGCACAGCTCACGCAGCCGGGTCGCGGTGAACTCGACGTCCAGTACGAAGCCGCCGCTGCACAGCGCCTCGACGGTCTTGTCGGAACCGAGCACGATGAGCCCGCCGGTGTTGCCGCGGAGCACGCGCTCCAGGCCGTCACGCAGGTTGGTGCCGGGCGCCACAGCGCTCAGCGAGGCGCGCATCAGGCCATCGGAACCGGTACTCCCACCGGACTTTCCGGGAGCTGCCGCCCGGTCGTTGGCTGCCACTGCACTCCTCCGGTCGCAGGTTCTGGGCGCCCCCGTTTCTCGCACTCGGTTCGTACGGACGGGCGAGACCTGGGCAAAGTCTACCGGCGGTCCTCCTCGTCCCGTGGGGCCTCTCGGCGACGGGAGCGCGGAAGGACCCGCAGGGCGTCCCCCATGTCCGCCACTTCCAGCACCTTCATGCCCGCCGGGACCTTGCCCGGGTCGCTCGGCACCAGGGCGTGCGTGAAGCCCAGGCGGTGCGCCTCGGCGAGCCTGCGCTGGACGCCCGTGACCCGTCTCACCTCACCGGCCAGGCCGACCTCGCCGATCGCGACCAGGTTCTTCGGCAGCGGGGTGTCGATCGCCGCCGAGGCCAGCGCGAGCGCCACGGCCAGGTCGGCGGCCGGCTCCGAGAGCTTCACCCCGCCGACCGTCGCGGAGTAGATGTCCCGTTTGCCCAGAGCGCTGATGCGACCCCGCTGTTCCAGTACCGCCAGCATCATCGACACGCGTGAGGTCTCCAGACCGGACGTGGTGCGCCGGGGCGAGGGGATCTGCGAGTCGACCGTGAGCGCCTGCACTTCGGCGACCAGGGGGCGGCGGCCCTCCAGGGTGACGGTCAGACAGGTCCCCGGGACCGGTTCGGCACGACGGGTCAGGAAGAGTCCGCTGGGGTCCGCGAGGCCGGTGATGCCCTCGTCGTGCAGCTCGAAGCAGCCCACCTCGTCCGTCGTGCCGTAGCGGTTCTTGACGCCGCGCACCAGACGCAGGCGCGCGTGCCGGTCGCCCTCGAAGTGCAGGACGACGTCCACCAGGTGCTCCAGCAGGCGCGGTCCGGCGATCGCTCCGTCCTTGGTGACGTGGCCCACGAGGAGCGTGGACATCCCGCGCTCCTTGGAGGCCCGGATCAGCGCCCCGGCCACCTCGCGGACCTGGGCCATGCCGCCCGGGGCCCCGTCGATCTCGGGGGACGCCACCGTCTGCACCGAGTCCATGATCAGCAGGGACGGCTTCACCGCGTCCAAGTGGCCGAGCACGGCGGACAGGTCCGTCTCGGCGGCGAGGTACAGGTGGTCGTCGATGGCGTGGATGCGGTCGGCGCGCAGCCGGACCTGGCTCGCCGACTCCTCCCCGGTGACGTACAGGGTGCGGTGCTCCTCGCTCGCCGACTTGGCCGCCACGTCCAGCAGCAGCGTGGACTTGCCCACGCCCGGTTCGCCCGCGACCAGCACCACCGCGCCGGGCACCAGTCCGCCGCCGAGCACCCGGTCCAGCTCGGGCACGCCGGTGGAGCGGGCGGTGGCCTGACGGCCGTCGACCTGGCCGATGGGCAGGGCGGAAGTGGTGACCCGTCCGGGCGCCGTCGTGCGGACCGCGGGCGTGCCGTACTCCTCGATCGTCCCCCAGGCCTGGCACTCGGGGCAGCGGCCGAGCCACTTGGCCGTCTGCCAGCCGCACTCGGTGCAGCGGTAGGACGGGCGGTCCTTGGAGGTCTTGGTACGGGCAGCCATGGGGAAAAGGTAACGGCACGCACTGACAACGGGGCCGGCGCGCCCTCGTCCGCCGCACGGGGACGGGGGGCGGCAGCCCCGGAGGAGAGGGCAGCTCACGGGCAGGCGAAAGGTTCCTGTCCCCGATAGAGGGATCGTTTCACCCGTACGGATTAAAAGTGCCCGGGGCTGCGGAAGGAGCCGCTCTGCGCCGCCTACGGTCGCCGGATGACGAGCAGTGGCCCGGAGACCCCGACCCGCACGACCGGAACACACCGGACACACCGGGAAGCGCGCGACCGTGGGGCCGCGCGCACGCTGGCCCAGCGGCCGGCCACCCGCCACGAATCCCACCTGGACGGCCTGTTCACCTACTGCCTGTCCGTCCTGTGCGACCACGACGCGGCGACCGCCGCCCTGGCCGACGTCCTCGTGCTCGCGGAACGCCGCGGCCGGCACGTCCCCGACGAGCCCGGGAGCCGCAGGGCCTGGCTGTACGCCCTGGCCCGCTGGGCGTGCCTGCGCGAGCTGGCCGAGGCCAGGAGGGATCGCCGGACCACCCACGCCGTGGGCCGCGCCGGCCGGCGGCGGACGGCCGGGAGCGCCCCCGCGCCGGCCGTCTCCGAGGAGGTCCGGGAGCAGCGCCGCCGCGAACTGGCCCGGCTGGCCTGGCCGGAGGCGGCCGGCACCACGCCCGAGCAGCGCGAGGCGCTCGAACTGGCCGTGCGCCACCACCTCACCGCCGACGAGGTCGCCGCCGTGCTGGGGATGCAGCCGGCCGCCGCGCGCGAGCTGCTCGCCACCGCGGCCTGCGAGGTGGAACGCACCCGTGCGGCGCTCGCCGTCGTCGAGACCGGCGCCTGCCCGGGCGTGGCGCACCTCACCGGCGACCGGCGGCTCGTGCTCAGCGCGACCCTGCGCCGGGAGCTCGTCCGGCACGTCGACGACTGCCCGCGCTGCCGCCGCACCGCCGAGCGGGCCGTTCCCGGCCGCTGGCCCGGCACCAGCGTCGCACCGGACGCGCTGCCCGTCCTCCCGGCGCCCGGCGCGGCCCTGCACGCCGCCATGGCGCACCCCCCGCGCGGGCGCGGCGCCGCGCCCCGCTTCGACCGGCGCGGCTTCCCTACGGCCCCCAAGGACCTCGTCGCCCGGCGGAACCGGCTGCGCGCGTGTGCCGTCACGACGACGGTCGTCGCCACCGTCGTCGCCGCGCCGGCGTTCGCCCTGTGGGCCGCCTACCGGGGCACTCCCGTGGGTGAGGTCCAGGACGGCCGCCCGGCCTTCGCACGGGAGGACGGCGGTCCCCTCGACCTCGACGGCGAGGGGGCGGGCGGCTACGAGAACACCGGCAACACGAGCACCAGGCCCGGAACCGGATTCGGCGGGAACGGCGGCCCGGACGTGTCCGTGGAGGTCGTGAGCGTCGCCGGAGCCGGGCGGGAGGGCGCCGCCGTGCTGGGCGTCACGGCCGACCACAGCGGCGACACCACGTTGATCACCCTGACCGCGAAGGGCTCCGGGCCGGTCCGCTGGTCCGTCTCGACGGGAGCGCCCTGGCTCCATCCGAGCCGGTCGTCGGGGACACTGGCCCCCGGCGGGTCGGTGACGGTCAAGGTGTACGTCGACCAGCTGCGCGAGCCGTCCGGCCACTGGAGTGCGACCGTGACGATCTCGCCCGCCGGTTCCGTCGTGACCATCGACGGCCACGGTCCCACGCCCTCCGCCCCGGGCGGCTCGCCCTCCGGCCACCCCGGCGGCCCGGGCACCGCGCACCCCGGCACGCCGAGCGGCCCGCCCCCGTCGTCGCCCGGCCCGGAGCCGGCGCCCACGACACCGGCGCCCCAGGACCCCACGCCGAGCGATCCGCCGTCCTCACCCGGCCCGGACCCCGGGGCGGGCGGCCCGGCACCCACCGGGCCCGCCCCCTCCGACCCGGTGTCGACCGGCCCGCAGGACCCGTCGCCGGCCGCCGGGGAGGACGGCCCGAGCCCGGGCACGTCCTCCTAGGGGCGTCGGGCGGGGTCCGCCGGATGCGGGGCCAGCAGGGGCAGCTGCGAGGCCAGCCGTTCCTCGCACAGCTCGACCAGACGGTCGTAGCCCGCCTTGCCCATCAGCTCGGTCAGCTCCGCACGGTAGGAGACGTACACCGGGTCCCCGGCGCCGTGCGCCGAGGTGGCCGAGGTGCACCACCAGTGCAGGTCGTGGCCGCCCGGGCCCCAGCCCCGGCGGTCGTACTCACCGATCGACACCTGCAGTACGCGTGTGTCGTCGGGCCGGTCGATCCAGTCGTAGGTCCGCCGTACGGGCAGCTGCCAGCACACGTCCGGCTTGGTCTCCAGCGGCTCCCGGCCCTCCTTGAGGGCCAGGATGTGCAGCGAGCAGCCCATGCCGCCCGGGAAGCCCGGCCGGTTCTGGAAGATGCACGAGCCCTGGAACGGGCGGGTCTGACGGTCGCCGTCCTCGTCCTGGGAGACCCAGCCGTTCCTCGTGCCCTCCGCGTGGTGCTGCCAGATGTCCGGTGTGAGTCTCGCCACATGCCCGGCGACCCGCTTCTCGTCGTCCTCGTCCGAGAAGTGGGCGCCCAGGGTGCAGCAGCCGTCGTCCGCGCGGCCCGCCTGGATGCCCTGGCAGCCGCTGCCGAAGATGCAGTTCCAGCGAGAGGTCAGCCAGGTCAGATCGCAGCGGAAGACCTGCTCGTCGTCCGCCGGATCGGGGAACTCCACCCATGCGCGGGCGAAATCGAGCCCCTTCTCGTCGTCCGCCGGAGCGGTCTCCGGCGTCCGCGGCGCTGTCGCCCGCGAAGGACCCTCGGCCAGTCCGGCCTTCTTGGCCTTCTTGGCCTTCTTGTCCGTCTTTTCGTCCTTCGCCTTTTTCGTCTTTGGCACCCGTCCAGGGTAAGTCGCCCGCGTTCCCCGCCGGGACCGGCCCGCCTGCCGCGGACCGGGCATCACACCACGCGGCGGGCAGTAGCGTTCCGTACATGAGACTCGGTGTCCTCGACGTGGGTTCGAACACGGTGCACCTGCTGGTGGTGGACGCGCACCCCGGCGCGCGTCCGCTGCCCGCGCACTCGCACAAGGTGGAACTGCGCCTCGCCCAGCTCCTCGACGACGACGGGGCCATCCACCCCGTCGGTGTCGACAGACTGGTCGCGGTCGTCCGCGAGGCGCTCCAGGCCGCCGAGGACAAGGGCGTCGAGGAACTGCTGCCGTTCGCGACCTCCGCGGTGCGCGACGCCGGCAACGCCGACGACGTCCTCAGGCGCGTGCGCGAGGGGACCGGGGTCGGGCTGCAGGTGCTCAGCGGTGACGAGGAGGCCCGGCTCACCTTCCTCGCCGCCCGCCGCTGGTTCGGCTGGTCGGCGGGGAAACTGCTCGTCGTCGACATCGGCGGCGGCTCCCTGGAGATCGCCTACGGCATGGACGAGGAGCCCGTCGCCACGGCGTCCCTGCCGCTCGGCGCCGGCCGCCTCACCGCCGCCCGGCTGCCCGGCGACCCGCCCGAGCCGGACGACGTGCGCGCGCTGCGCCGCCACGTCCGCACCGAGATAGCCCGCACGGTCGGGGAGTTCAGCCGCTTCGGCGCGCCCGACCACGTGGTGGCCACCTCCAAGACCTTCAGACAGCTCGCCCGCATCGCCGGCGCTCCCGGCTCCGCCGAGGGCCTGTACGTCCAGCGCGAGCTGAAGCGGGAGTCCCTGACGGGCTGGGTGCCGAGGCTCGCCGCCATGACCGCCGCCGAGCGCGCCGAACTGCCCGGCGTCTCCGAGGCCCGCGCGGGCCAGCTGGTCGCCGGGGCGCTGGTCGCGGAGGGCGTCATGGACCTGTTCGGCGTGGAACGCCTGGAGACCTGCCCCTGGGCCCTGCGGGAGGGCGTGATCCTCCGCCGGCTGGACCACATGGGCCGGGACAGCGGCCCCGCGCCCATGACAAACACCACAACGGCGAGCGGGCACCCCGCACCCACCCGGCCCCACCCCGTAATCTGAGGCTCGTGGCAGAAGCAAGGGACGTAGTCCGCATTCCGGATGCGAAGGTCGCCCTGTCGACGGCCTCCGTCTACCCGGAGTCGACGGCGACGGCCTTCGAGATCGCCGCGCGCCTCGGGTACGACGGCGTCGAGGTCATGGTGTGGACCGATCCGGTCAGCCAGGACATCGAGGCCCTGCGCAGACTCAGCGACTACCACCGCATCCCCGTCCTGGCCGTCCACGCGCCCTGTCTGCTCATCACGCAGCGCGTGTGGTCCACCGACCCCTGGACCAAGCTCCAGCGGGCCCGGGCGGCCGCCGAGAAGCTCGGCGCGAGCACGGTCGTCGTCCATCCCCCCTTCCGCTGGCAGCGGCAGTACGCCCGCGGCTTCGTGGAGGGCGTCTGGCGGATGGCGAACGAGACCGACGTGCGGTTCGCCGTCGAGAACATGTACCCCTGGCGCTACCGCGACCGCGAGATGCTCGCGTACGCCCCCGACTGGGACGTCACCAAAGAGGACTACCGCCACTTCACGATCGACCTCAGCCACGCCTCGACCTCCCGCACCGACGCCCTGGAGATGATCGACCGCATGGGCGACCGCCTCGGCCACGTCCACATGGCCGACGGCCGGGGCTCCGCCAAGGACGAGCACCTGGTGCCCGGCCGCGGCGACCAGCCCTGCGCCGAGGTGCTGCGGGGCCTCGCGGCGCGCGGCTTCGACGGCCATGTCGTCATCGAGGTCAACACCCGCCGGGCCATGTCGAGCGCGGAGCGCGAGGCCGACCTGGCCGAGGCGCTGGAGTTCACCCGCCGGCACCTGTCCTCCGCGGCCTCCGCGATCGAGGTTCCGCGGCGATGACCGGCGCCACTGCGAGCGACGGCCCGGACGCCCCGGCCGCAGTCCCTGCGGCCCCCGCCGCCCCCGCGCGGAGCGACGGCACCGCCCGGCGCCGCGGCCGTCCCCCTCGTACGGAATCGGCCGGCACCCGGGACCGCATCCTCGAGGCGGCCCGCGAGGAGTTCTCGATCCGCGGGTACGAGAAGACGTCCGTCCGGGGCATCGCCAAGTCGGCCGGGGTCGACTCCGCGCTGGTGCACCACTACTTCGGCACCAAGGAGCAGGTGTTCGAAGCCGCCGTCGAGGTCGTCTTCGCGCCGGTGCTCACCCCGCGGAGCACGGTGCTCGACGGACCGCTCGACGAGGTCGGCGAACGGATGACCAGGATGATCATCGGGCTCTGGGAGAACCCGGTCACCCGGGCTCCGCTGCTCGCGATCGTCCGCTCCGCCGTGAACAACGAGAGCGCGGCCGGCGTCTTCCGCCGCCTGGTCGCCGGCCAGCTGCTGCGCCGGATCGCCGGACAGCTCGACCTCCCCGACGCGGAACTGCGCGCCGAGCTCGCCGCCGCCCAGCTGGTCGGCATCGTGATGATCCGGTACGTGATCAAGATGGAGCCGCTGGCCTCGGCGGACGCCGAACGGATCATCGGGCGGGTGGCGCCGGTGGTGCAGAGGCACCTCACCGAACGCTGAGACCCCGGCCGCCTCCCCACGCCCACCGGGACATTCGTCCCGCATTGCGGACGCCTCGTCCCACTCCCTGAATGACCGGCGTACGCTCGACGACGGTCACAACTCTCCGAAGGAGCGAGCGACGATGCCCGAGCTGAGGTCCCGCACAGTCACCCACGGCCGTAACATGGCGGGCGCCCGCGCCCTGATGCGCGCCTCCGGTGTACCGGGCGCGGACATCGGCCGCAAGCCGATCATCGCGGTCGCCAACAGCTTCACGGAGTTCGTGCCGGGCCACACGCACCTGGCCCCCGTCGGCCGCATCGTCAGCGAGGCGGTCGTGGCGGCCGGCGGCATCCCGCGCGAGTTCAACACCATCGCCGTCGACGACGGCATCGCGATGGGCCACGGCGGCATGCTGTACTCGCTGCCCTCCCGCGACCTGATCGCGGACAGCGTGGAGTACATGGTCGAGGCGCACCGCGCGGACGCCCTGATCTGCATCTCCAACTGCGACAAGATCACCCCGGGCATGCTCAACGCGGCCCTGCGCCTGAACATCCCCACGGTCTTCGTCTCCGGCGGCCCGATGGAGTCCGGCCGCGCCACCCTGGTCGACGGCACCGTCCGCACGCTGGACCTGGTCGACGCCATGGTCGAGGCGGCCAACGACAAGGTCTCCGACGCGGACGTCCTGCGCATCGAGGAGAACGCCTGCCCGACCTGCGGCTCCTGTTCCGGCATGTTCACCGCCAACTCGATGAACTGCCTCACCGAGGCCATCGGTCTCTCCCTCCCCGGCAACGGCTCGGTCCTGGCCACCCACACCGCCCGCAAGGCGCTCTACGAGAACGCCGCGCACACGGTGATGGACCTGACCCGCCGCTACTACGAGCAGGACGACGACTCGGTCCTGCCCCGCAGCATCGCCACCGTCCCGGCCTTCGAGAACGCCATGGCGCTCGACATCGCCATGGGCGGCTCCACCAACACGATCCTGCACCTGCTGGCCGCCGCCCAGGAGGCGGAGGTCCCCTTCGGCCTCACCGAGATGGACGCCCTCTCGCGCCGCGTCCCCTGCCTGGCCAAGGTGGCCCCGAACGTCACCAGGGACCGCACGTACTACATGGAGGACGTGCACCGCGCGGGAGGCATCCCCGCCCTGCTGGGCGAGCTGCACCGCGCGGGCCTGCTCAACGAGGACGTCCACTCCGTCCACAGCCCGTCCCTGGCCGACTGGCTGAAGACCTGGGACATCCGCGGCGGCTCCCCCTCCCCGGAGGCGGTGGAGCTCTGGCACGCCGCCCCCGGCTGCGTCCGCTCCGCCGAGGCCTTCTCCCAGTCCGAGCGCTGGGACTCCCTGGACGAGGACGCCGAGGGCGGCTGCATCCGCTCCGTCGAGCACGCCTACTCCAAGGACGGCGGCCTGGCGGTGCTGCGCGGCAACCTCGCCGTCGACGGCTGCGTCGTGAAGACGGCCGGCGTCGACGAGTCCATCTGGACCTTCGAGGGCCCGGCGGTCGTCTGCGAGTCGCAGGACGAGGCCGTCGAGAAGATCCTCACCAAGCAGGTCAAGGAGGGCGACGTCGTCGTCATCCGCTACGAGGGACCCAAGGGCGGCCCCGGCATGCAGGAGATGCTCTACCCGACGTCGTACCTGAAGAGCCGCGGCCTCGGAAAGGCCTGCGCCCTGATCACCGACGGCCGCTTCTCCGGCGGCACGTCCGGCCTGTCCATCGGCCACGCCTCCCCGGAGGCGGCCTCGGGCGGCACCATCGCCCTGGTCGAGGACGGCGACCGCATCCGCATCGACATCCCCAGCCGCTCGATCGAGCTGCTGGTCGACGACGCGGAACTGACCCGCCGGGAGCGGGCCCTGAACGGCCGGTACGCCCCGAGGAACCGGGACCGCAAGGTCTCGGCCGCCCTGAAGGCGTACGCGGCGATGGCGACGAGCGCGGACAAGGGCGCGGTGCGGGACGTCAGCAAGCTGGGCTGAGCCCCACCGGGCCGCGAGCAGGGCCGCTTCCGCACCGCGGGGGCGGCCCTCACCGCTCACCGGGTCCCGCCCGTCGAGGGCGTACATGGTCCCGTCGGGCGCGGGTGTGGGCAGGAGCGTCCGTGGTCACCGGCTCGGCGGCCCCTGTGTCGGGCTTTTCGTTGCGGGGTGCCGTCCGCCCGGTTCACCAGCCGGCCGGGTCCCGCCCGTCGACGGCGAGCACGGTCCCGTCGGGAGCACCGGCGTAGACGTGGCCGCCCGTGAGCACGGGCGCGGGCAGCGCGGCGGGGACCCGGTCGGAGTCGACGCCGAGCCGCGGCCGGGTCTGCCCGAGGAGCTTCCCCTTACGGGCGTCGACGCCCAGCAGTCGCCCGTCGGGCGCGGTGACGTACACGTGCCGTCCGTCGGAGACGGGTGCCGAGCCCCGGCTCACGCCCGTCTCCAGCCGCCACCGCTGCTTGCCCGCCGCCATGTCGACGGCCACCAGCGAACCGCCCGCACCCATGAGGTGCACGGTGTCCCCGTGCACGCCGGCCTCCGCCTGCGCGACCGGCACGGGCAGCGTCACCCGGCGGACGGCCCCGGTGCCGGGCGTGTAGCGGAGCACGGCCTCCGCGTCCCCGTGGACGGCGCCGCCGACGAGGAGGTACACGGACCCGTCCGCCGCCCCCACCGGCGTCAACGCCCCCTCCAGCTCCGCGTCCCACCGCACGTCCCCCGTCGCCGGATCCACCGCGGTGACCCGGGTCCCGCTCCCGTCCCCGGACGGGCTCGTCGCGTACGCCGACGGCTCGCCCGATTCCTCCGCCTCCCCGGCGAACGAGGAGAAGTACGGCACGGCCTGCCCCGGAATCCGGTGGGACCACCTGCTCTCGCCCGAGGCGCCGTCCACGCCCGTGACCGTCCCGTCGGAGTGCGTCAGCAGGAGCGTGTCGCCGACCGCCCGCACTCCGTCGTACGCGGGCGCTTCCTCCTGCCACACCGGCTCGCCCGTGGCCGGGTCGAGCGCCTCCAGGTCACCGATCCGGTCGAGGAAGGGCTGGACGAGGCCGCCCGACACGACCGGCGGCTCGCTCCGTGCCGCCCCCGCCACCTCGCGCTGCCACAGGGTGCGGCCGTCGGCCGGATCGAGGGCGAGGACCAGGCCGGGCAGCGCGCACAGCAGTCTCTCCGCCCCGTACGAGCACTGGGGCATGCCGCCGCCCTCCGGGCCGGGCGCCGCCTCCCACGCGCCGAAGCCGCCCGGCGCGCTCTGCCCGGCCGGAGTCCTCCGCGCCGTCTCCTCGCCGCCGAACACCTGCACCGAGGCGAGCCCGCCGAGCGCGGCGAGGCAGAGCGCCCCGGCCACCAGGGCCCGCCTCCTGCCGAGGCGCCGCGCGGGCCGCTTTGCGGGCACGTCCGCCAGGGACTCCGGCGCGGCCTCCTCCGGCGCCTCCGGCGTCCGCTGCGCCGGCACGAACACCTGTGTGTCGTACGCCGCCGACACCGACCGCAGCTCCCGCATCAGCTCGTCCGGCGTGGGCCGGTCGGCGGGCTCCTTGGCGAGACACCGCAGCACCAGCGGCGCGAGCGACTCCGGTACGCCGGTCAGGTCGGGCTCGTCGTGCACCACCTGGTAGGCGACGACGTACGGGCTGTCGGAGTCGAACGGACCTCGCCCCGTCGTCGCGTGCACCATGAGCGACCCGAGCGCGAACACGTCGGCCGCGGGGCCCACCTCCCGGGGCCGCCGGAACTGCTCGGGCGCCATGAAAGGCGGCGTGCCGATCAACTTCCCGGTCTCGGTGCGCAGTTCGCTGTCCTTCGGTCGTGAGATGCCGAAGTCGATGACCTTCGGCCCGTCCTCGGCGAGCAGCACGTTGCTCGGCTTCAGATCCCGGTGCACGACCCCGACCCGGTGGATGTCGCGCAGCGCCTCCGCGAGCCCGGCCATCAGCCGACGCGACTGGTCCGGGTCCATGGGGCCGTTCCGCTTCACCTGCTCGGAGAGCGTCGGGCCGGGAATGTACAGGGTGGCCATCCAGGGCCGCCCGCCCTCCGGATCGGCGTCGACGACCGGCGCCGTGAAAGCCCCGCTCACCCGCCGCGCCGCGGCCACCTCCTGCCGGAACCGCCCTCTGAACTCGGGATCCAGGGCATACCGGGCGTGCACGACCTTCACCGCGACCCGCATCCCGGAGGTGCTCCGGGCCAGATGTACGACGCCCATGCCACCCGAGCCCAGACAGGACTCCAGACGGTAGTGGCCGGCGTAATCCGGAAGTTCCGCTTCCGCGCTCGCTCCGGCGTTCCGCTGTGGCGCCATGGAACCACCCCCCGTGCTGTTCGTTCGCGCGCGCGACGTTCGGAGCCTAGTCGATGGTCCGGGCGGGGCCGAGGCGGCTTGCCCGCTCATGCGTGCGAATCAAAAACTGGTGTTTCATTGTGTGTTCCAGGGGAATCAACGGGGCCCCACGACAGTCGTGGGGCGCAACGGGGGAGGTTTTCCATGTCTGTGGACCAGGGCCAGGACATCGCGGGCGGGAACGAGAAGGCGATCGCGGAGGGCGTCACCACGGCGGCCGCGACCGCGAACTCCTACCCGGTGGCACCGGGTTACCAGCTGAACGTGCGCAGCGGCCCCGGCACCGGCTATTCGATCGTCCGGGTCCTGCCCGAGGGCTCCAGGGTCGCGATCAACTGCCAGACGCCGGGCACCCGGGTGTCGGGCCCGTACGGCACCTCGAACATCTGGGACAACATCGGCAGCGGCCAGTACGTCTCCGACGCGTACATCCGCACCGGCAGCGACGGGTACGTGGCCCCCCGCTGCTAGTGACACCCCTCCGCCGGCAAGGCGCCGGCGGAGGGAGTCCGGCACGGACTCGCCGGTCGCCGTCCCCGGCCCTGGCAAGCGCGAGCATCACCAGGGCCGCAACGACGTGGAGCACCGCGGAGACGACGAGGACGACGCCGAGCGCGTGACCGTGGTCGGCCGAGCCCGGTGTGCCGGTCGTCGGCTCGGTGGCGGCGACGGGAAGACCGTGCCCGCAACGGCGATGCCGATGGCGGCGCCGATCCGGTCGACGGTCGAGAGCGCGCCCTGACGTGGTTCCCGCCGGACGGGGCACGACCGGCTGTCACCGGTGAGCGCTGGAGGCGAGTGGTCGGATGGGCGGACCGGTACGGGACCCCGAGGGGACCGCGGTGGCGCACGAGGGGACGGAAGCCCCAGGTCCGCCGGGACCGGGGCCGGGCATCCTGCGGGTTCTCGGGGGCAGTCGGAACACTTCCGGCTGAGGGCGGGGCCGGACCGCACCGACGGGGGCTCGCGGACGGGTTGCCCGCCGTCCACGATCGCCTCGTACGAGCGAGGGAGACGGGTGCCGCCCGCCACCCCGGCTCGTCGACGTGGCGGGCGACCCGCTCGACGCGGGCGGCGTCCTGGAGGAGACACAATCGATCCGTGAGCGCAGCAGAGAACGACACGAACGGCACCCCCGCCGGTCCGCAGCCCGAGCCCATCCGCTTCTTCGGCACGACCTGGGTCGACCACTCCGGCGGCTACGCCGCCCGCCGCGCCGGTGTCGCCGTCGGCTCCCTCGCCGCCGCGGCGGCCGCCTGCCTCGTCCTGCGCATCGCCTACGACGGGCTCCGGATCGCCGACGTCGACAGCTTCGTCTCGCTGCTCATGGTCGTGATGTTCGCGATCTGCAGCTCGCTCGCCTTCCGCCACACCTGGTCCGCCTTCACCACCCGCCCCGACCCCGACCGCCAGGCCTCCCTGCGCGGTCTGCTGGCCATCGGCTTCGTCGGCTCCCTCCTCGCCTACTTCCTCCGCACCTTCACCGAGGCCCCGGGCGAGAAGCTCCACCGCGCCGAGTACGACAAGGCCCGCGCGGACTACGACAAGCGCACCACCCGCCGCTCGGGCAACCCGTCGAGGAAGCGCCGCCGCTCCTGACCCCACCGGAGACCCCGGCCACCATGGCCGTACGACGGCATCCAGGGCCGACCACCTCACCCGAGCCCACTCCTTCAACGCGGCCGCCGCCCGGTAGGCCGCCAACCGCCCCTCCTGCCCGCCCGCCCTCTTCGACACGATCGAGGAGCTGACCGGCCGCCCCTGGCCGGCTCCCGGGTCGTGGACGTCGGCGCCGGTACGGGCATCGCGACCGCCCGTCTGCACGCGCGCGGCGCCCGCGTGATCGCCGTCGAGCCCGGTGACGGCATGGCGGCCGAGTTCCGCCGCACCCTCCCCGGCGTACGGGTCGTCCGGGGCGACGGCGACGCCCTCCCCCTCGCCGGTCACCGCGCCGACCTCCTCACCTACGCCCAGGCCGGGCACTGGACCGACCCCGCCCGCGCCGTCCCGGAGGCGGTACGGGTCCTGCGGCCGGGCGGCGCACTCGCCCTGTGGTGGAACACCGACGCGCTCGACGTGCCCTGGATCGCCGAGGAGGCCGAACGCACCGCGCCGCTTCGGCGTGCACCTCGCCGCCGAGCGGCGCGACACCGACGCCCGCGCCGCCGGTCCCGCCGGTCTCCTGCACCTCACCCGCCGGGAGATCCGCTGGAGCCGCCGCGTCCCGGTCGACACCCACCTGGCCGACCTCGCCAGCCACTCGGTCCTGCTCGTACACGGCGCGGAACGCACCGCCGTCTTCCTCGCCGAACAGCGCGAGCACCTCACCGCGGCCTTCCCGGGCGGCACCGTCGAGGAGACCTACGACGTCGCCCTCCTCCTCCTCCTCGCGACGACACCCCGGACCCGGCGGCTTGACGCCGCCCGCAGCCCGGGAGGATTATTCATCACATGATGAATTACTCCTCCCGGGCACCGGAGGAACCAGCCGTCCGCGCCCAGGGCCTCACCGTCGTCCGAGGCCCCCGCACCGTCCTGCGCGGCCTCGACTTCACCCTCCCGCGCGGTCGGATCACCGGCATCCTCGGTCCCTCCGGCTGCGGCAAGTCGACCCTGATGCGCGCCGTCGTCGGCACTCAGGCCAAGGTCACCGGCACCCTGGACGTCCTGGGCAGCCCCGCCGGCCACCCCACCCTGCGCACCCGCATCGGCTACGTCACCCAGGCACCCTCGGTCTACGACGACCTGACCGTCCGCCAGAACCTCGACTACTTCGCCGCGGTCCTCGACCCCGGCCGGGCGGCCGCCGACCGCCGCCACGAGAACGTCACCCGCGCGATCGCCGACGTGGACCTCACCACCCACGCCGACGCCCTCGCCGGCAACCTCTCCGGCGGCCAGCGCAGCCGCGTCTCCCTCGCCGTGGCCCTCCTCGGCGCCCCCGAACTCCTGGTCCTCGACGAACCCACCGTCGGGCTCGACCCCGTCCTGCGCCGCGACCTGTGGCAGCTCTTCCACACCCTCGCCGCCGAACGCGGCGTCACCCTCCTGATCTCCTCCCACGTCATGGACGAGGCGGAGCGCTGCCACCGCCTCCTGCTCATGCGCGCGGGCGGGATCCTCGCCGACGGCACACCCGACGCCCTCCGCACCCGCACCGGCTCCGACACCGTCGAGGCGGCCTTCCTCCACCTGGTCGACGAGGCGATCGCGGCGGGCCGCACGAAGGAGACGACCCGATGAGCACGACCGCCCCCGCCCCGACGCGCGCCCTGAGCGCCTCCCGCACCACCGCCACCGCCGCCCGGGTCCTGCGCCAGCTCCGCCACGACCCGCGCACCATCGCGCTGATGCTCCTCGTCCCCTGCCTGATGCTGTTCCTGCTCCGCTACGTCTTCGACGGCAGCGCGCGCACCTTCGACGACATCGGCGCGTCACTCCTCGGGATCTTCCCGCTGATCACGATGTTCCTGGTCACCTCGATCGCCACCCTGCGCGAACGCACCTCCGGCACCCTCGAACGCCTCCTCGCCATGCCGCTGGGCAAGGGCGACCTCATCGCCGGCTACGCCCTCGCCTTCGGCGCCCTCGCGATCGTCCAGTCCGCCCTCGCCACGGGCCTCGCGGTCTGGTTCCTCGGCCTCGACGTCACCGGCAGCCCCTGGCTGCTCCTGCTGATCGCCCTGCTCGACGCACTCCTCGGCACGGCCCTCGGCCTCTTCGTCTCGGCCTTCGCGGCCTCCGAGTTCCAGGCGGTCCAGTTCATGCCGGCGGTGATCTTCCCCCAGCTCCTCCTCTGCGGCCTCTTCGCCCCGCGCGACACCATGCACCCGGTCCTGGAGACCATCTCCGACGCCCTCCCCATGTCCTACGCGGTCGACGGCATGAACCAGGTCCTGCAGCACACCGACATGACGACGGCCCTCGTCCGCGACACCCTGATCGTCGCGGGCTGCGCCCTCCTGGTCCTGGGCCTGGGAGCGGCCACCTTGAAACGCCGGACGGCGTAGACCGGCCCGTCCGGCGTTCGAGGACGCGGCCGCTCAGGCCGATGGGAACCCGGGACGCAGCGCTCGAGGACGGGACGGGCCGGGGCAGCGGGGGCGAGGAGCCCCCGGCGGCGGCCCGCCACCCACATCCCGCCCACCGGACGCCCCACCCCGCCCGCCCGCCGGGATGCGAGGATGCCCACAGGACGACGCACCCCCGGAGGGCACCCCCAGCCATGACCCAGAAAGTCGCAGTCCTCGGCACCGGAAAGATCGGCGAAGCCCTGCTCAGCGGAGTGATCCGCGCGGGCTGGGCCCCCACCGACCTCCTCGTCACCGCCCGCCGCCAGGAACGGGCCGACGAACTCCGCACCCGCTACGGAGTCACCCCGGTCTCCAACCAGGAAGCCGCCAAGACCGCCGACACCCTGATCCTCACGGTCAAACCGCAGGACATGGGCGCCCTCCTCGACGAACTCGCCCCCCACGTCCCCGCCGACCGCCTGATCATCAGCGGCGCCGCCGGCATCCCCACCGCCTTCTTCGAGGACCGCCTCGCCGCAGGCACCCCGGTCGTCCGCGTCATGACCAACACCCCCGCCCTCGTCGACGAGGCCATGTCGGTCATCTCGGCCGGAAGCCACGCCACCGCCGACCACCTCGCCCACGCCGAGGAGATCTTCGGCGCCGTCGGCAAGACGCTCCGCGTGCCCGAGTCCCAGCAGGACGCCTGCACCGCCCTCTCCGGCTCCGGCCCGGCGTACTTCTTCTACCTGGTCGAAGCCATGACCGATGCCGGCATCCTGCTCGGCCTGCCCCGCGACAAGGCCCACGACCTGATCGTCCAGTCCGCGATCGGCGCCGCGACGATGCTCCGCGACAGCGGCGAACACCCGGTGAAGCTGCGCGAGAACGTGACCTCCCCCGCCGGCACCACCATCAGCGCCATCCGCGAACTCGAGAACCACGGCGTACGGGCCGCCCTCATCGCCGCCCTCGAAGCCGCCCGCGACCGCAGCCGTGAACTCGCGAGCGGCACCAAGGACTGACGGCCCCCGTGAGTCCCCGCGCGGGGACTCACTCCGCCGCGGTCAGGACCTCCTCGGTCGTCACCACGTCCGCGAACCCGCCCCCGTGCAGCGACACGGCCGACGCGCGCGCCAGCTCGTCCGCGCTCTGCCGCCAGCCGAAGGGACCCTCCAGGTCGAAGGTGTACGTCGCGTCGAGCGCCACCACGACCTCGTACCCGAGGTTCCCGCCCATCCGCGCCGTCGTCTCGACGCACATGTTCGTCTGGATCCCGGTCAGCACGACCTGCGAGATCCCCGCCTCCCGGAGCCAGGCGCCCAGGTCCGGCGTCCCGAGGAACGCCGAGTTCACACTCTTGGTGACCAGCAGCTCGGCCCCGCCCCCCTTCCCACGCCGCCGCTCCACGTACTCCTTGAACCCGTTGCCCTCGCACTCGGGCCGCAACGGTGAGCCGGGCATGACCGAGTCGTGCCGCACGAAGACGACCGGCCGGCCCGTCGACTGCCACACGTCGATGAGGGCGGCGATGTTGTCGTCCGCCTCCGGGTTGTTGCGCGGCCCCCAGAAGCCGGCCTCCTCGAAGCCCTTCTGCACGTCCACGACCACCAGTGCTGCGTTCTGCGCGATGTCCATGCACACGATCGTGCCGCCCGGCGGCACCGGCTCCCAGAGGTATGAAAGTCAGCGATCGATGGTTTACTGCCACGCATGGCAGCCCCCCACCGCGTGGCCCTCGTCGCCTTCCCCGGCATCCGCGCCTTCGACGTCTCCGTCATCACCGAGGTCTGGGGCCCCGACCGCACCGACCGCGGCGCCCCCGCCTTCGACCTGCACCGCGTCGCCACCGACACCACCCCCGTCCCCATGCGCGGCGGCCTCACCCTCCTCCCCGACCGCCCCCTCGCCTGGCTGGCCGACGCCGACCTGGTCCTCGTCCCCGGCCTCGACGACCACCTCACCCCCGCACCACCCCCCGTCCTCGACGCGCTCCGCCGCACCCACGCCCGCGGCACCACCCTCGCCGCCCTCTGCGGCGGCGCCTTCACCCTCGCCCAGGCCGGACTCCTCGACGGCCGCCGCGCCATCACCCACTGGAACCTGATCGACCTCTTCCGCGCACACCATCCCCACGTCACCGTCGTCCCCGACGCCCTGTTCATCGAGGACGACAACATCTGGACCGCGGCCGGCACCGCCGCCGGCATCGACCTCTGCCTCCACCTGATCCGCCTCACCCACGGAGCCGAGGCCGCCGCCACCATCGCCCGCTCCATGGTCACGGCCCCCTTCCGCACCGGAAACCAGGCACAGTTCATCGAGCACCCCACCCCCCGCGCCGGCCGCGACGCCGACGCCCTCGCCGCCGTACGCGAGCACGCCCTGCGCCGCCTCCACGAACCGCTCACGGTCGCCGACCTGGCCGCCCACGCCGGCATGTCCCCGCGCACCTTCGCCCGCCACTTCACCGCGGCGACCGGCACCACACCCCTGCGCTGGCTCCTCGACCAGCGCATCGCCGCGGCCCAGCGCCTGCTCGAACGCACCGACCTCCCCATGCCCGAGGTCGCCCGCCGCGCGGGCTTCGGCAGCGAGGTCACGATGCGCCAGCACTTCGCATCGCGCCTCGCCACCAGCCCCCGCGCCTACCGGACCGCGTTCAGCACGGGTGCCCCGGCGCCGGAGCCCGCCGGCAACAAGCCGATCGCCCGGTAAGCGGCGTCCACGGTCGGCCGGGCGGTGCCCCGCGCCCGCTCCGCACCGTCCCGCAGCACCCCCTCCACATAGCCGGGGTCCGCACACAACTCCTTGTGCCTCTCCCGCACCGGCCCCAGCACCTCGACCACCGCCTCCGCGGTGTCCCTCTTCAGATCCCCGTACGACTCGTACACACCGGCCAGCGCCTCCGGGCTCCCACCCGAACACGCGGCCAGGATCTCCAGCAGATTCGCCACCCCAGGCCGGGAGTCCCTGTCGTACACGACGTCCCGCCCGCTGTCGGTCACCGCCCGCATGACCTTCCTCCGTGTCACGTCCGGCTCGTCCAGCAGGTGGACGATGCCCGGCCCGGTGTCGTCGCTCTTGCCCATCTTCGACAGCGGTTCCTGCAGATTCATCACCCGAGCGGCCACCGACGGATTCGTCGCCCGCGGCACCACGAACGTGTGCCCGTACCGCTGGTTGAACCGCACCGCCAGATCCCGCGCCAGCTCCACGTGCTGCGTCTGGTCGTGCCCGACCGGCACCTCGTCCGTCCCGTACGCCAGGATGTCGGCCGCCATCAGCACCGGATACGTCAGCAGCGACAGCCGAACGCTCCCGCCCCGCCGCTGTTCCCGCGCGGCCTTCTCCCTGTACTGGATCATCCGCCGCATCTCGCCGTCCGTGGCCACGCACTCCAGCAGGTACGACAGCCGCGCGTGCTCGTCCACGTGGCTCTGCACGAACACCGTGCACAGCGCAGGGTCCAGCCCGGACGCCAGCAGCAGCGTCGCCGCCTGCCGACTCAGCCTGCGCACCCGCGCGGGGTCGTGGTGCACGGTCAGCGCGTGCAGATCGACGACGCAGAACAGCGCGTCCGCCCGGTGCTGGTCGACCGCGGCCCACTGCCGCATGGCACCCAGGTAGTTCCCCAGCGTCAGGTGCCCGGTCGGCTTGATCCCACTGAAGACCCGTGTCATCTCTTCTCTTCTCCGTCTCCGGCCGGAGGCCGCCGTCCCCGGCCGGCCGGCCCTCGGAGTCCTGGAGGGAGAAACGCAGACGGCCGCCGAGGCGGCGGCCGTCGAGTGCGCACGTAAGGGGCGGCCGCCGTCAGGCGGCCCACCAGAACTGGCTGTACGTACGCGTGGTCATGGGGGCCAGAGTACGCCCGGAGGGTGGGGCGAGGCAGTGGGTTGACACGTCCCGGCAGGATCCGTATGGTTCTCCGAGTTGTCCGACGTGAGCGCCGACTCCGGTCGGTCCCCGGACAGCCATTCCACAAGTACCACCACTGTTCGGGACAGCAGTCCGTCTGCTGTCACGTCCTTGGCATACGTATTTGCGAAATGAAGGAATCCGCGCCCGAAAGGGAGCAGGACCCCGATTAGGTCGGGGGCCGGGAATCCGCTAAAGTCTCACTCGTCGGAACGGCCCAACGGCCGCGAAGA
>NZ_JAHWZY010000090.1:0-3296 GCF_041380215.1 Streptomyces pimonensis
GTTGATTAGACACTCCCCCGCCTGGCGGGCATCACGGGCAGGAAGTTCGTCAGCAACAAGGGCATGCAGATGTGGCAGGCCCTCTGACTCGGTGCGGGCTGGGGCATCAGCAGCGAGCCGTGCGACGACGGCCACTGGACCGAACAGACCTGGCGGGTCTTCGAAGCCGTCGACTACCAGTGGAATGGAGACCTGGAGCCGGGTGCCCGGCTCGGCCAGCTGGTCGGCGGCCACGTCGACAGCGGCGGCCAGGACCGCATCACCGACGACGACGCGCTCCTCACCGGATGGTTTCGCGACGCAGTCCTCGAGTTCCTGCCTCACCCCGGCCTCGGCGACTGGAACGACGTCCTGCTGCGCGCCTGCCACGGCCAAGGCGAACATGACCGCGACTGGGTCCAGCAACAGATCCCACCGGAGCCGACGCGCCGGCGGCCTGGGGCAGTGTGGTGCTGCGCCCGGTGTACTGGAGGCGGCCCGCGGCGTCGTAGCGGCCCAGCGGCATCGTCTGGGGCGCCGTGAGGGAGCCGGTGACGGCGCCGATGATGGCTTCGGTGGTGACCCTCGCCCACTGATGGGGTGTCGGTATTCGAGAGTTGCAGTATTCGCTCGCAGGGCGAGCAGACCCGCATCTGGCTCGGTCGCGTCAGCGGTGACAAGGCGTGCAACTCTCGCCGTAACGGGCGCTGTCTGCGCGAAGACGCCGGATCGAGCACATGATTCCGGAGCCGAGGGACCGCAGGGCGAACACTTGTGCCCACCTGTGCTTAGCGAGGAGCGGTATCGCCTGCGGGCTCTGCTCCCAGGAGGGCGAGCAGCCCGGGGAATCTCTTCTCGATGTCCGCGCGTCGTAGGCGGATGCCCTTGCGGTTGCCGTAGTCGATCTCGTCAATGAGACCTGCCTCGCGCAGGACGCGGAAGTGGTGGGTCTGGGTCTGCTTCGAGATCGGGAGATCGAACGAGTTGCAGCCCCGCTCGTTGTCGCTGTGGTCGGCGGCCAACTGTGTCATCACCGAACGACGGTGCTCGTCGGCGAGGGCGCGAAACACCGCACCCAGATCAAGCGCATCGGTCTCCGGGCCGACCAGGTTCTTCCCGGCCATGCGGCACCCCCTTCAGGTACGACTTGAATCATACCTGAAGGATGTGCTCCACTGAGGTACGAAAAATTTCGTACCTCGGTTCCGGTTGCGCTGCCCCGTGCCGCCGCTTCCCGCGGCCCGGCGCTCGCCGGGACCTGGTCATCGACACTCCGAGAGGTCATCGTCATGAAGAAGCCCGAGGTGCTGATAGTCGGTGCCGGAATCGCGGGGCCTGCACTCGCGTACTGGCTCTCCCGGAATGGATACCGGCCGACGGTCGTCGAACATGCCCGGCAGCTGCGCTCCGGTGGTAGCGCGATCGTCGTGAAGGGGCCCGCGATCCCGGTCGCCGACCGTATGGGCATCCTTCCGCAGCTCCGCGAGCTCGCCACCCGCAGCCGGTCGCTGACCGTGCTCGACCCCGGCGGCAGGCGAATCCTGCAACTCCCGCTCACCTCGCACGAGGCGGCGACGGTCGAGGTGACCCGAGCCGACCTGTCCGAGGTGCTCCACCGGTCGGCGCAGACCGAGGCCGAGTTCTTGTTCGACGACACGGTCACCGCTCTCGACCAGGACGGAGGTGGGGTCGACGTCACCTTCCGGCGGTCCGCGCCACGGCGCTTCGACTTGGTAGTCGGCGCCGACGGGATGCACTCCACCGTACGGCGCCTGGTATTCGGCCCCGAGCGGCAATTCGCAAGTGACCTGGGCCTGTTCGGCGCGACCGTCCCGCTGGAACCTGACGCCATCGAGGACCCGAGTGAGATAACGATGCTGACCGTGCCGAACCGGATGCTGGTCGTCCACCCCTCGCGGACCACTCCGCTCGCGATCTTCACCTTCCGGGCCGAACAGCCAACACCCCACGACCGCAAGAACATCGCCCTTCACAAGCAGACCGTCGCCGACGCCTACGCCGACGTGCCGTGGCGGGCACCGGAACTCGTGGCGGCGTTCCTTGACCACCCGGCTCCGTTCTTCGACCCCCTGACCACCGTCAGGATGCCCTCATGGTCCCGCGGACGGGTCGTACTACTCGGGGACGCGGCGGCGGCGACAGCCCTGCTGGGCGACGGGTCCAGCATGGCGATGGCGGGCGCGTACGCCCTCGCAGAAGAAATCACCGCCCACCCCGGTGATCACGCCCGCGCCTTCGCCGCCTACGAGTCGCGGCTCCGCCGTGAAGTAGGTCCGCGGCAGCGACGCGTCGGTCTGCTCTCCAGGCTCTTGGTGCCCCGAACCCGGCAGGGCCTCGCGGTGCGCAACGCGGTGGGCCGCGCGGTCGGTCGCACGAACCGGATCGCCTCTCGCGAAGCCGCGAACCGGTAGACCGAGTCCGCAACGACCGGTCACCGGTCGTTGTGCAGCTCCGCGATAGCTCTCAGCCGGGTCGGCGTCGCCATGTCCGACGAGCCCGGCTCGGCGTGGTAGGTGATCGCCGATGCGGCAGGTCGGCTGCTGTCGGCCTCACCCACCGTTCCCGGCGCTCGCCACGACAAGCGTGCTGCCGTGACTACGCCCCCGCGACGCGGAGGTGAGGTGCTGGGCGGACAAGGCGTACGGGTGCCCAAAAAGCTCACAGCCTGAACCTGCAGACAGCGCGAGGCCCCGGGCGTTGCCATGACGGCCTGGGGTCCGGTCACGGCCCAAGAAGGCGGTCAGGGGCTGTCCGGGGCGGGCTGCGGGACCGTTACCGGCCTTGCCCAGTCCATGCCCAGCTCCGCGAGCGCGGCGAGCTGATCGGTGGTCAGCCGGTCCCGCCTCGCGCGTGTGTTGGATACCCATACGCCCAGCTTGACGGTCACCGGCTCCGCCTCGCCGTCGACCGTGATCTCTTCGCTGTGGCCCCTTGGCACCGGCCGGTCCGAGCTTTCCCGCTCGACCCACTGTGCGAGGGCCGCCAGGCCGCGCTGGAACGCCGCCTGGGCCTTGCTCCCGGCCCTCCCTGGGACCTTCGCTGCGCCGGCTGCCACCGGAGTTGCCTCCGCCGGGGCGGGAGCGGGGGCGGGAGACGGTGCCTTGATGCCCAGCGCGGTCAGCCGCTTCTGCTGCTCGGTCGACAGCAGCTTCCAGGTGCCCGGGTTCTTCTGCCGCTGAAGCCACCGCCCGATGTCGTCGCCGTCCATGAGCACGCCCGGCTGGATGTCGGGCAACACTCCACCGGGCTCGTCCTCGACGAGGTCGGCGAGGACGCGGTAATGCCGTTGCCAGTCC
>NZ_JAHWZY010000091.1:0-2908 GCF_041380215.1 Streptomyces pimonensis
CTTCCCCGTTCGGTTGGTTTGACCACCTGCTAGCGTGCGCGGATGGAAGGTCTGGGACCTGTGGCTTGGCCGCCTGAGCTGATCAGAACCGAGAGGCTCGTGCTCCGTGGGCCCGAGACCCGGGACCGTGCGGCATTCATCGAGCTGCTCGCCTCGCCAGAAGTGCACACCTACCTCGGCGGCCCCCGGCCGCGTGACGAGCTCGAGCACGAGATGTCCGGGGCACCCGAGCGGTGGCCCGGAAGCTTCGTCGTCGAGCTCGACGGGTCGATGATCGGCCAGATCCTGCTCAGGAGAACACCGGGGCACCACCGCCCGGCTGCCGCTGGGAAGGTCGATCTCGGCTACCTGTTCCTGCCACGGGTGTGGGGACACGGCTACGCCGCCGAGGCATGCGCGGCGGCACTCGACTGGTTCGCCGGCGTGCTTCCGGGAGAACCCGTGGTGCTCGCCACCCAGACCGCCAACGCCCGCTCGATGCGCCTCGCGGCGAAGCTGGGGTTCACCGAGGTGGAGCGGTTCGAGGCCTGGGACGCCGAGCAGTGGCTCGGCATGCGGTCCCCGGTCACGCCGTCCAGTTGAGTTCGCGACGGAACCGCCGGGGAGTATTCGCCCATCCACGCGCGGGTGGCCTGCAACCGAGACTTGCCCACGCGCATGCCGGGCGTCACCTCTACCCGCAGACTTCGCACCCGCACCAGAAGCAGTTCGGTATGAGGTGCCGGCCGAAGACCTCGGTCGGCACCCGAGAAAATGACATGCGTCCTGAGAAGAACTCGCCATGACATGACGCGAGACAGCCTGAATAGCCGCTGGTCAGAGCGGTGCGCCATGACATGGATCGCGAGATCCTACATTCCTGTAGGGGCTCGCACTTCTTGGCGGAATCTCATGGACCTCGGCGGGGCGGTGGCGGATGCGCCATCGAGCTGAGATTCGGGAGGGGAACGCGATGAAGTTCACTCGTTCGAGGGTGAGATCGTCGTTCTTCCCTGATGTGAGGGTGCCCTGCCCGGACCGTGCTGCCCTCAAGTGGTCAGATCCCTGACGTCGGGGTGAGCACAAGGGGGATCAGCCGCAACTCGATCTCGCGGCCGTGGCGGTCAGCCTTCAGGGCGGTGGCAGGGTCGAGGAAGACGCACGTGGGGCCACCGTCTCGGGAACTCGCTCGGGGCGGCCCGCCCATGGCGTACGTTCCGACGGTACAAGGGCCGGCTTCAAGCCGTCGGTGGGCGCGTGCTGGCAGACCCTGCAGGCGTCCCCAAGAATCCGCTGCCCGTCGATCTCGCCGACGAGCACCTCACGATCGGCCGGGGCTCCTGAGCCGGTTCGTGTCGAGCGGGGCGTGGGGAGTTTCGAGGTCACCGCCGGAATCTTCCGTCTGAGCTGAAAAAATGGCCACCCCATGAGACTGATCTTCCATGCCGCACAGTGGGACAGGCTGCAGAGCCCCAGGTCGGCGGGCTGCCTCATGCCATGAGCCGAGAGACCCCAGAGTTCCTGCTGAACTGAGGGCATGACGTCATCTCATCAGGAAGAACTGCTGCCCGATACGCGGCGGGCGTTGCTGCACAGGATCGCCGTCGCCCAGAGCGAAGGACGCGCGCCGTCGCTCGCCGCGACCGTCGTGCGGGGTGGAAAGACCGTCTGGACAGGGGCGCGTACAGCGGTGGAAGGACACGCTCCGGACGAGCGGATGCAGTACCGGATCGGTTCGATCACCAAGACCTTCACGGCCGTTCTGGTGCTCCGGCTGCGCGACGAGGGAGCGCTCGATCTCGCCGACCCGCTGGAGAAGCACCTGCCGGGTACGGGCGTGGGCGGTGTGACCGTTGCCGAACTGCTCGCACACAGCGGCGGGCTGGCCGCCGAGACCCCCGGGCCGTGGTGGGAGCGGACCCCCGGATCCCTGCGCCCCGGTCTCGCCGAGGTGCTGGGCGAGCGGCCCCTGGTGCACCCCGTCGGCCGGCGGTTCCACTACTCGAACCCCGGATACGCGGTGCTCGGCGCCCTGGTCGAGAAGCTGCGCGGTGCCCCGTGGGAGGAGGTTCTCCGGAGAGAAGTGCTCGTACCCCTGGGCCTGCGTCGCACGACTGTGCGCGCAGAAGCGCCGCACGCGGGTGGCTGGGCGGTGCATCCGTGGGCCGATGTGATGCTGCCCGAACCCCTGGAGGACCTCGGGGTGATGGCGCCCGCCGGCCAACTGTGGTCCACCGCGGGTGATCTGGCGCGCTTCGCCGCCTTCCTGGTCGAGGGCGACGGACGGGTGCTGGGAACCGAGTCGTTGCGGGAGATGAGGACGCCGGCCGCGCCGGTCGAGGCGGCGGACGTGGCGAGCGGCTATGCGTACTGCCTGGGCATGGAGATCCGTCACCAGCACGGACGTGCCCTCGTCGGGCACACGGGTTCACTGCCGGGCTTCCTCGCCTGCCTCACGGTCAGCGTGGCGGACGACGTGGGCGCGGTGGTCCTGGCCAACTGCACCTCCGGACCGGCGCCTTTCACGGTCGCCGCCGACCTCGTCCGGATCGTCGCCGAGGCGGAACCGCGCATCCCGGCTCCCTGGCAGCCGCTGCGAGAGGCGGATCCGGCGGTGCTGGATCTGGTGGGGCAGTGGTACTGGGGGACGTCCGCGTTCGCGCTCCGGCTCTCGGCCGACGGTCTCGTCTCGCTGGAGCCGTTGTCGGGCAACGGCCGGCGCTCGCGTTTCCGCCCGACGGGGGACGGCGCCTGGGTGGGGCTGGAGGGTTACTACGCCGGGGAACACCTGAAGCCCGTACGGCGGCCGGACGGGTCGCTGAGCCATCTCGACCTGGGCTCGTTCGTGTTCACGCGCCGGCCGTACGACGAGAGGGCTCCTGTACCGGGCGGAGTGGATCCGCAGGGATGGCGGGGTATCGGCTAGCCC
>NZ_JAHWZY010000092.1:0-2463 GCF_041380215.1 Streptomyces pimonensis
GGCGGGTCAGTCGGTGGTGGGGGCCGCCGGTCCGACCAGTTCGGACAGTACGTCCTCCATGGTCACGAAGCCGAGGACCGTGCCGCTCTCCCCGACGACGGCGGCGAGGTGGCTGCCTTCGGCGCGCAGGGCGGTGAGGGTGTCGTCCAGCGGGGTGTCGATGCGTACCCGGGTGACCTTGTGCAGCGCGGTGCGCGGGAAGGGCCGGTCGCGGTCGGTCAGGCCGAGGGTGTCCTTGATGTGCAGGTAGCCCAGGACGTCGCCGTCGGGGCCGGTGACCGGGAAGCGGGAGAAGCTCGCCCGGGCGGCGAGGCGTTCCAGTGCGGCGGGGGTGATGGTGTGGTCGGCGGTGCGCATCCGTGGTGCGGGGACGAGGATCTCGCCGACCGGGCGGGTGCCCAGTTCCAGCGCGTCGCGCAGCCGTTCGCCGTCGGCGGGGCTGAGCAGGCCGGCTTCGCTGGAGTCGAGGACCATGCGGGCGAGCTGGTCGTCGGTGAAGACCGATCCGACCTCGTCCTTCGGCTCGACGCGCAGCAGTTTGAGCAGGGCGTTGGCGAAGGCGTTGATGCCGAGGACGAAGGGTTTGAGTGCCCGGGTGAGCGCCACCAGGGGCGGGCCCAGCAGCAGGGCGCTGGGCACGGGCGCGGCCAGCGCGATGTTCTTGGGCACCATCTCGCCGATCAGCATGTGCAGATAGGTGGCGAGGGTGAGGGCGATGACGAACGCGACGGGGTGCACCAGGGTGTGCGGCATGTGCACCGTCTCGAAGGCGGGCTCCAGCAGGTGGGCGACGGCGGGTTCGGCGACCGCGCCCAGTACCAGCGAGGAGACGGTGATGCCGAGCTGGGCGGTGGCCATCATCGCGGAGAGGTGCTCCAGTGCCCACAGCGTCATCCGGGCCCGCTTGTCACCGGTGCGGGCGCGTGGTTCGATCTGGCTGCGGCGCACCGAGACCAGGGCGAACTCGGCGCCGACGAAGAAGGCGTTGGTCAGCAGTGTCAGGGCGCCGATGGCCAGTTGCAGGGCGGTCATCGGGCCTCCTCCACGAGCTGGGCGGGCAGCGTGGCGGCCGGTGCGGTGATGCGTATGCGGTCGGCGCGGTGGTGTTCGACCTCCAGCACCTGGAGCTGCCAGCCGTCGAGGTGCACCACGTCCCCCTTGCCGGGGATGCGGGCCAGGCGGGTGGCGATCAGTCCGGCCACGGTCTCGTAGGGTCCTTCGGGCGCGGTGAGTCCCATGTCCGTGAGCCGGTCGAGGCGGACGCTGCCGTCGGCCTCCCACACCGCGTGCCCGTCGGCCGTCGCCGGGGCGGGGACCAGGTCGGGCGTCTCGAAGGGGTCGTGCTCGTCGCGGACCTCGCCGACGACCTCCTCGACGATGTCCTCCACGGTGGCCACGCCGGCCGTGCCGCCGTACTCGTCGATGACCACGGCCATGGTGCGGTGTGCGCGCATCCGCTCCAGCAGCCGGTCCGCGGTGAGGCTGTCGGGCACCAGCAAGGGCTCCGCGGTCAGCTCCGTGACCGGCGTGGCGGCCCGCTTCTGCGGGTCCAGGGCGAGCACGTCCCGGATGTGGACGGTGCCCACCACCTCGTCCAGGGTGTCGCGGTAGACCGGGAAGCGGGACAGCCCGGTCGCGTGGGAGAGGTTCACGGCGTCGGCGGCCGTCGCGTGGACCTCCAGGGCCTTGACGTCGACCCTCGGCGTCATCACGTTCTCCGCCGTCAGCTCACCCAGATGCAGGGTCCGCACGAACAGCTCGGCGGAGTCCGCCTCCAGGGCCCCCTCGGCGGCCGAGTGCCGGGCCAGCGCGCCCAGCTCCTCGGCGGTGCGGGCGGAGGCCAGCTCCTCGGCCGGCTCCAGCCCCAAGCGGCGCACGAAGCGGTTCGCGGTGCCGTTCAGATGACCGATGAACAGGCCGAACACGGCCGTGAAGGCGCGCTGCGGACCCGCGACCACCTTCGCGACCGCCAGCGGACGCGAGATCGCCCAGTTCTTCGGCACCAGCTCACCGACCACCATCAGCACCACGGTGGAGACGACCACACCCAGCACCGTCGCCACCGACGAGGCGGCACCGCCCAGGCCGACCGCCCGCAGCGGGCCGCGCAACAGCACCGCGAGAGACGGCTCGGCGAGCATACCGATCACCAGCGAGGTGACGGTGATACCCAGCTGGGCGCCGGAGAGCTGCAACGTGAGACGCCGTACGGCCTCCAGCGCACCCTCCGCGCCACGCTCACCGGCCTCGACAGCACGCTCCAGGTCACCACGCTCCACGGTCGTCAACGAGAACTCGGCCGCGACGAAGACCGCGCAGGCCAGAGTGAGCAGCAGGGCCAGCAGGAGCAACAGGACCTCGGTCACCGCGCCACCCCCACTCCCTCGATCACATGAGTCCGGCGGAGAACGGCACGGCTGCTACTGGGAGGCTCACCCATCGGGAGAACGTCGCTCCTTCTCG
>NZ_JAHWZY010000093.1:0-2219 GCF_041380215.1 Streptomyces pimonensis
TGCAAGGACCCCTGAGCGCGGGGCCTGCCGTAGACCGGCGCGTCCAGTACGGTGGCCCAGCAGGCACTGTGTGCCTTCACCTCGCTCAGGGCGGCTTCGCACAGGTTCTTCCATAAATGCCGGCGATCACCGACTTGCACCGCGTCAGGCAGAGCACGGCGGATGGCCTCGGCGTAGGTGGCTGAGCCGTCGCGGCACACGACCTCGATGCCCGGATGCCCGCGCAGCCACGCTTCCAGCGTGTCGGCGGTACGGTCGGGCAGTTCGTCGGTCCGCTCATGGGTCTCGGCGTCGATCACCACGGTGGCATAGCGGTGCCGTCGGCGCAGGGCGAAATCGTCGACGCCGATCACGCGGGGCACCCGCCCGGTGGGCAACGGGATGCGCAGCAGGGTGCGCAGGGCCGTGTGACGGGACAGGCCCACCGCGAGTATCGCCGGCAGACGTGATCCCGCCCGGCCCGCTAACTCTTTGACCACGGCCTTGACCTGCCTGGTCAGACGAGCGGTACGTCGCTGGTATCGCTTCAGCACCCCGGGCACCTGTTCGCGGAAGGTGTGGCGGCAGCCTCGCGTGGGACACACCAGACGCCGTACTCGCACACGGACCACCACTCGTCGCCCGTCGGCCGGAACGTCGGCCACCGTCCGCCAGTGATAGCCGTGCACCCGCCCCGACGAGGCCCCGCACACCGGGCAGACCGCGGTGTCCAGCGGCGTCCGGGCCCGCACCACGATCCGCTCACCCTCGTCGACCACATCCTCCATGACCAGTGGGGACAGACCCGAGAACACCGTCTGCACAAGCTCGTTGACACCTATCACACAACGGTCAACGCCCCTGACAACTCTCCGTCACCACCGAATGCGAGACAGGGCCACTCGCTGGACACACCCCACCTGCGCCAGGCTTCTGCTCACACAGCGAGCACGGCGACGATACTCGCGTAGATGGCGACGAGGAGGACGCCGTCGAAGCCAATCTTGAGCCAGCCGCGCCTCTGGCGGACGAGAAGGCCACCGAGCAGCACCGCAGTCATCACCATCGCCCCGCTGGTGAGGAAAAGTTCGTCCGGGTTGGCGGCGTGGAACAGGGACCCGCCTCGGTAGGCGACGTCGCCGACGACCAGGTTGAGCGCGTCCAGGCAGTTGCCGCCGATGATGGCGGCGATGGCCAGGGTGACGGCTCCGCGCCGGACAGCGGCGATGGACGTGACGGTCTCCGGCAGGGCGTTGACAAGGCCCATGAACACGGCGCCCACAAGGCCGGCGTTCAGGCCCGTATGCTCCACGATGCCCTCAGCCGCGCGGGCCACCGCCCAGCCCCCGACCATGACGAGGACCGCGACTGCCGCGAACTCGGTCCACAGCCGCGAGGTTGTGTGCCGGGCCAGTCCCTGGGTGTCTTCCTCCGGCACGTCGGGAAGTGTGTCCTCCGTTCGCACCGCTCGCCACATGGGTGCGCCGTAGTTGTTGATGAGGCGCAGGCCGCCGATGTAGAAGGCCACCATCACTGCGGAAGCCGGGTGCAGCCCCAGGAAGGTGACGGACGGGCTGAACGCTGCCATTAGAGCGAGTCCCAACAGGCCGATGATCAGGCACCCGAAGAGCATGTTGGACACCGATGCGGCGGCGTGTTCGAGGTTGACCTTCCGCAGGAAGGCATCGGCGACCACGAGCGCGACCGTCTGCGCCGCGATACCGCCCACGGCGTTGCTGTACGCGAGGTCGGGTTGATCCGCGGCGGCACTGACGGCGGTCATCACGATGCCCGAGAGGGATGTCACGAACCCGAACAGAACGGCTCCGAACAGGGCCTCGCCCCATCCGGTGCGGTCAGCGAGGGTGTCACCCACACCGGCGAGCCGGATACTGCACACCACGGTGACTGCCGTGGCCAAGAGGAAGACGCCGATACTCCAGCTCAGAGGCCACAGGTCGGTCAGCACGACGTGCATCACCCTTCATCGGTGTCAGGTGGTGGCGGAAGTCGACTGTCACGTACCACCGAGGGAGCAGCTCCACACGACACGCCTTGCCCTGGTGACGAGGCGTGTCGTCACGATCGAGCCGCGTGCCGTCACGGCCCCCTCCGTCTGCTTAGGGGTCCTTGCAGAATGATCTTCCTGTGGCACGGTGGAGATGTAGGTGATCCCGTGTTGTGTGGGGGTGACGATGGCGCGGCGGAAGCCGTGGGAGGTCAGCGACGAGCTGTGGGCA
>NZ_JAHWZY010000094.1:0-2113 GCF_041380215.1 Streptomyces pimonensis
CGCCTGAACGAAGATCACAAAGCGTCACGAGATGTTACCGAGAAGGGTTCAGTGAGGAGTGCTGTTGCGCACGGCGGTCAGTCCTGACGCTGAACCATCTGACCTGACACCGCATCAAGGTAGATGGCTGCGCCCTGAGGCTCGGATTCACCGTCACGGATCATGTTGACGATCCATACGGGGCGCCATTCCCCGGAGACCTCCTGAGCGATCAGGAAAACAGGGCTCCCAGCCTTGAGATCAGTGATTTCCTCCGCGCGATTTTCGGCCGCAGCCTCGTCAAGTTCTGGCTTCGGCAGCTTGGGGTCCTCGACGAGGCGGGCAGTCACTCCCATAATGCGACCGGAAGACGTGACTGTGATGTCGAGACGCATCGGCATCATGATGTCGTTCACGTAACGGCGGTAGCTCAGAACGTACGGGGCTTTCCCCTTTGCCAGCGAGTCAAAGGTGATCTTGCTTCCCTTTATTTCGTCCGGATACCACTTCTGCGCAAAACGCTCTGCGGCTGCCTTGGACTGATCCGGTGTTAGGGACCCTCCGTCATCTTGGTTATTCACGGAGAAAGCGCTCTGGATTTTTCGCTCAGGCCACAAGAGCGTTAGGTTTCCCTTGTCGGTGGTGACGTCCACCTTGCCGGGGAAGCCGGGCATTGGCTCTCGTTGCTGCACCTGAACAATTTTGGCTTGCTCGCCGTAGACCTGGGTCGCAACGCTTCTAGCCCATTCTTCCTGTTCGCCGGTGGCGCCTACAGCTTCAGGGCCACCGTAGACAGGCGTGATCCCGAACCAGAACATGGCGACGATCAGGGCCCCACCGATACCAAAGGCACGCATGCCCGTGCCGACGTCACGCCGGGTGAACAACGGCTGATGACGCCTGAGCTTCAGCCAGGCGATCCCGCACAGCACGCCGGCAACCGCGCCGAGGGCGTTTGCCGTCAAATCGGAGTAGCTGCACGATCGACCGAGCGGGAGCAGTGCCTGGAGCATTTCGACACTTCCCGTCATGAGTAGACCACCGGCCAGGACGGCGACCGGTCGCCGGAAGGCGCACACCCCGAAGAAGCAGACAGGAACAAAGAGCAGCACGTTCAGCTGGCCTGGAGTCGTGGAGAGTACGCCTCGCAGAGACGGCCCTATGTAGCAGACAGTGTCTTTACCTGCGTCCCCGATGCCACCTGGAAGGAGCGTCACGGCCAGGACCCCCAGCAGCGACACGGACCACAAGGTGGTCGTGGCCACCGGCCACTTCTTTGCTCGTGCCAAAAGTGCTACGGGCAGGACAACGAGCGCCGATGCCACCACAAAGATCGGGATGAGATCGGCCACGGCCCGGATCGACGCTTCAATCATGATGTCTTTCTCTCACTGCAGACAAACGACGAATAAGCCGGGGCACCTGAGGCGCCCCGGCTTTCTATGCATGCATCAGCAAGGGTTCAGCGAAGGAGTCCAGAAGTAGCCCTGCCCTGCGACATCCATGCCGCCAGTGGAGCGGCACGAGCTGGGGACGGGTTTTCCGCCGAAGCTGTGGGACTTCGTCTGCCCGGACGTTATGGAGTAGACGGGGGAGACGTATTCCTTACTGCCGACGTCCACCAGGAACTTCAGGCTGATGGATCCGCCGCCGGTCTTGTTGTACTTCACGGCCGAGTAGAACAGGCTGGAGTTGCCCGTGACCTGACGCCCGTTGGTTGACTCGAACCTCAACGTTCCGTTGGAAAGCGAGGTGGAAGTAGTGGCCGCCCAAGCGGCCGTTCCCATACCCAGTGATGCCATTGCCGTGGCGACTACCACGGCAGAACGCATCGAACGGCGCATTGTTCCCTCCCTGAGAAATGCCTGACACATGCTGAATGGACCGTTCTGCGGCCACTTGACGAAGATCAACTTATGACGTGGAAGTTAAATCTGCAAGGGTTCTCGCCGGAGGGCTTTATAGTGCAAATATCCTTTTTATCGGCAGGTTAATTTCCGATTTGCCCCCCTTTTCCCTGTGGGGAAGTCATGCTTTATGTGCAAAGCTGCAGAGTTTGCGGCCCTCGCCTATTTGGCTGATTCGCTTTCTTTCTGTGGCTGGAATTTAGAGGTCGTCTCACGTGGTCTGAGCA
>NZ_JAHWZY010000095.1:0-2023 GCF_041380215.1 Streptomyces pimonensis
GGGGTTCAGTCCTTGCCCATGGCTTTGCGTACCGCGTCCTTGGTGCGGTCCATGAGTGCGGTGACGGGGCCGAGGGTCAGGTTCTTGGCCGCGGACTCGGTTCCGGGGTGGGGCCGGGTGGGGGCCATCGCCTCGGCGGCCTTGAGGGCCCTGGCCATGGTGGCGAGGCCGGCCGCGTCGGTGCTGCGGTGGATGTGGGTGAACTCGTAGCGTTCCTCGGCCCGGGCGTGTTCCTGGACGTCCTTGCGCAGCTTGAGCAGGCGGGGCATGAACCGGGGGTCGTCGGTGTCCGTCCCGTCCAGGGCGGCGAGGGTCTCCTTGGCCGCCCGTTCCTCGGCGAGGCGGTCCTCGACGGTCTGCTCGCCGCCCGGCAGCGCGCGCCGGGCGAAGGGGTGGACGACCTCTTCCTCGGCGGTCTCGTGCACGGCCAGCAGCCGCACCAGCCGGCGGAAGGCGTCGCGGCGCTCCTCGCCGGTGGCGGCCTCGACCTCGTCGAAGAGGTTGCGGATGTCGCCGTGCTGACGCTTGAGCAGGGCGACGACGTCGTCGTCGGCGGCGTGGTCGTCACCGGCGTGCGGCGTGTGCGGCCCGGGCGTGTGCGGCCCGGAGGTGTGCGGCCCGGAGGTGTGCGGTTCGGGCGTGTGCGGTTCGGGCGTGTGCGGTTGGGGCATGTGGGGCTGCCTCACTTCCGGCGCTGCGCGGGATCGGGGTGCTCGCCCTCGGTCTGCACCCGGTAATCACGGCCGAACATCTCGTCGTGCTCCGTGATGACCCGGTCGCTGGGTGGTGCCTCGCCGCCGTGGACGGCCTGCTGCATCCGCTCGAACCGCTCGTGCGCCTCGCGCACATAGCCCGCGCCCAGCGTGGTCAGGTCCATCTGGGTGTCCAGCAGCTCGCGCAGGTACTGCTTGTTCGGCTCGAAGGTGAGCACGTCGGGCAGCCGGGGGGCCAGCACCGAGGCGGGATCGCGGCCGTCGTGCCGGCGCATCAGGTCGCAGGCGGCGTGCAGGTGCTCCAGCTCCATGTTCAGGTGCAGCTCCCAGATCGCCCTGACCTTCGGGTCGCTCTCCTGCTCCATGAAGGAGTAGTACAGGTAGCACTCGTTGTACTCGTGGTTGACCAGCTGCTCCCACCACGTCTCCCCGGGGTCCACGAGGGACTCGTAGTGGGTGACGTGCTCCTCCTCGATCAGCCCGATCTCCTGGTACAGCCGGCGGGCGATCGGCTCCATGTAGGTGGGACCGGTGTTCATGTAGAAGTTCATCGTCTGCTGCTCCGCCGACATGATCGTCAGCGCGTGCAGCTTCGACAGCGGATCGGTTTGCTCCTTGTCGTAGGGGTCACGGACGTTGTCGACCGGATCCCGATGGTGCAACCGCGTGGGCCGGCCCGGCATGACCTCGGTCAGACCGTCCACGATCGACTCGGCCCTGCGGTGCTCGATCATCTCGTACAGATTCGCATACCGGTACAGATGATCGAAGTCCTCCAGCACCCCGAACTGGTACGCCTGCTTCAGATACGGATCCGGCTCCATCCGCGCCACCCACGCCGTCAGATCGACCGCCACCTGCTCGTAGGCGATCGTCGTCTCCAGCACCGACGACACACCGGGAAGCAGCCAGTTCACCACCTTCTGCTGCTGCGCCTCGACATACCGCACCCGGGCCAGCTGCCGCTTGACCTCCGGATCGGCCGTGTGCCGGGCGAGCTGATGACTGAACAGGATGGCCTCCACCTCGATCCCGTTCATCGTGATGATCCGGCACCGGGTGTAGGGATCACACCGGTCGGGATCGATCGGCTCCACATCCAGCTCACGCCAGCTGCGCAGCTGACGGTCCAGCGGGATACCCCGCTGCTCCAGCGGATTGAACGTCATGGAAGGCACCTCCTGAGAACGAGGGGGCTCGTGCGCCGACGGGGTACCCCGTCCCGGACGACGCGCACGGACCGGCTTCCCCACTCTGTCCGCCATGGACGAATTCCGGCCACCGCTCACCGTCGAGGGAGGCGTTGTTCC
>NZ_JAHWZY010000096.1:0-1834 GCF_041380215.1 Streptomyces pimonensis
GCCCGCGAGTGCCGTGCCGGGGGCCATGGTGAGCAGGCCGAGGCGCTTGAGGTGTGCGGCCTGCCCCGAGTCCTCGACCATGCCGCCGCCGCCCCACGGCCCCCACGCGACGGCCGTGGCGGGCAGTCCCGCCGCCCGGCGGTGCTCGGCCAGCGCATCGAGATACGCGTTGGCGGCCCCGTAGGCAGCCTGACCGCCACTGCCCCAGACCCCGGCGATGGAGGAGAACAGGACGAACGCCTCAAGAGGCGTGTCGGCCAGCAACTCGTGCAGGTTCCGCGCACCGTCGGCCTTGGCCGCCAGTACGTCGGCGAACTCGGTGAGGTCGTCCGGGTCCAGGTCGGCGAGGGCAGTGGGGCGTTCCACGCCCGCCGTGTGGAAGACGGCTGTGAGCGGCGGCAGGCTCGCCAGCATTGTCGCAACGGCGTCCCTGTCGGCCACGTCGCAGGTGGCGAACGTGACCCGCGCGCCGAGGCCGACGAGTTCGGCCTCCAGGTCCTCGGCCCCTCGGGCGGTCCGGCCGCGGCGGGCGGCCAGCACGATGTGCTCGGCTCCGTGCGCCGCGAGCCAGCGTGCCACGTGGCCGCCGAGGGCTCCGGTGCCGCCGGTGACGAGGACCGTGCCATGCGGCGACCAGCCCGCCTCGGACACCTCGCCCACCGGGGCGGGCACCAGCCTCCGGCCGAGTACGGTGTCGCCGCGCAGGGCGACCTGGTCCTCGCCGGGCGTGGCGACGGCGACGGCGAGGAGGTCCCCGGTCCGCTCGTCCCGCACCGGGGGCAGGTCGATCAAGCCGCCCCAGCGGCCGGGGTGTTCCAGCGCGGCGGCCCGGCCGAGGCCCCACAGCATCGCCTGCTCGGGCCCGGTGACCGCGTCGTCGGCACCCGTCGAGACGGCACCCGAGGTGAGGCACCACAGCGGGGCGTCCACATCACCGAGCGCCCGCAGCAGCCCGACCGTGCTCGCGAGACCCGCGGGTGCGGTCGCCTGACCCGCGAGGCTCACGGGTGCGGCCGCCTCGCCCGCGTCGGTGAGGCCCAGCAGCGAGACCACACCGCTCAGCGGCGGCAGACCCGTCAGCCGCTCCGCCCAGTCGACCGTCTCCGGATCCACGGGCAGCACGTGCGTCTCGTCCGCACCGTTCCGCCGCAGCGACGCCCGCACCCACTCGGCCCGCTCGTCACCGGCCGCCGCGACGACCAGCCAGGCACCGGCGGGCCGGTGCGGCCCGGCGGCCAGCGCACGCCAGTCGACCCGGTAGCGCCAGTTGTCGGCCGTCAGCCGGTCGCGCTGCTTCCTGCGCCACGCGGACAGGCGGGGCAGCACCGCGCTCAACGGATCGTCGGTCGACACGCCCAGCGTGCGGGCGAGATCAGCGGGGTCGCCCTCTTCCACCGCCTCCCAGAAGCGTGCCTCCTCCGGCGACGTCCCCCCGGCGCTCTCCTCGGCCGCCGGTGCGTCCAGCCAGTACCGCTCACGCTGGAAGGCGTACGTCGGCAGGTCGACCCGCCGGGCCCCGCTGCCGTCGAAGAGGGCTGCCAGGTCCACCGGGACGCCGTCGACGTGCAGTCGGCCGATGGCGGTGAGCAGTGCGGTCGGCTCGGGGCGGTCGCCACGCAAGGCGGGGACGAAGGAGGCTTCCGGAGCGCTGAGTTGCCCGAGGCCCGAGAGCACGCCGCCGGGGCCGATCTCCAGGAAGACGTCGACGCCTTGTTCGCGCAGCCCCGCGACCGCGTCGTGGAAACGGACGGACTCGCGCACGTGCCGCACCCAGTACTCCGGAGAGGCCAACTCCTCGGCGGTGGCGCGGACGCCGGTCAGCGTCGACACGATC
>NZ_JAHWZY010000097.1:0-1792 GCF_041380215.1 Streptomyces pimonensis
TCCGGAGTACTGGGTGCGGCACGTCCGCGAGTGCGTCCGCTTCGCCGACGCCATCCGCACGCTGGTGGACGAGGGAGTGAGCACGTTCGTCGAGGTCGGTCCCGGCGGCACGCTGGCCGCGCTGGGCCAGGAGACCGCGCCGGACGCCGTCTTCGTACCGGTGCTGCGGGGTGACCGTCCCGAAGCGGTGGCCGCCACGACGGCTGTCGGGCGACTGCACGTACGCGGTGCCGAGGTGAACTGGGAGGCGTTCCTCGCCGGCCGTGGCGCGCGGCGGGTGGACCTGCCGACGTACGCCTTCCAGCGTGAGCGCTTCTGGCTGGACACCCCGGTCGCCGCTCGGAGCGGCGTGGAGCGGACATCGCCGGGGGAGGCGCGGTTCTGGGAGGTCGTGGAGGAGGGGGACATCGCGGATCTCGCCCGTACACTGGGCGTGTCGGCCGATGATCCGCTCAGTGCCGTGCTCCCGAGCCTGTCCGCGTGGCGCAGGAAGCAGCGCGACCGGTCCACGGCCGACGGCTGGCGCTACCGCGTCGACTGGCGTCCGGTGGCACCCGACGGCCGACGGCTCGCCGGTGCCTGGCTGGTCGTCGCGGCGGCCGGTGAGGAGCGCGCGGAGTGGGTCGGTGACGCGCTGACCCGCAACGGCGCGGACGTGCGTGTCCTGCACGTGGACCCGCGAGCGGGCGGTTGGACGGACCGGCCGGTCGACCTGTCGGTGGTCGACGGCGTGGTGTCGCTGCTGGGCCTCGCCGACGCCGACGCCTCGACCGTGCCCACGGGTGTCGCCGCCACGCTCGCCCTGCAACGGGCCCTCGGCGAGGCGGACGTGCCGCTGTGGTCCGTGACGTCGGGCGCGGTGTCGGTGGACGGCGGTGACACCGCCGTCGGGTTCGAGCAGTCGATGCTGTGGGGCCTGGGCCGGGTGGCCGCGCTGGAGCAGCCTTCCCGCTGGGGCGGTCTCATCGACCTGCCCGAGACGCCTGAGGCACCGGACGGGACGGCGTGGGACCGCGAGACCGGTGATCTGCTGGCTTCCGTGCTCGCCGCCGGAACCGGTGGCGAGGACCAGGTCGCGCTGCGCGGCGGCCGGGTGCTGGGCCGCAGGCTGGTGCCCGCCCCGGTGGGCGAGGTGTCCGAGGCGGGCTGGTCGCCGCGTGGCACGGTCCTCGTCACCGGCGGCACCGGCGCCCTGGGCGCGCACGTCGCCCGCTGGCTGGCGGGCAAGGGCGCCGATCACCTGCTGCTCACCAGCAGGCGCGGACCGGCGGCCGAGGGCGCGGACGAGTTGTCCGCGGAGCTGACCGCGCTCGGCGCCCGGGTCACCATCGCGGCCTGTGACGTGGCCGATCGTGACACGCTGGCCGGCGTACTCGCCTCCGTTCCCGCCGAGTTCCCGCTCACCGCGGTCGTCCACGCCGCCGGCATCGAACGCTCGGCCGTCCTCGCCGACCTGGACCCGGACGACCTCACCGAGTTCGCCGACGTACTGGCGGCCAAGGCCGACGGTGCGCGGAACCTGCACGAGTTGCTGGCCGACACGCCCCTGGACGCGTTCGTCCTGTTCTCCTCCATCGCCGGGGTCTGGGGCAGCAGCGGGCAGGGCGCGTACGCGGCGGCCAACGCCTATCTGGACGGGCTGGCCGAGCACCGCCGGGCGGCGGGACTGCCCGCCACGGCCGTCGCGTGGGGGCCGTGGGGCGGCGGCGGCATGGTCGCCACCGACGCGCAGGCCGCCCGGTTGCGCCGCTGGGGCCTCGGGACGATGGCCCCGGACGTGGCGGTCGCCGCT
>NZ_JAHWZY010000098.1:0-1734 GCF_041380215.1 Streptomyces pimonensis
GCTAGCCCCGTACTTCGCGGGTCACTGATTCAGGTCTGTGGCCAGCGGGTTCGTGTGACTTCGATGCCGAGGAGTTCGAGGAGGTGGAGTTGAACGCCACGGGTGATCTGGACGGTGGGCGGGTCGGTCACGTTACCGATCCGCAGCGTCAACTCGCCGAGGTGGTAGAGGATCATCCGGCCGGTTGGCCGGACCCGGCGGTTGTCCGGGTAGAGGCCGATCATCGTCTGCTCGGGGCCCAGTGCACGCCTCACCTGGCGCTCGATCAGGCAGAACACCAGCAGGGCCAGGCAGATCACCTGGATCAGGGCGGCGACGCGGTGGTTGTGCTGCACGAAAACCGGGGCGACCGCGAGGGGCCCCTTGAAATCGTGGTACCGGCGCTCGACCGCACCCTGACCCTTGTACTGGATGAGGACGTCCTGCGGGGCGGCCTGTTCGACGGTCAGTGGTGTGATCAGCGCGTACCAGCCGTCGACCTGGGCCTCGGCGTCGAGGACCTCCTGGTCGAAGTGCCAGCGGAGCGAGGGGGCACCGGTCTCGTCCTCGGTGATGTCCCAGCGCAGGCAGGAGGCGACGCGGCGCTTCGCGGCGATCACCCCGGCGCGGGCGGCGACCTTCTCGCGGGTCTTGTAGTGCCGTCCGCCCGCCGCGCGGGCGAGTTTGTCCATTTCCTCCCCGGCCCGGGCGAGGCGCTTGGCCCGGGCGGCCTGCTGACCGGCCGCGTTGCCGGTGGAGTGGACCAGGATCCGCCGCACCGTCAGGACCGGGTCGCGCTTGCGGGGCCCGGCGAGGGTGTGGACGTCCTCCAGCACCCGGTATACCTCCCGCTGGTCCGGTTCCTTGCCGGCGTCCCGCTCGGGCACCCAGTCCACCACCGGCGCCTGGGCGAGGTCCAAAGCGGCATACACCTCGTCCTTGACCTGCGCGGCCGGGACGGGCGCGATGAAATCCACCCCGGCTGCCAGCAGTGCGGTGAGGTTCGCGTAGGACACCAGCTTGGAGTCGGCGACCATCAGGAAGTCCTGCTCACCGGCCATGCCCTGCAGGTCCTTCATCGCCCCGACGACCTGGCTGACCTCGGCCGCGCCGCCGCCGAAGACGCGGGCGTGGACGGGGATCCCGCCGTCGGCGGACACCGCGAGCCCGGCCTGGACCTGCTTCAGATCCACCCGCCGGTCCTTGGGATGCCCGTAGCCGATGACCGGGTACTGCTCGTCCTGGTCCCCGTCCGGGAAGGCGCCGTGGACGGACATGCTGGTCATGTCCCAGTGCAGCCGGGACACGTCGATACCGAACCCGGTGATCGCCCGTGCGCCGACGGTGCCCGCGATCTGCTCCAGGTGCGGGGCGATCGCGTCCAGGGCCCGGGCCAGGCGGTCGTCGTTGAGCAGGCCCGGCTCGATGCCGAAGACCTCCTCCACCGCCCAGGTCCGCGCCCAGTCCCCGACCCGCACCAGCGGTACGGGCGAGGTCAGCCGGCTGGCCACCAGCGCCTCGATCACCTGCCCGTGGGTCAGATGTGCGCTCGCGCCGCCCGGGCACAGCTCGTCGACGATCCCGGCCACATCCAGCCGGCGCAGAAACTCGGCAGCGACAGGCAGAGCGCCCAGACGCTTCTCCACCACGGACGTCACCGCCACTTCAAGACGCTGACGCTGAGAACGTGGCCGCGGGGACCGGGAAGTCATCGACACACCCGGCCCAACGCCACACCCCCGGCCCGGGACACCC
>NZ_JAHWZY010000099.1:0-1685 GCF_041380215.1 Streptomyces pimonensis
GCCCCTGAGCCCGGATCCACCGGCTTGATTCAGGAGTGATCATTCCGGGGGCGTTCGAGTGGTCTGGCGGCTGATCTGCGGTTTCGGGCAGGGAGTATCCGCTGGTCTGCCCAGCTCTTCCACATGTCCACAGGTCTCGGGCCCCTTCGGGCGGGTTGGGCAGGGCGCGTCAGGCGGTCGGTGGTGGCGCGTGCACTGCGCGGAACAACTGGCTGAAGTCCTCGCTCCAAGGCCAGCGTTCGGGCAGGTGGAGGGTGAGTCGGCGGGCGGAGCGGGCGAGGCGGGCGGGCACGTTGATGAGGTGGTCGCGGATCGTTGCAGTGGTCGCTCTGGCGTGGAACGCAGAGGCCAGTGCGCCGGCGGCGCGGGTGAGGTTGTGGGCCAGGGCGGCGAGGGTGAGCCAGGCGGCATTCGCCTGGAAGTATCCGGACGGCGCGTGCGCGAAGGCGCTGTTCTTGATGTCCGCGATTACTTGTTCCACCACAGCGTGCCGCCGGTGATCACGCTCGGCGTCCCTCAAGGAGAGCGGAGAGTCGGTGAACGCGGCGTGGTAGCGCCAGGTGTCGAAGAGCGTGCCCTGCCCGTCGGGCTGGGCACCAGTGCCCAGGCGTTTGACGCGACGCACAATCAGACGGGCGGTGACCTGCTGTTTCTTCGGTTTGGAGGTGAAGGCGGTGTAGGTGGTCTCGGTTATCTCGGCGTCCGAGATCCAGCACTGGCCCTCCTCGTCCCAGACCGCTTGGGGGTACTTGATGGCAGTCCAGGCATCGTCGTCGATGCCTGCGATCGCGGCCTTGACGGAGGCGTTCATCCGCACCGTGATGGAGAAGCGGGCGTTCAGGGACCGGCAGGCGTTGATGACGTCGGCGCCGTAGAACGCGGAGTCGGCCCGCACCACCAGCAGGCCGCTCGCGCCGCAGGCGCGGGCGGTGCGGATGGTCTCGGCGACGAACGCGGCCGCCCCGCGTGCGGAGTTCGAGGGTCCTTTGCGCAGCCTGGTGGCGGCGATCACCGGGGCGGCCAGCGGTGTGGAGACGACGCCGAGCAGCGCGTTCACCCCTTTGACCTTGCTGTATCCGTATCCGGTGCCCTGCTTGGCGTAGCCGTGGGTGCGGCGGATGGTGTCGTCGATGTCCACGTAGGCGACCTGGTCAGCGCCGGGCAGCAGCGGGGTGTGCGCCGCGAGGCGGGGCAGCAACCGGCGGGCCACGGCATGCAGTTGCTTCACGTGGCCGTGGGTGAAGGAGCGCAGGAACGAGCCGAGCGTGGACGGGGCCCGCACTCCGGTGAACAGGCGGGGCATCGCGCCGTGCCGCAGCCGGTCCATGTCCTGGATGCTGTCCGCGCCAGCGACCATGCCACCCACCAGCGACATCAGCTTCGCCGCCGGGAAAGCTCCGGTGCCGTCCTTCGAGCACGGCAGGTGGATGTGCTCGTCGGCCAGCGCGGGCAGACCGCACCGCTCGGCCAGCCGCACCACCGGCCCCAGCCCGCCGTACGCGATCAGATTCGGGTCATCGAACGCGGACGAGACCGCCGCCGCGGCATGGGAGGATTGCATCTCAGAAGTGCCTTGCCGATCGTGCGTGCTGGAAGCCTAGAGAACTCCCATCATCGCAGGTCGCAAGGCACTTCCTCGTTTCTCGAAAGGCCATCCACAGGCATCAGGCCGGTGGATCCGGGCT